>JBBIOL010000048.1:0-13809 GCA_037443385.1 Anaeromyxobacteraceae bacterium
CGGACCACCGGTGCGAGGCCGGCGCGCGGGGCGGGACGGCTGCGGCTGGCCCCTCGACGCCGGCGCGGACGGAGCGGCCGTGGCGGTCCCAGCCTTGGCGTCGGCGAGCCGCTGCCAGAGCGGACGGCGATCCTCCGGCGCGGGCGCGGCGGGAGCTCCCTCGGCACCGAGCTGCTCGACCACCGGCGCCTCGATCTTCGCGCCGGGGGGAGGGGGCTTCACGTGGCCCTTGCGGACGACGACCGGGCCGGCCTCGCGCTTCTTCTCTTCGGACATGGCGCGCGGGTTATAACACGGCGCGCCACGGGGGAATCGTGATGAGCGAGCGCCGAACCGTCGTCTTCGTGTCCCGCTCCGACGAGGGGTCGCTGCGCGTCGCCGGGTCCTGCGCCCTCGCCGCAGCCGCCCTCGGAGACCGGGTGGACGTGTTCCTCCTCGGCGAGGCGGTGGGGGCCGTGGTCCGCTCCGCCGAGGACGACGACGAGGGCCCGGCGCGCGCGCTCTTCCAGGCCCGCGAGGCGGGGAGCTGCCGCCTCTTCGCCTGCTCGGCCGGCCTGGTGGAGTCGGGCGTGGACCCGGGCCCGGCCCAGGAGCTGCTCGACGCGGTGGTGGGATGGCCCACCATCCTCGAGTGGACCCGTGGCGTGGCCGACCGCTTCTTCTTCTGACAGACTCGGCCGGTGAGCCCGACGAGGCCGTTTCCGCTGGTGCTGCTCCCCGGACTCGACGGGAGCACCCGGCTCTTCGACCGGTTCGTCGCGGCGTCCACTGGCGCGCTCGACCTGCGCCCGGTCCCGTACCCGGCGGACCGGGTCCTCGGGTACCGGGAGCTGGAGGCGCTGGTCTGGCCGAGGCTGCCGCGCGGGGAGCCGTTCGCGATCCTGGGAGAGTCGTTCGGGGGGCCGCTCGCGCTCCGCATCGCGGCCGGGAAGCCGGAGGGGCTCGTCTGCGTGGTGCTCGCCGCCACCTTCCACCGCAGGCCGGCCAATCCGGTCGTGGCCCGGGCCGCGCCGCTCGGCCCGGCCTTCTTCCGCCTGCCGCTGCCGCCCCACGTGGTGCGCCTCCTGCTCGCCGGGGGCGACGCGCCGCCGGAGCTGGTCGAGGAGGTCCGCGACGCGGTGCGCCGGGTGCCGGCGCGGGTCCTCTCGGCGCGCGCGCGGGAGGCGCTCGCCGTGGACGCGTCCGAGCCGCTGCGGCTCTGCCCGGTGCCGATCCTCTTCCTCGGCGGCAAGCGGGACCGGCTCCTGCGCACGACCCTGCCCACCGAGATCCGGGCGCTCCAGCCGCGGGCGGAGGTGCGCCTGCTCGACACCCCGCACCTCGTCCTGCAGCGGCGGCCCGCCGAGGCCATGCGGCTCGTGGAGGAGTTCGTGCTCCGCGCGGCCCGGAAGCAGGAGGGGCCGCCCCTCGCGGAGCGGCCCCCGGGAACTTCACGAGACGTGGAAGGCTAGTCCTCGGCGCCCTTCCGGCGGCCGTCCTTGGCCCACTGCTCGAGCATGTCGGTGGTGACCGACTTGGGACGCTCGATGGCGTAGCCGAGCCCGCGGTCCCAGGTGATGTTGGCGAGCACGCCCAGCGCGCGGCCGACGCCGAAGAGGACCGTGTAGAAGTCCCACTCGCGGACGCCGTAGTACCACTGGATGACGCCCGAGTGCGCGTCGACGTTCGGCCAGGGGTTCTTGGTCTTGCCGTGCTTGGTGAGGACGCCCGGAGCCACCTCGTAGATCATGTTCACGAGCTGGAAGATGGGGTCGTTGGGGAGGTGCTTCTTCGAGTACTCGTTCTGGGCGACGTAGCGCGGGTCGGTCTTGCGGAGCACGGCGTGGCCGTAGCCCGGGATCACCTGGCCGCCGTTCAGGGTGTCCCAGAGGAACTTCTCGAGCTCCTCCTTGGTGGGCACCTTGTTGTTGAGCTTCTTCATCACGTTCATGATCCAGCCGAGCACCTCCTGGTTCGCGAGGCCGTGCAGCGGGCCCGCGAGGCCGTTCAGGCCGGCGGAGAACGAGTAGTACGCGTCGGACAGCGCCGAGGCCACGAGGTGCGTGGTGTGCGCCGAGACGTTCCCCGACTCGTGGTCCGAGTGGAGGATGAAGTACATGCGGGCCACCTCGTCGTACGGAGGCGCCACGCCCATCATGTGGGCGAAGTTGCCGCCCCAGTCGAGCTTCGGGTCGGCCTGGATGAAGGTGTCACCCTTGTACTTCATCCGGTAGATGTACGCGGCGATGGCCGGCAGCTTCGCCAGCAGGTTCATCGAGTCCTCGTACATCGGGTCCCACATGTCGTTCTTCTTGAGCCCGCCCTCGCCGTACTTCTTGGCGAAGACCGAGTCGCGCTGCATGGCCAGCACCGCCGTGGAGAGCATGGTCATCGGGTGCGAGTCGCGGGGCAGCGCGCGCAGCACGTCGATCACGTAGGCGGGGACCTGCGAGCGGGCGCGCCAGTCCTCGACCACCTCGAGGGTCTGCGCCATGGTGGGGATCTCGCCGGTCAGCAGGAACCAGAAGAACCCCTCGACGAACGGCTGCTCCTTGCCGGGGACCTTGGGCAGGGCCGCGAAGGTCTCGGGAATGGTCTTGCCGCGGAAGCGGATGCCCTCGAACGGATCGAGGTACGAGATGTCGGTCACCAGGCTGCGCACGTCGCGCGCCCCGCCGATGCACTGGCCGATGTTGACCTTGTCGATGACGACGTTTCCGAACTCCTTGTTCAGCTTGGTGGTGCGCGGGCGGTGCGCCTCGATCTTCTCGAGGAGCTTCGCCTTGAGGTTGCTCATTGCCATTGAGTGCTCCTACCGCTGAAGGTTGGACGGGAACTGCGTTTGGGCGCCTGGAGAGACGGCGAATCGTACCCGACCCGTTCCAAAGCACAACGCAGATCGTCATGCCCGATCACGCAGGGTGGATGCCTTTGACGGTCGTCAACGGGCCATGAGAAATCGGCTCATCGAGTCGTGAAGACCCGGTCGGGGTGTGCGGCCCCGCACGGTTTGCGATGGCCGCGTTCGGTGAAGAAAGGTGGAGCCGCCTCGCGATACCGCGGGCGGCTCCGGCTCTCTCGAGCGTGCTTCGATCCCCGGGCGACCCGGGGAAAGTTCACTTTCGCCAGCCGCCCGCGAGCGCGGCCGCGACCTGCGCGGCGACGATCCCGGCGTCGACCGGGCGCGCGGGTGCGGCCTCGGCGGGCGCGGCGACCGATTCGGGCATCGACGCGACCTCCGTCCCGGCGACGTCGGTCTCCTGCTCGCGCCGGCGGGGGCGCTCGGTCCCGGCACCCGAACGGCACCCGCGGCACCAGGGCTGGTTGCGGATGGAGCCGTCGGCCATGCGGCGGAGCCCGAACTGGGACAGGGGTCGCATCTGGTGGCACTTGAGGCACATCAGCGTGATGAGGACCTCGTGGCCGTCGGCGTCGTACACCGCCGACTTGCGACGCCGGGGCTTCGGGGGCGCGAGCGGGTCGCGGGGCTTGCGGGCGCGGGGCGCCTCGACGGCCGCGGCGATCGCGGGGGCGAGCATCACCTTCACTGCCATGACGACGTACCTCCTGGTCGGAACGGCCGGCGGCGGGGCGGGCCCCTCGACGGCACGGGGAGCATGGATCGGGGGTCTGACAGTCGGGCCGCGGCCGGCCCCGGCCCGGGATGCTAAGGACCTCCCGTGACCCGTGGCCCGGCACGACCGCCCGCGTGGCGAGAGGGCGGCCGGCGGGGGCTGCGCGAGCCCGGCATCAGCTCCTTCATCACCCGGGCCGTGCTCCAGGAGCTGGAGGGGCGCGGGCTGGACGCCAGGCCGCTGCTCGCCCGGGCTGGCCTCTCGCGGGCGATCCTCGAGGAAGCGGACGCGTGGGTGCCCCAATCGGCGCATGCTGTGTTCTACCGCCTCGCCATCCGGGCGAGCGGGGACCCGGCCTTCGGGGTCGCGGCGGGGCGCCGTGCCCCCATCCAGGTCACGCGGATCGCGGGGCACTGCGCCGCCCTATCCCGCACCGTTCGCGAGGCGATGGAGACCTGGGGACGGTTCTCGGACCTCGTGGTCGAGGAGACCCGGTTCGGCGTGCGTTCCACGCCCCGGTTCGACGCCATCTTCTGGACGCGCCCGCCCGCGCTCCCCCCGCTCCACGACGACGGCCCGTCCTTCGCGGTGGCGGTCCTCTCGTTCATCGCGTACGCGGCCGGGCCGGTGCAGCCGATCGAGATCCAGCTGACGGGGAGCCCCCCGCACGAGGCCGCGCGCCTCGTCGAGGCGATCGGCGCGCCCGTCCGGTGGGGTGCCGAGCACTTCGAGCTCTTGCTTCCTCCCGGCACGCTCGACCGCCCGCTGCGGTTCGCCGACCCCGCCTTCCGCGCCCGCCTCGCCGAGGTGGCCGAGCGGGACGTGGCGATGCGGACGGGGCGGACGAACGAGGCGCGCGTCCGCGCGGCCATCGTGCAGGCCGGCTTCGAGCGGAGCGCACGGGTCGGCTCGGTCGCGAACCTGCTCGGGACCACGGTGCGCACGCTGCAGCGGAACCTCGCCGGGGAGGGCCTGACCTTCCGCGGCGTGCGCGCCGGCGCGCTGCGCGATGCCGCCGAGGCCATGCTCGGAGGGGGAGAGGCCGGCGTGGCCGAGGTCGCCGCGCGGCTCGGCTTCTCGTCCCGAGCCGCGTTCCATCGGGCCATCCGGCGCTGGACGGGGCGGACGCCCGCGGAACTGCTCGGACGGCCCCGCGGCCCCCGACGCTGACCGCTCCCGGGGCCGGGTCGGGCCGGATGTTGCCCTTCGCGCCACGGATGGTTGCCCCGCGCGCCACGCGCCCGACCTCGGTGGGTCGGTCGGCGACTTGGAGCTCCAGGGTCGTGACGGACGGTGCGAGCGTGGACGGCGCCGCCCGTCGCGCGGAACCACCGGGAGCCGGATCGATGAACGACGAGAATACGAGTCCAGGGTCGGAGGCGAGGAAACAGCGCGTGGACGTCGGGTCGGCGGATCGGCCCCGGTACCAGCCGCCGCGGATCGTGAAGAAGCGCGCCGTGTCGAGGGCGACCCTGTTCACCGGGAGCGGGCCGGACTCAGGCGGCGTGATCTCCGGCGGAGGCTGAGAGCCGCCGCGCCATCGGTCACCACGACCTGGAGGAACGCCCCGTGAAGAGAACCATCCTCGTCCTCGCCGTGACGCTGGCCGGCTGCAGGGCCACGCCGGTCGAGGCCCCCGCGGGCGGCTCGACCGATCGCCGTCGCGTCGTCCTCGCGACCTTCACCGCCGACGCGGACGTCGCCGCCGGACGGCTCGAGATCCGCACCACGCCCACGGCCGAGGGCCGCTCCGTCCGGGGCGCCCTGCAGGCCCTCGACGGGGTCGTGACCGTCGCGAACAAGGTGGTGGGGGGGCTCCCGGCGACGTTCTTCAACGCGCCCCAGGGTGCGGGACGGTCCTGCACCGATTCCTCGTCCGGAAACGTCTGGGGCGCGACCGTGGTGGTGACGAACACGCTCACCGACACCTCGCTCGGCGGGGTCTACGCCGAGATCACGAGCGCCGAGCCCCCCACCGAGCTGGCGTCGTGCAACAGCGTCGCGGCACCCTCGGGATGGAGCGCCACCGGCGGCCTCTGGTCGTACCCGCAGCTCGGCCCGGGCCAGGCCGGCGAGGTGACCTGGGTCTTCCGCTACGTCACGGCCTCGTGGTTCACGTTCTCGGGCCGGATCGTGGGGACGCGGATCACCCCGGCGGACCTGGAGGGGGAACCCGCGGTCCAGCGGCCGGTCAACGATGCATGGTCGGCCCTGACCGCCATCGTCGACGCCGGGACCCGCCTGGCCGTCGCCACCGATCCTCCGGGCGGGCCATTCGGGATCGACTTCGTGGACAGGTCCTCCGGCGCCTTCGTCTCGACCCTCGACGTGGCGGCTCGCGTGAACGCCATGTCGGTCGCCGGGAACCGGATCTGGTTCGGCACGGACTCGGACGGGACGACGTCCCGCGTCGGGTTCGTGAACAAGGACGGGACCGGGGTCGCCTCGCAGGCATCCACGGGATTCGGGGAGGCGGTCCTGGCCATCGTCGCCGACCCGGTGACGCCGGAAGGGAAGGCGTGGGTGCTCTGGAACGACGCCTCCCACACCTACTTCATCGCCCCGTACGTGCCTGGGGTGGGGATGGGCGAGGCCGCGGTCACGCCCGAGGGCCTGGCGTACGCGATGACGATCGGATCGGACGGACGCCTGTACGTCGCGAACACGGGGAGCGGCGCGATCGACGTCTTCGCGCTCGGCGCCACGGCCACCTTCGTCGAGAGCTACTCCGGGGGCTCCTGCAGCAGCCCGTGGATGATCGTCTCCGGCCCCGGGGGAAAGGTCTACTTCGACTCGTTCGAGGGCTGGGTCTGCAGCTACTCCGCCGACGGGACCCTCTACGAGGAATGGGGATGGGTGTCGGCCGAGACCCCGCGTGGCCTCGCCGTGGGCGCGGCCGGACAGATCTGGGTCTCCACGGGAGGCGACGGTCACGTGTGGCAGGTCCTCGACGCGAGCGGGGTCACGAGCGACAACCTGCTCGTCGCCACCGGGACCGACGTCTGGCCGCTCGCCGTCGACGGCGACGGCGTGCTCTGGTTCGGCGACTCCGCCGGGCTCTGGAAGCTCATCCCTTGAGGTCGCGCTCCGCCCGCGAGATCCGGGCGACGGACGGCCGGGGTCGATCGCCCCGGCCACGGAGGAACACACCATGAAGAACTCACCCTGGCTGCTCGTCGTCGTCGGCCTGGCGGCGTGCACCGCGCGGGCCCCGCAACCCGGCGCGGCCCCCGCGCCCGTCGCGTCGCTCGGGGAGTTCTCCGGCGAGATGGACGCACTCCGGGGGACGTTCACGATCCGATCGGGTGGGCCGGGGCGCGCCTCCGGGCCGGGGCGCCTGATCGCCGACGTCAACGACGTGACGGTCGCCAACGACGGCACCCCGTCGGCGGGCTTCCACTGTACCGCCCCCTCCGACCCGTCGTGGGGCGTGCCGGTGCGGATCGCCCCCGCGTCCTACGATGCGGCCCGACAGTACTACGACGTCTTCGCGGAGATCACCGCGGTCGCACCCACCACCGGCTACTCCGGCTGCAACAGCGCGACTCCGCCCACGGCTCCGCCGGTCGTCTCCGACACGTACGGCCTCTGGTACTACCCGAGCCTCGACGGGAACGCCGGCGTGTCGGTCGAATGGGCGTTCGGGAATCCGAGCGCCGGCCGGACCGTCTTCACGGGAAAGGTCCTGGGCCGGCAGGCGCAGCTCGAGGCCCTCACCCTCGACCTGCTCGGGGTCCCCGTGCTCCCTTCCAGTAACCTCGTCCAGGTCGGGACGTCGATGGCGTACGCGACCATGGCGAGCGGGTTCGCGTTCCTGGATGCCGACGGCACCGTCACCTCGACCGCGCCCGGTCCGACCACCTTTCCCGCCACCAAGCTGGCGAGCGACGCCTCGGCGACGCGGATCTGGTTCCTGGAGGGATACTTCGGCATGAGCCGGATCGGGTTCGCGGCGCCGGACGGGACCGGGCTGGAGGAGACGGCCGTCGCCGGGCCCGGGTACGGTCTCGACACCGGGGCCGAGTTCCTCGCCGTCAGCGCCTCCGGCGCGACGAAGGCCTGGTTCACGACCTACCTGCCGGACGGGATCAATTCGGCGACGTGGACGGCGGACGGCGTGGCCGCGACGCTCGGGACCCCGATCCTCTTCCCGACCGTGGGCCAGCCGCGCGGGCTCGCCGTGGACCCCGCGGGGAACGTGTACGTCTCGCGGTTCAACACCGCCCCGCCGGGCACGGACCTGGACGAGATCCGCGTCTACGACGCCACCGGGGTCCTCGTCGCGGACAGCCCGGTGACCCTGACCGGTACGTCGTGCGCGATGCCCCAGGAGCTCGTGTACAACCCCGGCGACGGGAAGATCTGGTTCGCCGGGGCCACGCTCGACGCCGACCGCGTCCCCGTCTCGAGGCGGCTCTGCACGCTCGACCCGTCGGACCTGGCCGCCGGCGGGACGCCCGTCCTCACGCTGCCCGAGCGCGCCGACTCCCTCGCCATCGGGCCCGACGGAAACGTCTGGGCGTTCATCCTCTCCTCCTCCCCGTCGTACTTCGGCCCGGTCATCCTCCGCGGGGGCGGCGCCACCTTCAGCCCGCTCCGCATGCTTCCGGACACCTTTCCAATGGGACTGTCCGCCGGCGCCGGCAGGGTGTGGGTCTACGACAACGGCGGCATGCCCGGGGGCGTGACGATGGTGAGCCCCTGAACGAGCGAGCGGTGCCCGGACCACGGATCGCGCGGCAGCCGCGGGCGATCGGCGCGACTTTCCGGCCTCGCGATCCCGGCGGGAAGGCCCTATCCTGCCAGCGGGGAGGCACGGTGCGCACACGGTCACGAACCCGTCCGGCCTGGGTCCTCGTCGGCCTGGCGCTCGCCTCGCCCCTGGCCGTCACCGGCTGCGGAGGGGGCGCGGATCCGGTGCCGCCTCCCCCGGTCCAGCCGGCCCTCGCCTCGCTCACCGTGGACCCGCCCGTGGTCCGGGGAGGGGACGGCGCCACCGGGACCGCGATGCTCGACGGCCCGGCGCCGGCGGGCGGGGTCGGCGTGTCGCTCACCTCCAGCAGCGCGCTCGCACGGGTCCCCTCCACGGTCACCGTCGCCGCGGGCGCGACCACGGCCACGTTTCCCGTGACCACCTCGGCGGTGGACGGCTCCACCCCGGTCACGCTGACCGCCTCGCAGGGCGGCATCGCCCGGACGGCGACGCTGACCGTGACGCCCGACGTCCCGCCACCTTCGCCGGTCCGCCTCGCGGCCCTCACCGTCGTTCCCGACGCGGTGGTGAGCGGCCAGCCGTCCACCGGGACGGCCACCCTCACCGGACCTGCCCCCGCCGGGGGGCTGACCGTCGCGCTCTCCACCAGCCTGCCTTCCGTGACGGTCCCGGCCCAGCTGACCGTCCCCGAGGGATCCACGTCGGCCGCGTTCCCGATCGCGACGGAGCAGCGCGCGACGACGGCCGCGGTCGTCGTCACCGCCGTCGGTGGAGGGGTGACGCGGATCGCCGCGCTCACCGTGGCCGCCGACCCGTGCTTCCTGCGGACCTCCGGCGCGCAGTGGCTCGCCTTCTCGTCCCGCCGCACCGGCACCTACCAGGTCTGGATCGTGCGCGACGACAGGACCTGCCTTCGCCAGGTCACCCACGCGACCTCCGACGCGCTCTTCGCCACCTGGTCTCCGGCCGGGACCATCGCCTTCATGAGCGCCCAGGGGGGCCGGCTGCAGGTCTACCTGCACGACGTGGATACCGGGGACGAGCGGCTGCTCGACGTCGGCGCGCTCACCGCCACCGCGCCGGTCTTCTCCCCGGACGGCCGGCTCGTCGCCTTCGAGGGCTACGAGCCCGGCGTGAGCGCCGTCTCCGACGTCTACGTGGTCCCGGTCGAGGGGGGCACGCCGGTCCGCGTCACGACCGGCCAGAAGTACAGCGCCGGGCCGGCCTGGTCGCCGGACGGCACCACCCTCTACTTCGTCTCCAACCGCCTCGTGGACGGCGTGAACGCCGGATACAACGCCTGGAGCGTTCCCGCGGCCGGAGGGGTCGAGACGATGATCCCCGGCACCCGCGGGATCCTCGGCAGGCCGGCGGTGACCCCCGACGGCGCCGGCCTGGCCTTCACGCTCTCGGCCCCGGGCGCGGCCTTCACCCAGGTGGTGGTCGAGACGCTCTCCACCGGGGCGATCCGCACCGTCACCGCCGAGAAGGACGGGGAGCCCGCCTTCGGACGATCCCCGGATCGCGTCGTCGTGACCTCGCAGCGCGACGGCGGCGCCGACCTGTACCTGCTCGACCTCGCGAGCGGCGCCGTCGTCCGCCGGCTCACCGACGCTCCCGGCGTGGACGGGCTGGCGGCCTACGGGCCCTTCCCGTAAGGTCGTGCCGTGTCCCAGTGGATCGCATTCCACGTCACCGAGCGGTGCGGGCTCTCCTGCCTCCACTGCCTGCGCGAGCCGGGCAGGCACCCGGTGGACGTGCCGCTCGCCGTCGTCGAGAAGGTGCTCGGCGAGGCCGTCGCCCTGCACGGCATCCGGCACGTCGGCTTCACCGGCGGCGACCCGCTGCTCTGGCCGCACCTCGAGGCCGCCGTCGACGCGGCGGTGGCCCGGGGCTGCACCTGGCACCTGGTCTCGAGCGGCAGGGGGTTCGGGCGCCTCGTCGACCTGCTCGAGGCCGCGCCGGAGCGGCGCGCCGCGCTGCGCGTCGTGGACCTCTCCCTCGACGGGGCCACCGAGGCCACCCACGACGCGGTCCGGGGGGAGGGGAGCTGGCGGGACGTCATGGCCGCCGCCGCCGCCTGCGGCGCGCGCGGCTGGCCCTTCGCCCTGCAGATGACCCTGCACGCCCGGAACCAGGCCGAGCTCGAGCCCCTGGGCCTGCTCGCCGCGGAGCTGGGCGCGAAGACGGTGAGCTTCGCCATGATGAACGCCACCGGGCGGCCCGAGGATCGCGACCTCTACCTGCCGCCGCAGGCCTGGGACCGCATCCGCGACCGCATCGAGCGACTCGCGACGCTGCTCA
Organism: Anaeromyxobacteraceae bacterium; assembly: GCA_037443385.1. Taxonomy (GTDB): domain Bacteria; phylum Myxococcota; class Myxococcia; order Myxococcales; family Anaeromyxobacteraceae; genus CAIOAK01. Next base: position 10,573 of record JBBIOL010000048.1, read on the forward strand.
AGATCGAGGTCTCCGCCGCCGAGGGATTCCGCCGCGGCGACCGCTTCCACGTGTGCGAGCCGTTCCGCAGCGAGGTGCTCCACGTCACGCCCACGGGGCACCTGAACCTCTGCTGCAACCTGTCCGGCGTGCCCGGCGGCACCGGCGACGTGGTCGCCGACCTGGCCACGACCCCGCTCGCCGAGGCCCACCGCCGGCTCCTGGCGCTCGTCCACGGGCTGGAGCGGGAGCGGCTCGACGCCATCGCGGCGGCGCCGGCCGCGCCGGAATGGGACGACTTCCCCTGCAACCGCTGCCTGGCCCGCTTCGGCAAGCCCCACTGGGTGGAGGGCGGGAGCGCGGGGCCCGGCGGGGCCGCCCCGCCCCCCGCCCCCTGAGCGCATGCGGCGCCAGCTTCACGGAACGTGCATCGCGGTGGAAGGCGACCCGGCCGCCGTGTCGGCCGTGGCGGGCCTCCTGGGCGCCCTGCCGCAGGGATCGGGTCCCCCCGCCCTCCGGTTCCTGCTCCGCGCCGGGGCGCGGGCGCGTCGCCCCCGGCTCGAGCGCGCCTTCTTCCACGGCGTCGTCGAGGGCTTCCTCGACGGCGGGGACGTGCTGGTCTGGGACGGGGCGTCGCTCGTCCGCGTCCGGGCGGGTGGCGGGGAGATCGAGGTCCAGGTCGCCCCGGCGTCGCTGCGCGAGCGGCACGTGTTCACACACGTCCTGATGCTCCTGGCGCTGGTCCTGGCGATGCGCTGGCGCTCGGTGTTCCACGTCCACGCCGCCGCGCTCGTCACCGGGAGCGGCCAGGGGGTGCTCGTCGCGGGCGGCTCCGGCGCGGGCAAGAGCACGCTCACGCTGGCGCTGCTCGAGGCGGGCTGCGGCTACCTCGGCGACGACGCGGTCCTCGCGCGGCTCCGGGAGGGCGAGCCGGAGATCCTCGCGCTCCCGCGGGTCTTCCACGTCGCGCCGCGCACCGCGGCGGCCTTCCCGCGCATCGGCCCGCTGCTCGGCGAGATCCTGCCGTCGGGCGAGAAGCGATGCCTCGATCCGCGCCGGGCCTGGCCCGGGCGCGAGGCGGAGTGCGCGGGGTCGCCGGAGATCCTGCTGCTCCCGGCCGTGGAGGACCGCCCGCGGTCGGAGGCCGAGCCGGTCGGCGCGGCCGAGGGCCTGGGCGCGCTCATCGAGTCGAGCACGCACATCGTCGTGGACGGCCTGCCCGGCGCCGCCGAGCACCTCGAGGTGCTCCGCGCCATCGCCGATGGCGCCCGGGCGTACCGCGTCCGGCTGGGGCGCGACCTGCTCGACCAGCCCGCCGCGACGGCGGCACGGCTCGTGTCCGCGGGCTGAGGGCCGACGCATGGGAAAGGAACTCCACCTCTCCGGCGCGGCCCAGCTGGCCCTGCTCGAGGCCTTCGTGGAGCGGGACGCCTCGCTCCGCACCACCGTGCACGGCAGGAGCATGTGGCCGTTCGTCCGGGACGGGGACGTGGTGACCATCGAGCCGATCCGCCGGCGCCCGCCGGCGGTTGGCGAGGTGGTGGCCGTCCGGCATCCACGGGGAGCGAACCTGGTCATCCACCGCGTCGTCGGCGTCGACCCGGGCGGCTGGATCGTGCAGGGCGACGCCTGCGCCGCTCCGGACGGGGTCGTCCCCACCGGCCAGGTCCTGGGCCGGATCGTGGCGGTCGAGCGCGGGGGGAGCCCGGTGCGCCTGGGAACGGGCCCGAGCGGCCCTTGGGTGGCAGCGCTCTCGCGGGGCGGCTGGCTCCGTCGCGTGCAGGCCGCGCTCGCGCTGCCCCGGCGCGGCGCCGTGGTCGCGCTCACCGGGGCGCAGGGGCTGGGCCCGTTCCGGCGCGCCGGGCGCAGGCTGCTCCCCGTGGTCGAGGTCGAGCGGGCCGGGGAGGAGCACCCGGAGGGCGCGGCCGGAGCCGAGACCTGGGTGGCGCGCGTCCGGGGCGCGCCGGTGGGCCGGATCCGGGTCACGCTGGGTGACGAGGACGGGGATGACGGACGGCGTGCGTGGCTCGCCGGCCTGGACGTCCGGACGCGCTTCCGGGGGCTCGGCGTCGGGGAGCGGCTCGTCCGGGCGGCGATCGAGCGCGCCCGGTTCCTCGGAGCCCGGTCGGTCGCCGTCGTCGTGTCTTCCGGGGACGTGCGCGCGATCCGCCTCCACGAGAAGGTGGGGTTCGAGCGGGCCCCCGACGGGTCCGGGCGTGTCGTGCTCCGGAGGGCCGTGTAGGGCATCCGGCGACAGCGGTGCCCCCTTCCGGGGCTCGATGAAAAGGTGCGCGCCCCGTGCGGGACATGCGAAGATTCGGAGACTCTCAGGGGGATTACATGAAGGACCGAACGTCACGCGAAGCAGGGCACCCCGACGCGCCCCCGGGGGAGCCGTCGTCGCGGCGCCCGCCCCGTCCCGCCTACCACCCTCCACGGATCGTGAAGAAGCGTCCGGTCTCCCGGGCCACGCTCTTCACGGGCTCGGGTCCCGATTCCGGCGGCGTGATCGGCTAGCCCGCCGGTCGCGCCCCGTCTTCGTCTACACCGCCTCGCCGAGGGAGAAGCACCATGAAGAGATGGATCGTCGCAGCGCTCGTCGTCGCCGGGTGCGCCCCGCAGGCGCCCGAGGAGCGGCCGCTCCCGCCCGGCATGGTCACCGTGGCGACCTTCACGGGGGACGTGGACCTCTCCGCCGGGACCCTGGTCATCCGCGCCGAGCCCACTCCCGCCGGGGCCTCCCGGGGCGTGCGGTCGCTCGTCATCACGGATTCGGAGGCGAGCGTGGCGAACGTTGCCGGCACGCCCTGGTTCAACGAGTCCACGGAGCACGGCTGTGGTGAGCCCGTGGCGACCTGGGGCGCGGACGTCCAGCTCTCCTCGCTGCTCGGCGAGACCTATCTCGGCGGCGTCTACGCGGAGATCACCGCCTTCGGCGGCTCGTCCGGGAACCAGGCGTGCAACAGCGCCGAGGCGCCGGAAGGGATGAATCCCGACGGCCTGGGACTCTGGTCCTACGGCACGGTGGCGCCGGGAGGGACGCGGACCCAGACCTGGACGTTCAACTACGTCGGGGGCGGGTACTTCCGGTTCAGCGGCCGAATCGTGGCGGTGAAGGAGGACTCGACCGCGCTGAACCCCCCGATCGACGGCGTCCAGGCCATCGGCGACACGGGGACGGGCATGGTCTTCGCGTCCGATCAGGACCCGGTGCTCGAGTTCTTCGATTACGCGGGCGCTTCCACGGGGACGTCGATC
>JBBIOL010000048.1:13909-25027 GCA_037443385.1 Anaeromyxobacteraceae bacterium
CACCCCGTTCGCACCCACCGGGATGGCGATCGGGCCCGCCCCGGACAAGCACCTCTACGTCACGTCCCACTCCGGAAACCGGATCATGGTCTACACGACGGGCGCATCGGGCGGGACGCCCGCCGGCTCCTATGCCATCCCCGCCGGCTGTCGCGAGCCCGGCGAGATCATCCTCGGACCGGACGGCGACCTCTGGTTCACGTCCGAGGCATCGAACCGCGTGTGCCGGATGACGACGGCGGGGGGCTTCCTCCCCATCGTCGACGTCACGGTCAACGCTCCCGGCCAGCTCGTCATCGGGCCCGACGGAAACGTCTGGGTCACCTCGAGCCTCGACGGGGCGCTCATCCGCGTCGACACGTCCGGGCCGGGCTACCGGGTGGACCTCCCGTTCCCGTCCTCTCCTCTCGGGCTCGCGGTCGGCGGCGGATACCTCTGGACGACGGCCAACCCCTACATCTTCCGGGCGGAGCCCTAGCGGGGGCTCGATCCGGGAGAAGGGCGCGGATGCCGCTCCCCTGGAGAGACGGCGCGGAGCGGCGCTTCCTCCGCGAGGCGATGCTCTCGCTGGGTGGGCCCCGCCCCGGCCTGGCCGCTGCGACGCGGGCCGTCCGGCGCTGGGAACGGCTGGTCGCCATGGCCCGGGCAGGGTCGGTGGTCGAGTCGGTGGGGGCCGCGATCGCGCACGCGGGCCTCCGCGATGACGTCCCGGAGCCGCAGCGGACGGCCTTCTCCGACGCGCACACCGGGGCGATCGCGCGGAACGCGCTCCTGCTCTCCGAGGCGGCCTCGGTACAGGCCGCGCTCGCGGCCGCGGGCGTCGACTCGGTGGTCCTGAAGGGCCCGGGGCTCCTCGTCACCGGCTATCCGGACCTGGGTGCGCGACACGTGGCGGACGTGGACCTGCTCGTCGAGCCCGGCGACGCGGCCCGGGCCGACGCGGAGATCCGCCGCCGCGGCGCACGCCCCCTCCACGCCCCGTCGCAGACGGAGCACGATCGGTTCGAGGGGCACTGCCACCTCCCGTCGCTCGCCCTGCCGTCCGGGATCGTCGTGGAGATCCACACGGCCATCCCGGGGTCGTCGTCGCCCGGGCTCGACCCCCGGGTCGTCCTCGCGCGGTCCCGCGACGTCTCCTGGCAGGGGCGGCGCCTCCGCATCCCGTCGCCGGCTGACCTGGCGGCGATGCTGTGCCTCCACGTCTTCATGCACCACGGGGGCCTCGCGAGCCTCCACGACCGGCACCTGGCGGACCTCGCCGTCCTGGCGGGAACGGGCGGGATTCCGTGGGGGGAGATCGAGTCCCTCGTCCAGGGCGACGAGGAGCGGTGGGCGATTCGCTCCTCGCGGGCCCTCCTGGAGCGGGGAGCGACCGGGCTCTCCAGCGGGTGGAGCGGGCTCTCGGTGCGGACCCGGCAGATGGCCCGGGCGCTCACCGGCCCCGGGCGCGCCGGAACCTGGAGGATGGTCCTCTTCCCCTCGCGCGCGTACCTCGCGCACCGGTACGACGTGCCGGTCTCCTCCCGTGCCGTCCTGGCGCTCTACCTGTGGCGCCCGTTCCGCGGCACGTGGCGCCACCTCACGGGGAGGTGACGGGCGCCGACCTGGGGTAGTCTGCCGGCCATGGCCGGGAAGCCGTCGACGCGGAACGTGATCCTCACGGAGATGAAGGACGGGACGGGCGTCCTGCTCGACCTGGAGTCCCGGTTCTACTTCACGCTCAACGCGACCGGCGTCGCGACGTGGAAGCTGCTCGCCTCGGGCGAGGCGACCACGGCACGCGCGCTCGCCGAGCGGCTCGCCCGGGACTTCGACGCGCCGTCCGTGGACGCCGTCGAGCGGGACGTCGAGGCCTTGCTGGCCGAGCTGGCCGCGGAGGGGCTCCTGGGAGGGCCGGCCGGACGCTGAGGCGCGGGTCGGCGGGGACTACCCGCGCAGCACCTGCCGCTCCACCAGCCGCGCGTAGGCCCCGCCGCGCGCCAGCAGCTCCGCGTGCGTGCCGCTCTCCACCACCTTCCCGCCGTCCACCACGACGACGCGGTCCGCCCCGATCACGGTGGAGAGGCGGTGGGCGATGACCACCGACGTCCGCCCCTTCATGAGCCGGGTGAGGGCGTCCTGCACGAGCGCCTCGCTCTCGGCGTCGAGCGCGCTCGTGGCCTCGTCGAGGAGCAGGATGCGCGGGTCCTTGAGGAGCGCGCGGGCGATGGCGATGCGCTGCTTCTGGCCCCCGGAGAGCTGCTGCCCGCGCTCGCCCACCCGGGTCCCGAGCCCGTCGGGGAAGCGATCCACGAAGGCGAGCGCGTTGGCCGCGCGCAGCGCCTCGCGCACCTCGTCCTCCGGAGCGCCCGCCCGGCCGTAGCGCACGTTCTCCGCGATCGACGTCGAGAAGAGCACCGGCTCCTGCGACACCACGCCCACGAGGCGCCGCAGCCAGGCCGGATCGAGGTCGCGCAGGTCGGCGCCGTCCAGCGTCACCCGGCCCGCGGAGGGATCGTAGAGGCGCGAGAGGAGCGCACCCAGGGTGGACTTCCCCCCGCCCGACGGGCCCACGAGCGCCACCACCTGGCCGGGCTCGACCGAGAGGTCCACGCCCTGCAGCACCTCCACCTCGGGCCGGGTGGGGTAGCGGAAGCGGACGCCCTCGTAGGCCACCCGCCCCTCCACCCGATCGAGCCGCCGTCCCCCCGACACCGGCATCTCCGGCCTGCGGTCGGTGAGGTCGAGCACCCGCTCCGCGGCCCCCAGGCCGCGCATGGCCTCGGCCCAGATGTCGGCCAGCGTGCCGAGCCCCATGGCGATGAGCAGCGTGTAGACCAGGAAGGCGGTGAGCGCCCCGGCGCTGAGCTCCCCGCTCGCCACCAGCGCCCCGCCGTACCCGAGCACCACCGCCAGCGCCGCGTAGACCCCGGCCGAGGCCGCTCCCATGAAGATCGCCGCGGCGCGTGCGCGGGTGCGGGCCAGGCGGAAGCTCGCCTCCACGGCGTCGCCGTAGCGCGCCATCTCGGCCGGCTCGGCGGCGAACTGGCGCACCGTCCGGATGGCGGAGAGCGACTCCTCGGCGGCGTGACCGGCGTCCGCCAGCGCATCCTGGTACTTCCGGGACAGCGCCCGGATCTTCCGGCCGTAGAACACCGCCCCGATGGCCACCGCCGGGACCACGAGCAGCATGACGCCGGTGAGCTTGGTGGAGGTGATGACGAGCAGCACGAGCCCCCCCACCACCTGGACCGCGTTCCGCAGCCCCATCGAGAGCTGCGAGGAGAGGAGCCCCTGCAGCGAGGCGGTGTCGGAGGCGAGGCGCGAGGTGAGGTCGCCGGTGCGCTGGGCGTCGAAGAACCCCACCTCCTGCACCACCAGCGCGTCGAAGAGGCGCTGGCGGACCCGCTTCACGCCACGCTCCCCGGCCAGGCCGAAGAGGTAGGCGCGACCGGCCACGGCGAGCCCCTGCACCACCGCGAGCCCGCCCATGAGGAGCGCCGCGAGACGGATGCGCCCCATGTCCCGGCTCCCGAGCGCGCCGTCCACGATGACGCGGATCCCCTGCGGGTAGGCGAGCGCGGCCGCCGATCCGAGGAGCAGGAGCGCGGTGGCGCCGGCGAGCGCCTTCCACTCCATGCGGAGGAGCGGCAGGAGCCGGCGGACGGACGAGATTCGGCTGGCGGTCTCCAAGGGCCCCGAGAAGCTAACCCGGCGGGGAGGGGAAGCAAGCCGCGCCTGCGCCGGGAAGGCGCCTACACGAGCTTGAGGCCGCGCAGGATCTGGATGGCCCCGGCCAGGACGGCGGCCGTCGCGGCCGTCACGCCCGGCTTGGCCTGCGCCCGGGTCCAGGCGTAGCCGGCCGCCGCCAGCACGGCGAAGGCGAGCGCCAGCGGGAGCGGGAAGCCCCCCGAACGCACCTGGAGCACGTGGAAGAGGATCCCGGCCTGGAGACCCGCCGCGAGCACCGCGGCCATCGCCGGCAGTCGGGCGCCGGCGTCGAAGAGGAGGACCACCGACGCCGCGAGGGCGGCCACGGACAGGACGTCGAAGAGGGTCATGGGCCGGATCCTGCCTCGCCGCCGCCGGTACGCCAGAAATCGGCCGTCCGGCTACCCGAGCCGGGAGAGGACGTAGGGCAAGATGCCGCCCGCCTTCAGGTATTCGATCTCCACCGGGGTGTCGAGCCGCACCGTCACCGGCTGGCGGACCTCGGTCCCGTCCTTCCGGCGCACGACCAGCGTGGCGGTGGCCCGGGGCTGGAGCTTCGCGAGCCCGACCACGTCGTAGGTCTCGGTCCCGTCGAGGCCGAGCGTCTCCGCCGACACGCCCTCCGGGAACTGGAGCGGCAGGACGCCCATGCCAGCCAGGTTGGCCCGGTGGATGCGCTCGAACGACCGGGCCACCACCGCCCGCACCCCGAGCAGCGCCGTCCCCTTCGCTGCCCAGTCGCGCGAGCTGCCGGTGCCGTACTCGAGGCCGGCCAGGACGACGAGCGGCACCGCCCGGGTCTCGTACTCCACCGCGGCGTCGTAGATCGACCGCACGTCCCCGGAGGGCTGCACGGCGGTGACGCCGCCCTCGCTCCCGGGGACCATCCGGTTCCGGATGCGCACGTTGGCGAAGGTGCCGCGCACCATCACCCGATCGTTCCCGCGCCGGGACCCGTAGCTGTTGAAGTCCTCCGGCTTCACCCCCTGGGCGACGAGGTAGCGGCCGGCCGGGGCGTCGGCCTTGATGGAGGCCGCCGGCGAGATGTGGTCGGTGGTGATCGAGTCGCCGAAGATGGCGAGCGCGCGGGCGCCCCGCACGTCGCCCAGCGGACGCGGCGGGGTCATGAAGTAGGGCGGCTCCTGGACGTAGGTGGAGCGGGGATCCCACTTGAAGAGCGCGCCGGACGGGGCGGTCATCTCGTTCCACTGCGGGTTCTGGTCGAAGCGCGCGTAGTTCTCCCGGTAGGCCTCCGGGTCGGTGGCCCGGCCGAGCAGCGCGGCCATCTCGTCCTGGGTGGGCCAGATCTCGCGCAGGAGGACCGGCCGTCCTTCCCGGTCGAGGCCGAGCGGCTCGCGGGAGAGGTCGCGCTGCACGGTGCCCGCGAGCGCGTAGGCCACGACGAGCGGCGGGCTCATGAGGAAGTTCGCCTTCACGTTCACGTGGACCCGGGCCTCGAAGTTCCGGTTGCCCGACAGCACCGCCGCCGCCACCACGTCCTTCGCGGTGATGACCTTCTCCAGCCGCGGGTCGATGGGGCCCGAGTTCCCGATGCAGGTGGTGCAGCCGTATCCCACCACCTGGAAACCGAGCGCCTCCAGGTGGGGCAGGAGGCCCGCCTTCTCGAGGTAGCGCGTGACCACGCGGCTTCCGGGGGCGAGCGAGGTCTTCACGTGCGCGGGGGGGACGAGGCCGCGCTGGTGCGCGTTTCGGGCGAGCAGCCCGGCCGCCAGCATGACCGCCGGGTTCGAGGTGTTGGTGCAGGAGGTGATGGCGGCGATGACCACGTCCCCGTGCCCCACCTCCACGCCGTCGCCGGCGTGGCGGACCGCCAGCTCGGCGGCCGGCTTCCCGTAGCCGGTGGCGTCGGCGCGGGAGAAGAGCTCGGCGAAGCGCTCCCGCACCCGGGGGAGCGGGATGCGGTCCTGGGGGCGCTTGGGCCCGGCCACCGCGGGGACGATCCCCGTCAGGTCGAGGTCCACCACCTCGCTGTAGTCGATGGCGCCGGCGCGGGGCATGCCGAAGACGCCCTGGGACTCGAGGTAGGCCCGCACGCCCGCCACCTGTTCCGGGCTGCGGCCGGTGGCGAGCAGGTAGCGCAGGGTCTGCTCGTCGGGCGGGAAGTAGCCCATGGTCGCGCCGTACTCGGGGGCCATGTTGGCGATGGTGGCGCGCTCGAAGGCCGGCAGGGACGCCGCGCCCTCCCCGTGGAACTCGACGAACTTGCCCACCACCTTGCGCCCGCGCAGGAGCTCGGTCACCGCCAGCACCACGTCGGTGCCGGTGGCCCCCTCCGGGAGCTTCCCGTGGACGTTCACCCCCACCACGTCGGGCGTGAGGAACCCGGCCGGCTGCCCCAGCATGGCCGCCTCGGCCTCGATCCCGCCCACCCCCCAGCCCACCACGCCGATCCCGTTCACCATGGTGGTGTGGGAATCGGTGCCGATGACGGTGTCGAAGAGCCAGGCACCGTCCCGCTCGGTGGCGACGGTGGCCAGGAACTCCAGGTTGACCTGGTGGCAGATGCCGATCCCGGGCGGGACGATGCGCAGCTTCCGGAAGGCCTGGGTGCCCCACTTGAGGAAGGCGTAGCGCTCGCGGTTCCGCGCGAACTCGAGCTCCAGGTTCCTGCGGAAGGCCTCCGCCGAACCCCAGGCGTCCACCTGCACCGAGTGGTCCACCACCAGGTCCACCGGCACGACCGGCTCCACCTTCTCGGCCTTCTTCCCGGCACGTGCCATGGCCGCCCGCATCGCCGCGAGGTCCACGATGAGTGGAACGCCGGTGAAGTCCTGGGCCAGCACCCGCGAGACGACGAAGGGGATCTCCGCGGTGCGCTCCGCCCGCGGCTTCCAGGCTGCCAGCGCGCGGACGTCCTCCTCGTGCACCCGGTTGCCGTCCAGGTTGCGGACCAGCGACTCGAGCACGATCCGGATCGAGACCGGGAGGCGCGAGACCGGGCCGTACCCCTTCGCCTCGAGCGCGGGCAGCGAGAAGAGCTGGCCGGAGCGGTCGGCTCCCCAGGAGAAGGTGGCGAGGATTCCCAGCGGGTCGTTCATCGAGGTGCCTCCGGAGCGGACATTACCCGGGCGCCCGGCGTGCGCAACGAAGCCGGATCGCCGCTGGCGGCGCCGGGTCCTAGCCCACCCAGAAGAAGCGGGACCAGAAGAGGAAGAGGACGGCCTGGCCGGAGGCGAAGGCGGTGACCACGGCGCGGTCCACGGCGGGGCGCGCGCCGGCCGTGGCGAGGGCGAGGAACGCGGGGAAGAGTACGGCAGCGAAGCGCACGGAGGAGAGCAGGGTCCCGGAGAGCAGCACCGGGGCGAGCGACACGACGGCCCAGAGCCCCAGCGCGAGCGTCTCCCGCCGCCGCAGGAGCAGGGCGCCCGTCCCGGCGACGAGCGCCAGGGCCGCCGCTTCCAGGGGCCCGAGGCGGGGGTGGAAGTCGCGCGGCTGGAGCAGCGTCTGCCAGGGGAGGGTGAGGGACCGCTTCCAGGCCCCCTGCGCGTGGAAGAGCGCGAGCGGGTCGCCGGTGAGGCGCCAGAGGAACCCGCCGTGCAACGCGAGGCCCAGGCCAGGCAGCGCCGCGGCCGCGAGCGCCGGCCCGCGCCGCCCGCCGCGCTCGAGCCCGATCCACGCGAGCGGGACCGCGATCAGGACGCCGCCCGGCCGGGTGAGCGCGAGCAGCAGGCCGAGCGTCCCGGCCAGCACCGGCCGGCCGGAGCGGGCGGCGAGGAGGCTCGCCGCCGAGAGCAGGAGGAAGAGGGACTCCGGGTAGGCCGCGGAGAGCACGAAGCCGAACGGGAAGAGGAGCGTGTACAGAACCGTCCGGGTGGCCGTCTCCTCGTCGGAGACCGACCGGGCGAGCCTCCACACCAACCAGAGGCCGGCGAGCGCCGCGGCGTTGGAGACGACGAGCGCCGCGACGAGCCAGGACCCCTCCCCGCGACCGGGGACGCAGGCATGGGCCGCGCGGACGATCCACGGATAGAGCGGGAAGAACGCGACGTTCGACTGCACCGAGGCAAGCGACCCTCGCACCGCGTAACCGTTCCGGGCCACGTCCAGGTACCAGTGGGTGTCCCAGCGGCCGAGCGCGTCCAGCCAGGTACCCGGGAGGTACGTGAAGCCCCGCCGCGCCGCCTCCGGGACCGGGTAGGTCCAGCTCACCGACACCTGGTCGGCGAACCAGGCCACCGCGGCGAGGAGCAGGCGCGTCCAGGCGAAGGGGAGGAGGACCGCGCGGAGGAACACCGGATCCTTCTACATCGGACGCGGCGGCGTTAGAACCGGGGTGGAGGCAGGATGGGTCCCTCGCAGGTGTACCGGACGTCGCTCGCGCTCCTCACCGACTTCTACCAGCTCACCATGGCCGCGGCGGCCTGGAAGGGCGGGGTGGCCGCGAAGGAGGCGGTGTTCCACCTGTCGTTCCGCCGCAACCCATTCGAGGGCGGGTATGCCGTCGCGGCCGGGCTCGAGGACGCGGTCGACCTCGCCCTTCACGCGCGGTTCACAGCGGACGACCTTTCCTTCCTCGCCGCGCAGCGCGGGGGCGACGGCGCCCCCCTCTTCGAGCCGGCCTTCCTCGACTGGCTGGAGGCGATGGAGCTCGACGTCGACGTGGACGCCGTCCCGGAGGGGACGGTGGTCTTCCCGCACGAGCCGCTCCTGCGCGTGCGGGGGCCGGTGGTCCCCTGCATGCTCCTCGAGACGCCGCTGCTCGCCATCGTCAACTTCCAGACGCTGGTGGCCACGAAGGCGGCCCGCATCGTGCTCGCGGCGCGCGGCCAGCCGGTCATCGAGTTCGGGCTGCGCCGGGCCCAGGGAATCGACGGTGCGCTCTCCGCCGCGCGGGCCGCCTACGTGGGTGGCGTGGCCGGCACCTCCAACGTGCTCGCCGGCAAGCTCCTCGGGATCCCGGTGAAGGGCACCCACGCCCACAGCTGGGTCCTGCTCTTCGACGACGAGCGGGAGGCCTTCCTCGCCTACGCGCGGGCCATGCCGGGCAACACCGTGCTCCTGGTCGACACCTACGACACGCTGGAGGGCGTGCGCCACGCCGTGGAGGTCGGGCGATGGCTGGCATCGGAGGGGCACCGGCTGGCCGGGATCCGGCTCGACTCCGGCGACCTCGCCTGGCTCTCCCAGCGGGCGCGCACCCTGCTCGACGAGGCCGGCCTGCACGAGACGGTGATCCTCGCATCCAACGAGCTGGACGAGCACGTGATCCACGCCCTCCACGACCAGCGGGCCGCGGTGGCGGTCTGGGGCGTCGGCACCCGCCTCGTCACCGCCTGGGGCGAGCCGGCGCTGGGCGGCGTGTACAAGCTGTCGGCGGTTCGGGACGGCCCGGGAAAGCCCTGGGTCCACCGCGTGAAGCTCTCCGAGCAGCTCGCCAAGACCACCGTCCCGGGGATCCAGCAGGTGCGGCGCTACCGCCATCCCGACGGCGCGGCCGGGGTGCACCCGGGCGGATTCCTCGCCGACGTGATCTTCGACGAGGAGCTGGGCCTGCCCCCGGCCCCGGAGATGATCGACCCGCTCGACTTCACCCGGCGCCGGGTGATCCCGGAGGGCACGCCCTTCGAGGACCTCCTCGTCCCGGTCCTGCGCCGGGGGAAGCCGGCCTGGACGCCACCTCCGCTCGCCGAGATCCGCACCCGCGCGGCGGCGCAGCTCGCCCGGCTCCACGACGGCGCGAAGCGACTCGTCCACCCGCATGCCTATCCCGTCGGGCTGGAGCGCGGCTTGCATGACCTGAGGACCCGTCTCGTCCTCGAGGCCCGGCACCGTGCCCGGAGGGCGCCGTGAAATTTCCCGAGACACCGCTTCCGCCGTTCCACGACCCGGCTCACGCCGCGGTGTGGTCCTACCAGCCCGACGTGCAGGCGCTCTTCGATGCCGCGCCGGCGTGGCGGGAGGAGCACGGAATCGCGCTGGCCGGGACCGATCGGGTGGATCTCCAGCTCGTCCTGGTCGACGAGCAGCGCGACTTCTGCCTGCCCGGAGGGGCGCTCTACGTGGGGGGTCAGACGGGTACCGGCGCGGTGGACGACACCCGCCGCCTGACGTCGTGGATCTACCGCAACCTGGGTTCGATCACCCGCATCACCGCCACGATGGACACCCACCTCGCCTACCAGATCTTCTTCGCCTCCTTCTGGGTCGACCGCAACGGTCGGCCCCTTCACCCGTGGCGAATCGTGACCGCCGACCAGGTGCGCCTCGGCGAGGCACGCCCCAACCCGGCCGTCGCCTCCTGGGTCGCGGGTGGGGACCTGGCCTGGCTGCGCGCCGAGGTGCTCCACTACTGCGAGCAGCTGGAGCGGGACGGTCGATACCAGCTCTACCTCTGGCCACCACATTGCCTCGTGGGTGGGGACGGGCACGCGCTCGTCGGCGTCCTCCAGGAGGCACGCCTCTTCCATTCGTTCGTCCGGGCCGCCGAGAGCTGGACCGAGTTCAAGGGGACGAACCCGCTCACCGAGCATTACTCGGCACTCGGGCCGGAGGTGACCCAGACCCACGACGGCCGGCCCCACGGCGGACGAAATCCGCGTCTCATCGACGCGCTCCTCGGGTCCGATGCGCTGGTCGTGGCTGGCCAGGCCTCCAGCCATTGCGTGAAGGCGACCGTGGACGACCTGCTCCGGGAGATCCGCTCCCGGGACCCATCACTCGTCTCGCGGGTCTACCTGCTCGAGGACTGCATGTCCCCGGTGGCGGTCCCCGATGGAACCGGCGGATTCCTGGCCGACTTCACGCCCGAGGCGGAGGCGGCGCTGACCCGGTTCCAGGAGGCGGGCATGCACCGGGTCCGGAGCACTACCCCGATCGGGGAGTGGCCCTGGCCCGGGTCGAAATAGGTCACGCTCCCCGACGTAGTGGGAGGAACGGAGGAGAGACATGGTGACCTGCCCGTACTGCCGCACCGAGAATGAGCCCGGTGCCGTCCGCTGCCGTCACTGCACGAGCTGGATGTCGCAGCGACCGCTCCAGCGCGAGTGGTACCGCTCCCGCGAGGGGAAGATGATCGCCGGCGTCTGTCGCGGTCTCGCAGACCGTTTCTCCCTGCCGGTGGCGCTCGCCCGGGTGATCTTCATCCTCTCCATCTTCGCCGGCGGGTGGGGGATCATCGTGTACGTCGCGCTCTGGATCGCCATGCCGCTACCGCCGCTACCACTGGCCGTGCCGCCCCCGGTCGCGGCCGGACCACTCGTCACGCCGCCGCCTCCGGCAGCGTAGGGCGGGACGGGCTCGCGGGCGACGGGCGACCTGGGAGGACCAGGAGGCCCGTCGTCTCCCCGTGGGGCGAAGCGATCCATCTGGGCGTCGCCGTACTCCCGGCGCGCACTTTCCTGGTTGTGAGCGGCGCCTGAGTTATCCCCAGGAATTCGGGACCAATCGGCAGTGAGATCGATCGGTTAG
>JBBIOL010000049.1:0-24470 GCA_037443385.1 Anaeromyxobacteraceae bacterium
TTGACGGGAGGTCACTCTCCATGACGCGCCACACCTTCGTGCTCGCAGCCGCCGCTCTCACGCTCGCCGCCTGCGGCGGATCGACGACGGACGGGACGGGCGGCACGCCGCCGGCCGGACAGACCGTCGTCGTGACCACGGCGCCGGCCGACTCCGAGGTGGAGCCCGGAGCCTCCCTGCGCTTCACGGCGCAGGTGACCGGCACGTCGGAGGGCGGCGTGACCTGGGCGGTGGTCGAGGCCGGGGGCGGCAGCGTGGACCCGGCGGGCGTGTACACCGCGCCGACGACGGAGGGGACGTTCCACGTGCGGGCGGTGAGCCTCGCCTCCTCGAAGGGCACCGGGACGAGCGTGGTCCGGGTGAAGAAGGGCGCCGTCCAGCCACCGGTGTCGGTCGCGGTCGATCCCGCGACGGCCACCGTGGCGGCCGGCGGCACGGCGAGCTTCGCGGCGGTCGTCACCGGGACCAACACCCGCACCGTCACCTGGACGGTGCAGGAAGGCTCGAGCTGCGGCGCGGTGACGGCGGCCGGCGTGTACACCGCGCCCGGCGCCGGCGCGACCTGCCACGTGGTGGCCACCAGCGCGGCGGACCCGACGAAGAGCGGATCGTCCACCGTGACCGTGACCCCGCCGCCGGTCATCGCGGTGAGCGTCGCCCCGGGCACCGCATCGGTCCTGACCGGCGGATCGGTGACCTTCGTGGCGACCGTGACCGGCACGTCGAACACCTCGGTGACCTGGTCGGTGCCCGCGGGCGCCGGCACCATCAATGCCTCCACCGGCGTCTACGTGGCCCCGGCCACCGCCGGCACGTACACCGTCACGGCGACGAGCGTCGCCGACGGCACGAAGAGGGGAACGGCGACGGTCACGGTGACGGCGCCGCCGCCGGTCATCGCCGTGAGCGTCTCGCCCGCCACGACGACCCTCGTCGCCGGCGGCACGGCGACCTTCGTGGCGACCGTCACCGGGACGTCGAACACGGCGGTGACCTGGTCGGTTCCCGCCGGCGCCGGGACCATCAACGCGTCGACCGGCGTCTACGTGGCCCCGGCCACCGCCGGCACGTACACCGTCACGGCGACGAGCGTCGCCGACGGCGCGCGGCGGGGCACGGCCACGGTGACGGTGACCGCACCGCCGATCGCCGTCGCCGTCAACCCGACCTCCGTCACGCTCGACGCCTGCAAGGGCCAGGTGTTCACCGCGACGGTGACGAACACCTCCAACGGCGCCGTCACCTGGTCGGTGGTCGAGGCCGGCGGCGGCACGGTGACGAACGGCGCCTACGTGGCGCCCACGTCCGCGGGCACGTACCACGTCCTGGTCGTGAGCCAGGCCGATCCGACGAAGACCGCCCAGGCCACCATCACCGTCGGGGCGGAGCGGGTGCTCTCGGTCGCGGTGGTCCCGGGGAGCGGTACCGTAGCGGCGAACGGGCAGCTCACCTTCGCGGCCAACGTGACCACGACCTGCGGGACGTTCGCGGCGCAGTAGGAGCGGCTCGCCGGAGCCGGGGCCGTGGCGCTGTTCCCTTCGGGGGCCGAACTGTGGCAATAGTTCGAGCCCCGTGGCCGGTCGTCGCGACCGGTGGGCGGGGCGGAGGGCCGGGACCGACGATGCGCACCAGCGGGAAGCAGGGCGAGGCGGACGCCGGTGCCGACCTGGAGCGGCTCCGCCACCGGCGCCAGTTCTTCCTCGGACCCCGGTTCCTGGACGAAAGGCCCGGCTGGGCGAGGCTGAAGGTCGACCCGCGGCTCTTCCTCTCGGTTCACCCCGATCTTCCGGTCACCCGGGTCGAGGCCGGCGCGCGCTCCATCGTCCTGCTGGGGTTCGCCCTCGACCCGGAGCGCCCGGACGCCAACGACACCGAGGTCCTCCACTCGCTTCTCGCGCGTTCCACGACCTGCGACGGGATCGTGGAGGACTCCGGTCGGCTCGGTGGTCGCTGGGCGATGATCGTGGATGACGGGGTGGACCGGATCCTCTTCCACGACGCGGCGGGGCAGCGGCAGGTGCTCCACGCCATCCACCCCGCCACCTCGAGCGTGGTCGCGGCGAGCCAGACCGCCCTCGTCGCGGCGGAGCTGCAGCTGTCCAAGGATGCGTCCGCGGTGGACTTCGTGCGCGCGCGCGGAGGCAACGAGGGGTCGGTCTACTGGATGCCCGGGTCCCGGACCACGTACCGGGAGATCCGTGCCCTCCTCCCGAACCACCTGCTCGACCTCACCACCGGCCGTGTCCGCCGGTACTGGCCGCGTCCGGGATGGAGCTGCCCTGCGTCCGCCGATCCACGCGGGGAGACCACCCGGTTGCTTCGCGGAATGCTCGCCGCCGCGCGCCGGCGATTCCCACTGGCGCTCCCGATGACGGCTGGCTGGGACAGCCGGCTCATGCTGGCGCTCTGCCGCGACGTGGGACCCGGCCTCTACTGCTTCACCGTCCTCGGGCCCAGCACGCCACCGGACGATCCCGACGTCACCGTCCCGTCCCGCCTGCTCGGGTCCTTGGGATTTCCCCACCACGTTCTCGCCTACCCGGACGCGATCGACGCCGGCTTGCGCGCGGTGTTCGTGGAAAGCACCGACCCGGCGCGCGACACCTACTGCGCCGACATCCAGGCCCTCCATTCGGCCTTCCCGGGTGAAAGGGTCTGCGTCACCGGCGACGTCGCGGAGGTGGTGAAGCGCATCTACCACTCGCCTCGACGTCGGGAACGGGCCGTGTCCGCCGAGGACCTGGCCCGCCTGAGCCAGATCGGCGACTTCCCCTTCGCGATCCAGGCCTTCCAGGAGTGGCTGGACGGGGCCCTCCCGGAGGGGATCGACCTCCTCGACCTGTTCTGCTGGGAGCAGATGGCCGGACGCTGGCAGGCGCTCGTCCGGGCCGAGTACGACACCGTCCAGGAGTGCGTGGCACCGCTCAACTGCAGGAACGTCCTGCTGACCATGCTCGACGTGGATCCCCGGGAACGCCGCTCGCCGGAGTACGCGTTCCTGCGCCGGATCCTCCTCGACCTGTGGCCGGACGTCCTTCGCGAGCCGGTGAACCCACGCCGGCCGCGAACGGCCCGCCAGGTCGTGGGAGGCATTCTCCGCCGCCTCCACCTGTACGACCGCATCCCGCCGCGCCTCCTCGGCCGCCGCGCACGCGTCGTCCCCCGCTGAGGGAGACGCCTCAGCGGAAGCCGGGCACGCCTCCCCGGTGCGCGACCCACCGAAGCTTGGGAACGGCCCGGTCGGCGAGCCTCCGGCCGTGGGCCACCATTCGCTCGCGCACCGTGGCGCGGCGCTGGTTCCAGCGGATGGTCCCGCGAACCTGGTCGGCCAGCGCCAGGAGATCGGTCATCGATCCCTCGCCGAAGAGGTCGAGATCCCAGGGAGCCGTGTAGAGGTCCAGGGTCCTCTGGACCCGCTGGCCGATCCGCGGTCTCACGGCCCAGCGGAAGAACTGGGGAAGGGCCTCCACCTCGTCGACCCCGTCGAGCGTGGTGATCACCTCGTCGCGCTCGGCGATCCCGGACATGCAGACGTATCCGTGCGCGTTGTACCAGGTCCAGTCGACGGGCTCGTCGAGACCGTACCGGTCGGAGAAGAGGTAGCCGTGGGCCGCCAGCTCGACCAGGTCCGGCCGGCCGGGATGCAGGAGGCTGCCGAGGAAGGCGCACCCGCTCCCGACGAGGCGCGCACCCAGGTCGATCAGGCAGGGCCCCGCGGCATCCACCTTCACCTCCATGTGGAAGGGGGATCGGCGAAGGCCCAGGGCGGAAACGACGGAGAGCGCGTAGGACGAGACCGGGGCGAAGACGGGGTCGGTCTGGTCGACCTTGAAGTCCTTGTCGGCGACGACGTCGCGTCCGTTCACCTGGACCCGGCTGTACCCGGTCACGACGAGCACGACGCCGCGCCCGTCCGGCCCCACCTGGCCGTTCACGGCGTACTCCGGGCCACCCACGAACTCCTCCATCGCCCAGAGCTGCCCCGGCGCGAGCGACATGTGCGCCGCCACGACCTCCTCGGCGACGCCACCCGGGAGGATGACCACGTTCTTCCCCCCGGCGCCGTCGTTGGGCTTGAGCACGAAGCGGTCGGAGGCTTCCCGGATCGCGCGGGCCGGGCCCGACGCCAGGACCTCGGCCGGCGCGCGGACGGGAATCGATCGCGGGACGCGAAGGTGGGGAGCCCGTTCCCGGAGGAAGGCCTTCATCCGGACCTTGTCGCGAAACCGGCCCAGGACCTCGGTGGACATCCAGTCCAGCCGGAGGAGGTCGGAGAGTCGCGCCGCCGGCTCGACCCACCTCTCGTTGCAGGGAACCACCCCGAGGACCCGGTAACGGCCCCGGATCTCGGCCACCCAGGCGGGAAGCGCGGCCTCCTCCACGACGAACTCGGCCTCCACGGCCTCGGACGAGAGGATGGGGTAACCCGGCTTCAGGTAGAACGCCGCCTTCCGGTCCGTGTACACACAGAGCGGGCGTAGCCCGTACTTGAGGTACACGAGGTGGATGATGTGCGCGGCGTAGTCGTCGCACGGGTTGAGGATGACGTAGGTCCGGCGCAAGGCTCCTCCTCCTCACGGGTCGCCCGCACGAGCGAGTATCTCAGCCGCCGCGGACCCTCGTGGCGGGGGCCTTCACGGTGTTGAAGGGAAGGAGCGCCTCCAGGTCGGAGCCGGCGAGCCGCTCGAGCTCCACGCCATCCGCCTCGAGCGCGGCCAGCACACGGGTGGCGAGATGGCGCTCCGCCTCCCGGGTCGGCAGGGCCTTCCCGTCCGCGGGGGCCTCGACCTGGGTCGTGGCCTGATCGACCGCGCGCTTCGCCTTGTTGAAGCGGCCGCCGGCGTCGCCGCGCAGCGCGGCGGGGAGCCGGCGCCGGAGGTCCCCGGCGTAGGCCTTGAGCCAGTGGGCGCTTCCGGTGCGGAAGAGCTGCAGGGTCGTGGTGGGGACCGACTCGGGCGCCCAGTTCGCCTTGTAGTAGCCGAAGCCGCCGAAGAGGTTGAGCGCGGGGGCCCCGATCCGGAGCGGCTCGAGGACCGACAGGAGCATCATGAGGTTTCCCGGGCCCAGCGGGGCGAAGCCGGCGTCGTAGCAGATCTCCATCCCGTAGAGCACCCCGGGAAACTCGCCGAAGATCATCCCGGCCACGGCCGCGCCGTCGAGCAGGATGAACTCGAAGCTCAGCCGGAGGTCCTGATCGGGGGCGCAGAGTTCCCGGTGGAGGCCGAGGCGGGTCGCGTGCCGTCCGACCCCGTGGTTGCGCTTCCAGCTGCGCCGTTCCAGGTCGAGATAGAGCTCCAGCAGCGGGAGGCGCGCACGCGGATCGCGGGAGCTCACCAGCTCCACCTTGCCGGCGGAGAGGAAGCGCCGTCCCAGGCGCGACACCGTGTGCTTCCAGCTCTTCTTCAGGGTCCCCCAGTAGGCGGCCAGATCGGGGCCGGGCGTGGGGACGATGGCCGTGGAGAGGCCCTCGAGCGTCCGCGACCGGATGCCGACGCGGGGCAGGCCCGTCGGCGTGAGCAGCGGGGATTCCGGCTCCAGGTTGACGAGCTCCAGCACCTTCCAGTCGCGCATCTCGCCGAGCAGGTGGGCCCAGAAGGCGTCCGCCACGCGCCTCGCGTCTTCGGGTCGGGCCACCAGGTCGGGGCGGTCGTTGTCGCTCGTGATGAAGAACTCGAGCTTCGGCTCGGCGATCCCCAGGGCACGCGCCACCGTCCGCCGCAGTCGCAGCGGGAGGAAGCCCACCAGGCGATCCCCCTCCGTGGCCAGGAGGAACCGGGGCTCCTGTTCCGCTCCGCCGTACTCGTCGTTGTCCAGGAACGCCTGGAGGAATCGCGTCCCGTGGAAGGGCGTCGGCCGTCGCGACGCGAGGTTCAGGGCGTCGAGCTCCCGCTCCAGGATGGGCTCGCCGCGGACGGAGCGTGCCACCCGGACCTTCAGCCGTCGGTCGTTCATCCGCGAGATCCCTCCGCCAAAGGGGCGGGACTATAGCACCCCCCGTCGGCGGCAGATCCCCCCGGATTCACCGACATGTCACCCAGCGTTCAAACGGGTGGACCGGAAACGGCACGGCGCGGGAGCCCCATCCCGTCCCGTGGCGGCGGGACACCCGGATGGCCCGCGGACCGCGTCGTCGCGCGCGGCGCCGTGGTACATCACGCCCCGTGACCCCGAGCGCCCCGCGGCCTCCCGTTCTCCTCACCATGGCCGAGCACTACGGCACGCTCGCCGCGGTCCGCGCGCTGGGTCGCGCCGGCGTGCCCGTCCGCGTGGCCGATCCGGCGACCCTGGCACCCGCGCGCTGGTCGCGCTACGCCTCGCGGATGGGCGGCTGCCCCGACCCGGAGCTCCAGCCCGACCGGTTCGTGGCCTGGCTCCGGGCGGTCGGCGAGCGCGAGCCGGGCATGGTGCTCCTCCCCACCAGCGACGGGATGGAGTGGCTTCTCGCCGTCCACCGGGACGCGCTGGCGAGCCATTTCCGGGTGGCCGTGCCGCCGCTCCGGGCAGCGTACGCCGTCCTCAACAAGTGGCGTCTCGCCGAGGCCTGCCGGGAGAGCGGCCTGGAATCCCCCTGGACCGAGCTGCCTCCCGACGACGCGGCCCTCGACCGCCTGGCCCGAGAGGCCACCTTCCCGCTGGTGGTGAAGCCGCAGACCCAGGTCGGCCTGTGGCCCCACCAGAAGGGGCGCGTGGTCCACTCCGGGACGGAGCTCCGCGCGCTCTACGGCGACCTCGTCCGGTCCACGCAAGTGCTCCCGGCGCTCCTCGCCATCGACCCCGGCGCGGCGCGCCCCGTCCTCCAGGCGTTCGCCCCGTCCGCCGCCGACGGGATCTACAGCCTGAGCGGCTTCGTCCACCGGGAGCGCGGCATGTTCGTCGTGCAGGCGTCCCGCAAGGTGCTCCAGCGGCCACGCCTGCTCGGGACCGGGCTCTGCTTCGAGGAGGCGGACGTCGACCCCGGCCTCGCGGCCGGCGTGGAGCGGCTCTGCCGGAACGTCGGCATCGACGGCGTCTTCGAGGTGGAGTTCGTCGAGTCGCGTGGGGCGCTGCGGGTCATCGACTTCAATCCCCGGTTCTTCGGCCAGATGGCGTTCGACGTCGACCGCGGCGTGAACCTGCCGCTCCTGGCCTACCTGGCCGCCGTGGACGACCTTCCAGCGCTGGATCGGGCCTACGCGTCGGCCCGCGAGGCCGCGGGACGGCGCGGAGGCCGCGCCTTCTGCAACCACGTCCAGTTCCGCAGCCAGCAGATCCTCCGCCGTGTGGCCGGCGCGTCCTCCGATGGCGAGTCCGCCCGATGGAGCGGGTGGCTCGCGCGCCACCGGGGGCGGATCACCGACCCGGCGCTGGATCGCGGCGACTGGGCGCCCGGCGCCGTGGAGGTCCTCCGCGAGGCGGCGCACACGCTGCGACACCCGCGCGCCGCGTGGCGAGCCGCCCGGCGAGGCTGAGGACCCCGTGCCCGCACCCGGCAGCCTTCGACGCATGGTGGGCCGCGCCGCCCGCACCCTGCGCGGCGTGGGCGCGGGCCTGTTCGGGCAACCGACGGATGCGCAGGCGAGCCTTCTCGTGGCCGTCGTCGTTCCGCTGGAGGACGCCGCCGAGGCGGCGGTCCGGCGGCTCCAGCTGGGCGCGCTCCGGGATCTCGTGGCGCCGCTCGAGCTGTCGGCGGTCCCGCACGTCACCCTCAAGCTCGGCTTCCCGGTTCGCGAACTCGCCCCGGCGGCCCGGGTCGTCGCGCGGCTCGCCGACGACGCTCCCGACCTGGAGCTGCGGACCGGGGCGGTCGACGCGTTCCAGGACGGCACGCTGTACCTGGACGTCGAGCCGGACCCCCGGCTCGAGGCGTTCCGGATCGACGTCGTCGGCCGCATCTCCAGGACGCTCGGTGTGGTCCCCTACCCGCTCGAGACGGACGGGACCTTCCACGCGCACGTGACGCTCGCCCGGGGCCTCCACCCCGGCCAGGTCGCGGCGGCCCGGCGAGCGCTGGGCGACGAGGTCGCGCCCCTCGTCTCGCCGGTGCGGGCCCTTGCGATGCTCGTGCTCTGGCGAGGGGCCTGGGTGAGCTACGCTCGCTTTCCGGTGCGTGGACGCCCCCCGGAAGGGGCCCCATGAGCCCGACCGGGGCCCCCACGCGGGGCGCAGCCAATGCCTGCACCGCGGTGGGTTCGCGAGGGTCGGGTGTGCGCCCAGGTGCGCGACTCCACTGGGGGATCCCGTCGCGGCGCGGATGCGGTCTAATGTCCAGTGATGGCCCGGATCGATCGAATGCCGTCCGCGTTGTTCCTCGTGCTCCTGATCGGCGCGAACCTCTCCGGAGGCTGCGGCGGCGTCGATGACGGGGCCGACCCGTCCGTCGCCGCGACGACCCTCGACCCGGGTACGCCGGCGGCGCGACCCCATGTGACCGCGAGTGCGTCGCTGGCCGTGCGCACCGTGACCTGGAGCGTCCGGGAGGGGGCGCCCGGTGGATCGATCGCCGCCACCGGCCTGTACACGGCGCCGGCCGCGGCCGGAACCTTCCACGTCGTGGCCACCAGCGCCGCGGACCCGAGCGTGACCGGCACGGCGGCCGTGACGGTCACGGCGACGCCGCAGCCGGTCGTCGTCACGGTCTCTCCCTCGGCGGTCTCCGTGCCGGCCTCGGGAACGCAGCAGTTCACCGCCACGGTGTCGAACGCGTCGAACGGCGCCGTGACGTGGTCGCTGCGGGAAGGCGCCTCCTGCGGGTCGTTGAGTTCCGGAGGCCTCCTCACGGCCCCGGCGTGGTCCGCCGTGTGCACGGTCGTCGCCACCTCCGTCGCCGATCCCACGCGGAGCGCCGCGTCGACGGTGACCGTCGCCGGAGGAACGGGCACAGCGGTCCAGGGCGGCGCCATCACCACCCGCACGTGGACGGCCGCGGGATCGCCGTACCGGATCTTCGGGGACGTCTACGTCCCCTCCGGCAACCGGCTCACCATCCAGCCCGGCGTCCAGGTGCGATTCCAGGGGCACTACCGGATGGAGGGCCCGGGCATCATCGACGCGCGAGGCACTTCGGCCACGCAGCGCGACATCCTCTTCACCGCGGAGGACACGGCCACGGGCTGGTACGGGATCCGCATCTGGAACGGAACGGGAAGCGTGGGGACGCCCCCGGACGTCGGCGACTACCACCTCGAGAACTGCATCATCGAGTACGTGGTCAAGGACCGTTCGCGACCCCGATCCTTCGGCGACTCGATCTACAACGACTCCCGCGGCGCCCTCTACGTCTACGGGGCCACCGCGTGGAGCGCGGGCGCGCCGGAGAACTACGCCGGGCTCAAGTACAGCGACCTCCACCTGAACGGGCTCCTCCTCCGGTACAACCGGGCCGTCGCCACGACCTCCCCGGAGTCCAAGGGAGGCGGCATCTACTTCAACACGCTGAGCGGCACGGTCCAGCCGGTCTGGACCGACATGGCCTTCGAGGGCAACCGCGCGGTGCTGGCGGGTGGTGCGTTCCAGATGCACCACTCCGGGCCGGTCACCTTCCGGAACTCGGCGATGACGAACAACGTCGTGACCGCGCCGGAGCAACCCGGCGCCGGTGGAGCCATCGGCTACTGGGACGTGTCCGGCCCGGTCACGCTGGACCACGTCGTCTACTCGGGGAACGACCCGGCCGGATTCGCCACTGACGGGGCACCCCCGGTCGTCGTCCTGAATCCCCCCTGATCCGGGGATCGCGGCACGGCGTCCCCTCGTCGCATGGGTGGCGCTCCCGCCCCGAGTCCTCTATCGTGCCGGCCACCCTCGACCAGGGACGGATTCCGGCATGGCCAACGAGATCTCCCACACCCGCGCGGACGCGCCGCCGATCAGCGGGGCGCCCGGCGTCCCGGGCGCGTCCGCGACCCGGAGGCCGACGTCCGGCCCCGATCGGGATGGCGACGACGGACCCCTGTTCGACTGGGTCGCCCTGGGCCAGGACGTGCGCTTCGTCCTCGGGGCCCCGCGGCGTCACCCCGGCCTGGCCGCGGCCATCCTGGCCGGGGTCCTCGCCGTCACGGCGGGCCTGCTCGTCCTCCTCCCGCGCTCCTACTACACGGAGGCGCGCATCCTGGCGTCGCGCAATCTCATCATGCCGGCCCTGGGCAACCCCAACCGCTCCATCCCGCTCGACGCGGACGCGCCCACCCGGGCCGCCGCGGAGACCATCCTGCGGCGGGACAACCTCCTCGTCCTCATGGACCAGACGGACCTGCTCGAGGCCTGGCAGAAGGATCGCCCGCTGCTCGCGCGCGCCAGGGACTGGGCCGTGGCGCTCGTGTCCGGCAAGCCCGACGTGGAGGAGCAGCGAAAGGCCCTCGTCTACCTGCTCGAGAAGCGG
This sequence comes from Anaeromyxobacteraceae bacterium, assembly GCA_037443385.1. Classification (GTDB taxonomy): domain Bacteria; phylum Myxococcota; class Myxococcia; order Myxococcales; family Anaeromyxobacteraceae; genus CAIOAK01. The sequence goes on from JBBIOL010000049.1 coordinate 10,358, forward strand.
CTCAAGGTCACCACCGGTGACGGGGTGATCACCATCGGGATCGACTGGCCGGACCCGCGCATGGCCTACCGCCTCGTGACCCTGGCCCAGCAGAACTTCCTCGAGACCCGCCACGCGATCGAGGTCTCGACGATCGCCGAGGCCATCTCCATCCTCGAGGGGCATGCGGCCACGGCCCGCGCCCGGGTGGACACCGCCATGGGCGAGCTGGAGAAGGAGCGCGCCTCCCGCCGGACGTCCCCGTCGATCCGGCGCCCGGCAGCGGTCGCCGCCGAGAGCGCGGTCTCGCCCGAGGCGGCGAACCTCAAGGTCATGCTGGTGGCCAAGCGCCGCGCTCTGCAGGATCTCGAGGAGTACCGGCAACGGCGCCTGGTCGAGCTCCAGTCCCAGCTGACGGAGCTCACCGCGAGCTACACGCCGAGTCACCCGCTGGTGGTGGCCACCACCGAGAGCATCCAGTCCCTCCAGAAGGACTCGCCCCAGCTGGTCCAGCTCCGGCGGGACGAGCGCGACCTCGTGGCCCAGCTGGCGGCGCGCGGAGCGTCTGCCGCGGACCTCGACGCGCCCGCGCCCGGTCGCCGGGCGCCCAGCCAGCCGGTCGCACCGGCCTTCGCGCGCGAGGCCCGCCAGGAGCGGGAGAGCGAGACCGTCCAGTACTGGCGGACGCAGCTCGACTACGCGCTCCAGAAGTACGAGAGCCTGGCCGGGCGCATCGAGGCCGCGCGCATCGAGCTGGACACGGCACGGGCCGCGTTCGCCTACCGGTATGTGGTGGTCCGCCCGGCCGAGGTCACGAAGAAGCCTTCCAAGCCCAACGTGCCCTTCCTGGTGCTCGCCGGCCTCGCGGGAGGCGTCGTCCTCGCCGTGCTCGGGACGGCCTTCCTCGACTTCTGGCGTGGGGTGTTGCCCCGCCCGTGGGGCGTCGGGGGCCTGGTGCGGCATCCCGTCGCCGGTCCCTCCGGGAAGGGATGAGGCTCCCATGTTCCGCGCGCTCTACAACGACGCGATCCAGCTGGCCACGGCCGCAACGGGCCAGGCCACCCCCCGGACGATGGCCCGCGTCGTCCTCGGCAGCGACTCCTACCGAATCACCTTCCTGAACCGCATCCGCGAGAGCTCGAGACGGCTCCACATCCCGCTCGTGAACCACGTGCTCCGCGTGGTCCAGACGGCGATGTTCTCCATCGAGATCGACGCCCGCGTCACCCTCGGCGAGGGCGTGTACTTCGTGCACAGCCTGGGCGTGATCATCGGCGGCGACGCCCGGATCGGGTCGCGCGTGCGCTTCTACGGAAACAACACGGTCGGCACGATCCACGACGACGGCTACCCGGTGATCGAGGACGACGTCTGGATCGGCGCCGGCGCCCGCATCCTGGGTCCCATCCGCATCGGCGCGCGCTCCCGCATCGGCGCGAACGCGGTGGTGCTGAAGGACGTGCCCCCCGACTCGGTCGCCGCGGGAATCCCGGCCACCATCCGCCCCCGCAAGGACATCGGCGCGGTCGCGTCGGTGGCCTGACGCCCTTCTCCGGTGCCCGCGTCCGGGGAACAGCGCCGCGAGGGATCGGCCGACGCCGCGCTGGCCCTCCGGAGCGGCGTGCGCCTGGGGGGGTCGCTCCTCCTCACCTGGGCCATCGCCATCGGGATCCGCATCGTGCTGCCCCGGCAGCTCGGTCCGGCGGCCTTCGGATGGATGAACTTCGCAGATGCGTTCGCCGCCACGGCCTTCGTGCTCATCGCGTTCGGTATCGACACCCAGATCCGGCGGGAGGCGCCGCTCCATCCCGAGGTGGGAACGGCGCTCTTCGGTGGCATGGTGGTGCTGCGCTCAGGCGCGACGGCCCTGGTCTTCGCGGCCATGGCGGTCATCATCCACGTGACCCACCAGCCCGCCGTGGTCTGGCGGCTCGTGGCGATCTTCGGCCTCGCCCAGTTCTGCACCAGCCTCGGGATGACCGCGTCGGCCGTGCTCCACGCCCGGGGGGAAGTGGGAGGGCTCTCGGTCGTGAACGTGGCCTCCAAGCTGGTCTGGGGCGTGGGTGTCCTGGTCGCCATCACGACGCCCCACGCGCTGGAGGCCGTCGCCCTGGCGATGCTCGTCGCCGAGGCGGTGAAGGCCCTCGCGATCTACGCGCTCGCCCGGCGCCACGCCGGGCTCCGGTTCGTGGTGGACCTGCGCACCGCCTGGGCCTACGTCCTGACCGGCATCCCCTTCTACCTGAACACCATCGCGTTCACGGCCTACGGGCGGATCGACATGACCGTCCTGTCGTTCTCCATCCGCGACGAGCAGCAACTCGGCTGGTACGGGGCGGCGGCGAGCCTGGCGGGCCTCTCCCTGCTCGTGACGCCGCTCGTCGGCTGGGTCCTCATGCCGCTCTTCGTCCGCGCCCATGCGCGCGGGCCGGAGGCCTTCCACGAGGCGGTGGCGCGCTCGATGGAGGTGGTGCTCTCCGTCGCCATCCCCGCCTGCCTGGCGCTGGTCCTGGGCGCCGACCTCTGGGTCCGGATCCTGTTCGGCGCCCCCTACGCTCCCGCCGCCGGCCCGCTCCGGGTCCTCGCCGCGATGTACGTCCTCACCTACGTGGCCACGGTGAGCGCCGTGGCGCTCAACGTGAGCGGGAAGGAGTGGTTCGTCACGCGGACGTCCATGGCCGGGCTGCTCCTCAACCCGGTGCTCTGCATCCTGCTGGTCCGGTTCGCGTCCGTTCACCTGGGCGCCTTCGGGGGCGCCGGGACCGGGGCGGCGCTCGCCATGATGTCGGCCGAGGCGCTCGTGGCCGTAGCGCTCACCCTCACCCTCGGGCCGGTCGCCTTCGACGCGCGGAGCCGCCGGATGCTGCTCCGGACGGGCCTCGCCGTGGTGGGCGTGGGCGTGATCCACGCGCTCTCCCGGCCGCTCGGGCCCGCCCGGATCGCCGTCGACGCCGTTGCCTACGTCGCGCTGGCGCTCCTGTTCGGCGCTGTCGACTGGCGGGAGATACGGGAGTTCACCCGAGGCGCCCTCCGCCCGGCGGGCTGATCGCGGGCGCGGGTCGCGTCAGCGCCGGACCACGAGCGTGGTGACGCTGAGCGGGGGCAACGGCGCGACGAGGCCGTTCCGTTCCATGGCCAGCTCCCCGGGGACCCGATCCGGGCCGGCGCAGGCGCCCACGCCGCCGGTCAGGCGCCAGGCCTCGGCGCGCGAGTACTGCACCGCGCTGGAGAGCTCCACGGCCGCGTCGACGGATTGCGGAGACTTGTTGACGAGCACGAGGACCAGCGGCCCCGTCCCGGCGAGGTCGGTGCTCGCGTAGACGCTCGTCCGCTCCACGTCGGAGGTGGTGGCCGGAAGCGAGGCGTCACCGAAGGCCGAGCCCTTGCCGTCGTAGTCCCGGTAGCTGCGGAAGGCCGCGAGCACGCAGGCGTAGGCCTGATCGAGGTTTCCCTTGTAGGCCCAGCGGGAGCCCTGGGGCCAGAGCGTGGCGGCGAAGATCCCCTCCCGCCCGAAGATCCCGAGCGCGTCGGCCTGGGCGACGGCGCCCGAGATGTCGCCGCCCCGGTGGTAGAAGTACTCGGTGATGGCGATCCGCGTTCCCGGGTAGTGGCGCGCCACGAGCTCCTTCAGCCGCGGGATGAGCCGGACCGGGCCTCCCACCGCACGGTCCACCCAGCTCCGCTCCCGGAAGGTCGGATCCCAGAGCGAGCGCGGGGCCTGCACGCGCGCCTCGATCATCGCCGCGTCCTGCTCGGCCCATTCGTTGCCGATCGACTGGTGCTTCGTGCTCCGGATCTCGGCGTACCAGTGGACGTCGAGGACGTCGAGGAGGCGCCGCCCCTGCTTCTCGCCGGCCTTCCGCATGCCCTCCAGGTAGTACTCGAGGAAGAACTTCCGCCCGGCCGGATCGGGCTCGTCGTTGTGGTACAGGTTCGCGAATCCGTTCCAGTTCGAGAGCGCCGGGCCGAAGACGAGCGCGCCGGGCGCCACGTCCTTCACGGCCGACGCGTACTCCACGCTGAGCCCGACGAGCTCGTCGTAGCCCGTGAGCACGTATCCGTCCTTCCCCTTGCGGTTCCCCCGGACCTCCTCGTGGGTCGAGCCCCAGAGGTCGGGCTCGTTGTCGAGCGAGTAGAAGATGGGACGGAGCGGGTCGTCGCGACGGGCCCGGAAGGTGGACTCCAGCCAGGCCACGAACTCGTCCTGGTGCACGACGCCGTCGGACCGATCCGGGGTCGAGGCGAGTGGCGCGCCCTTGCGCGGACGGGAAGGGAGGAAGCGCGTCGCCCGGCGCGTGGCCACGGGCGTCGCGAGCGGCACGTTCCCGTCCTTGTCGGCCGAGACCCATCCCAGCATGGGGACCGTGGCCAGGAAGCCCGCTCCCTGCTCGAACGCCCAGGCCGCACGCCGGCGAACCGCCTCTCCCGCCGCGTCGCCGCCGCCGAGGAACCCGTCGTTCGGGTACTTCTCCCCGCAGTCGTTCCCGCAGTTGGACGCGTTCGTCTCCCAGTTGTAGGCGCTGAGCCGGTTCCCTCCCATGCGGGAGAGCGTGATCCCGCGCGGGATCCCCTTGCCCCAGGTGGACTCCGACTCCGGGAAGTTCAGCCCGTAGATGAAGCGGGAGATCGGCTTCCGCTCGAACGTGTCGATCCGCATGGTGACGCGGACCGGCTCGACGGATGGCCCCGGTGCGGCCGCGTGCAGTGCCGTCGCGAGGACACAAGTGGCGAGGATCATGCCCTTTTCTCCGTCCCGGCCCCCGCCGAGTCAAGGGATGGAGCCGGCGCCCGTGGCCCGCGGTACCTCCTCCCCCGTTCACCGGATATCCCCCCGGACCAGGATCCGGTACGCCTGCCCGCCATGGGGGAACCGAACCTGCCGCGCGTCAGCGTCGTCGTGGCCACGTACGAGCGTCCCGTCCTGCTCGAGCGGCTCCTGCGGCAGCTCGCCGCGCAGGACCTCGACCCGGCGTCGTTCGAGGTGGTGGTCGTGGACGACGGCTCGACCGAGGCGGTCGCGCCCCGGGTCGCCGCGCTGGGCCTCCCGATCCAGGTGGCCGTGGAGCGGCAGGAGAACGCCGGTGCGGCCGCCGCCCGCCACCGTGGCGTTCTCGCCGCCCGTGGCGGGCTCGTGGTCATCGTCGACGACGACATGCAGGTGGGCCCGGGATTCCTCTCCGAGCACCTCCGCGCCCACCCGCCCGGGAGCCGGCGCGCCGTCCTGGGCGCGATCCTGCCGCCGCCCGACGTGGATCGCATGCCGCTCTTCGAGCGCTGGCACCAGAAGCTGCTCGAGGACTTCGCCCGGAAGGCCGCGGCCCCGGGCGCGCGCCTCCGCGGGAACGAGCTCTACACGGCGAACGTCTCCTTCCACCGGGAGGACTACCTCGCGGTCGGCGGTTTCGACCCCACCCTGGAGCGGTCGGAGGACTCGGAGCTGGGCCTTCGCCTCGAGAGCTCCGGGGTCGAGATCGGGTTCTCGGCGGCGGCCAGCACCGTGAACGGATCGGACCACACCAGCCTCGCGAAGTGGCGCGCACGGGCCGTCCGGTACGGCCGATACGACGTGGTCATCGCGCGCAAGCACCCGACGATCCGTCACGCCAGCCCCTGGCGGCACTTCAGCCCCGGCAGCACCGTCGCCCCCGTCCTCAAGGTGGGGCCCTCGGTTCTTCCGCTCGTGGCCCCGCTCGCCGCGGGCGCGGTCTACGCCGTGTCCGCCGGGGCCGACCGGATCGGCTGGAAGGGCCTCGCCTATCGCGGCACGGGCGTGACCTTCGGGATCGACTACTACCGCGGCCTGTGCGCCGAGATGGGAGGACGGGCCATGATCCAGGACCTGAGGCGCCACCTGCGCGAGGCGCCGGCCTCCCCGGACCCCGCGCGCGCCGATCCGGATCCGGCCGCGGCGCCCCGCCCGGGCGCGCTCGCGCGGATGCGCGCCGAGATCCGCGCAGACTACGAGATGAACCGGGCCACCGACGCGAAGTACGGGAAGCAGACGATGCGGGGACGGCTCCTCGGGGACTCGATCCAGAAGATCGGCCTGCAGATGATGATCGCCATCCGCACCATGCGGTACTTCCGCAACGCCGGGGTCTCCATCGCGGCCAAGATCGCCTCCCGGAGCATCCGGCACCTGTACGGCTCCGACATCCACTGGGACGCGGAGTTCGAGCCGGGAGTGGTCATCTCCCACGGGATGGGGATCGCCATCACCGGCGGCGCATACATCTCGACCGGCTGCATCCTGGCCCACGGCGTCACCATCGGGATGGGAATCGATCCGGACACGCGTGCGGTGGGAGCCCCGCGGCTCGAGCGCAACGTCCACGTCGGCCCGGGAGCCACGATCCTGGGGCCGATCGTGATCGGCGAGGGGAGCAAGATCCAGGCGGGCGCGCTGGTCATGACCTCGGTGCCGCCCCGGTCGATGGTGCTCGCGCCGCGCTCGGAGATCCGGAGCCGGGACCGCGAGGCGCCGGGCCGCGAGGCCGGGAGCGCCGCCGCCGGCGGTCAGTGACGTCCGCCGCGCTCCCGCACGGATCGGACCATCGCCACCAGGTCGCCGACGCTGCGGGCCGCGGCCATGCCCGACTGCTCGAGCCGGACCCCGTAGGCCTCCTCCAGCGCGAGCAGGACGCGCAGCGCGCCCAGGGAGTCCCACTCGGGAACCTCGACGGCACGCGTCGCGGGGGTGAGCCGCGCCGCCGTGCCCAGCGCGCGGCCGACCACGGACGGCAGGTCCTCGAGCGGCACCGACGCGACCGGTGCACCGTCCGGGCGACGCTCGAGCGCCGGAACGCCCGCCACGACCGCCCCGTCCCGGATGGTTCCGGACACGACGCTGCCCGCCTCCACCCTGGCCCCGTCACCGATGGTGGTCCCCCGGAGGACCGTGACCCGGGTCCCGATCCGGACGTCGCGCCCGATGGTGACCGGGGTGACGACGGGGCGCCCGTCCCTCGACCCGGCCACGTGGAAGTCGGTGTCCGAGATGGAGACGAACGGCGCGAGCCGCGTGCCGGCGCCGATCCGGATGGCGCCGTGCGCCGCGATGGCCGCGCCGTGGCCGATCACGACCCGCTCCCCGATCTCGAGGTGGGCTCCGCGGGCGACCACGAGGTGCGACGCCACGGGATGCGAAGCGATCCGCGAGCCGCGGCCGACGTCGAGCCGGCCCTTGCAGGAGATCCACGCCGGTCCGTCGAGCGTGACCCCTGGACCCAGCCCGCCGGCGGCGCCCCGGAGGCCGCCCACGAGCCGCTCGAGCGTGGAGGGCCCGGTGCTCACGCGTCCTCGCGGCGCCACTCGAGGCGGATGCAGTCCGGAAGCGGGTAGCCGCGCGCGGCGTCCCACCGGAAGGACTCGGGACCGGTGCGGTCGAGGCCGCTGCGCGCCCAGAAATCGAGGCACGGCTTGTTCTTCCGGGTGGGCACGAGGACGGCCTCGACCTCGCGGGCACCCAGTTGCATCGCTCCCTCGACGGCCAGGTGGACCATGGTCTCCTCCACCCGTCGCCCCATCACCCGGCAGGAGAGCAGGTAGTCGACGACGCGCCCCTTCCCGCCCTCCACGGCCACGCTGACGACCCCGGTGAGCCCGGCGTCGCCGAACCGATCGGAGACCGAGATCGCCCACGCGCGCTGGCCGGGCGTCCCGGACCAGTCGAGCAGCTCCGCCTCGGTGAGGCGTCGCGTGGTGAGGTTCATCTGGTTGGTCTTGTTGAGGAGCTGGGCCGCCCGGGCCACGTTGGCCGGGCCGACGGGTTCCGCGCGGACCCGGATCTCCAGCGTGGCGAGCCACGCGTCGAGCGATCCCACCTCGGCGCGGGCGGTCTCCCGCTGCCGCTCCGCGGCGTAGAGGCGGGTGCGCTCGGCGTCCTCGGCGCTCAGGGTGGTGACGTCGAAGCAGCGAAGATCGTCGAGGGCCGCCGGGTAGAGGAGCTTGTCCTCGGGCCACTCGGGGACGAGCACCTCGGGCAGCGCCTCGCGAACGCGGGCCCGCTCCACCGGGTTGTCGTCGATGAAGACGGTGGACTGGAGTCCCAGGTTGAGGCTCGCCACCAGGTCGGCGACGTTCCGCGCCTTGTCCGTCCAGTTGATCCGCCAGGCGACGAAGTCCTCCTCGCGGAGGACCATCTCCGGGTGCGATCGGATGGCCTCCAGCGCGGTGGCCTCCTCGTTCTTGCTGACGATGGCGAGGACGATGCCACGGCGGGTGAGCTCCTTCAGGCGGCGCTGGAAGGCCACGAAGGCCTCCCCGGCCGCGTCGTGCCCCCCCAGCTTGAGCCCCTGCCAGCCGACGTCCCCGACGATGCCTCCCCAGAGGGTGTCGTCGAGATCGACGACGACGAGCTTGCGTGCGCCACCGCGAGACCCCAGGACGGCGGCCTGGACGTCGCGGGCCGCCTCGACGAGCACCTCGTCGCCGAAGGCCACCTTCCCCATGAACCACGCGCGCGCCCCCTGCGCGCCCTTTCCCCCCACCGTGGCCCACCGGGCGGCGTCGAGCGCCACGACGTTCGGCAGCGAGGCGAGCCGCTCGAGCAGCCGCGCGTTGCAGAGCGCCAGGGCGCGGGTGCCACCCTGCCGGGCGTCGAGCGCGCCCATCCCCCTGCGCCCGGGCGGCGTGGTCCAGGTCGGAACGAGGACCAGTTTCCAGGCGGCGGCGGCGCGCTCCAGGAGCGCGCAGTGCGCGTCCACCTCGGCGAGCAGGTCGGCCTCGACGTAGCCCTGTCCGGTGCGCGCCCGCTCGAAGGCGGGGACGGCCGTCTCGGGTCGGGTCCAGACCACGACGAAGCCGTCGGCGCCCGGCGCCGGGCCCTGGAGGATGGTCTGGGTCACCTGGGCGAACGGCGCGACGTCCGCCTCGAGCGATGCGCCGTCGACCGGCGACGCGAGGAAGCGGGCCAGCGGGTCGATGGTGAAGTCGGAGACCAGGACGCCGCGGGCGAGCGGCATGGCCGGTGTCGCCGGCGCGGCGGCAGGCGGCGCCGACGGGACGGGGAGCGGCTCGGGGTCCTCCCCCACCCGGCGAAGGACGCGCGCCGGATTCCCCCCCACCACCACGCCGGGGGGCACGTCCTCGGCGACGATGCTCCCGGCGGTGACCACCGAGCCGGCGCCGATGCGCACGCCCGGCAGGACGGTCACACGCCCGGCCAGCCAGGCGTCCGCGCCGATCTCGACGGGGCGGGGCTCCCCCGGGCCGACCTCGTCGCCGGCGGGCCCCTCCGTGTCGGCGACGATGCAGTACTGGCCGATCTGGGCCCGGTCCCCGATGCGCACCCGCTCCCGCGCGGAGATGAGGGTCCCGTAGTTCACGTGGACGCCGTCGCCGATCTCGATCCGCCCTCCGGGCGCGGTCACGAGCTCCACCGGGCTCCACCGCGAGAGCAGGATGACGTCGTCCCCGATCTCGATGCGCCCGGCGTTCACGACGCGAGGCGCCGCCCGGGTTCGGGCGCGACGCCCCACCCGGTCGCAGGCGCGCAGGCGGAAGCGCGCCGTCGCGAGCTCGCCCAGGACCTGGAGGGCCCGCCCGAACAGGTCGAGTCCCGTCTCCGACCCTCTCCGGCTCCAGGCACCGCGCGCCTTCTCGACGATCGGGCTCCCCTGCGCTGGATCCATGGCCCCCGGTTCTCCCGGCGGGAGCGTGCCTCCCACCGGGGGGCGTGGAGTATCCCCGAGACACCCTTCCGAGGCGATGCCTCGTTCACGGTATCCTCGCGCCGCCTCCTGGTGGGCCGAACCGCTGCCCCTCGCTGCCGCGCCGCGACATGCGTCAATGTAAGCACCTGTAATAATTCGCGCATCCCCCCGTCAGTCGATTCGCGCGCGACCATTTTTCTGATTCAATGACCTTGGACCGCCTGTCACTCGAGCCCGGGAAGAGGACCCCTTGAACTCCACCCGAATCCTCCTCGTCGTCGTCGCAGCCTGCGCGATCGCCGCGTGCGGTGGAACCGAGACGGGTTCGACCGGCGACGTCGTGCAGGTCACCGTCGCGCCGGACCAGGCCACCGTCGCCCCGGCAGGCCAGCAGGGCTTCGCCGCCGCCGTGACCGGCTCCGCGGTGCGAACGGTCTCCTGGTCCGTCCAGGAAGGGGCGGCGGGCGGGAGCGTGAACGCGTCCGGCCTGTACACGGCTCCGTCCGGCGCAGGGACGTTCCACGTCGTGGTGACGAGCACCGCGGACCCCACCAAGACGGCGACGGCGGTGGTGACGGTGAGCGTCCCGGCCGGCGTGGTGGTGAGCATCTCCCCGAAGGCCGTGACCCTCGCGCCGGGCGCGTCGCAGTCCTTCACCGCCTCGGTCACCGGCGCCGCGAACGCGGCGGTCGCCTGGTCCCTCCAGGAGGCGTCGGGATGCGGGACGATCTCGGGCGCTGGAGCGTACGTCGCCCCGCAGGCCGCGGCCACCTGCCACGTGGTGGCGACCAGCGTCGCCGACGCGACCAGGAAGGACGTGGCCACGGTCACGGTCTCGGCCTCGGAGCCACCGGTGGCCGCCACGCGTCCCTGGGTCACCGGCTACTACGCCGCCTACTACGGCGACACGTACTACCCGCACACGCTCGTCGACATGACGAAGCTCACCCACTTCATGTTCGCCCGGGCCCAGCCCAACGCGAACGGTACGCTCACCCTCGCGGCCGGCACCTACGGGAACACCATGGCCGCGCCGCTCGTCGCGCGCGCCCACGCGGCGGGTGCGAAGGCGCTCGTCATGGCTGGCGGCATGGGCGACGCCCCGTCGTGGTACGCCGCGTCCAGCGACGCCAACCGGCCCGCATTCGTGGCGAGCATCCTCGCGCTCCTCGATCAGTACGGGTTCGACGGGGTGGACATCGACTGGGAGGAGTACCTGGACAACTCGGGCGCCTACCCCGACACCCAGCGGCGGCTCCTGGCCCTGCTCCAGGACCTGCGGGCGGCGCGCCCGTCGGTGCTGCTCACCTTCCCGGCCCCCTGGACCAACCGGAACCTCGGGCTCCCCTTCCCGGCCAGCTGGGCCCTCCAGGTGGCGAACGTCGTCGACCAGTTCAACGTGATGTCCTACGACATGACCGCGAACTGGGGCTGGAACACCTGGTTCTTCTCCGCGCTGGACGGCGCCGGTGGCCTCACCCCCACCTCCATCGCCTCGACCGTGGCCGCCTACCGCGCGGCCGGGATCCCGGCCGCGAAGATCGGCATCGGCATCGGCTTCTACGGCCACGACACCGAGGCGCCCAACACCGGCCCGAACCAGGCCTACGCGGGCTCCGATCACGGGGGGCAGGACTTCCTGCTGCGCAGCTCGAACATCATCCGGCACTACCTGGCCGAGTACACGGGCCACGCCACGAAGGTCTGGGACCCGACGGCGAAGATGTACGCCCTCACCTCGGCCACGAACTGGGCCCCCTCGGGGACGAACGACTGGAGCCAGCCCTGGTTCCCGCTCGGGTTCCTCACCTGGGAGGACGAGGCCTCGATCCAGGCCAAGGCCCGCTACGTCCGCGACAACGGCCTGGGCGGGACGATCATCTGGACCATCGACAACGGCTGCACCAACGTGGCCACCGGCGAGAACCCGTACCTGGCCGCCGTCGGCGACGCCTTCCTCGCCAAGGTCCCACCCACGCCCATCGTCTCGCGCGGCGTTCCGGCCTACGCGTCGAGCGGCACCGCCTCGGACGCCAACACGGCCCCGTACTACGCGTCTCCCTGGACCTCGGCCGGCGAGAGCCCGGCCTGGCTCGCCTACGACCTGTCCGGCGTGCCCCCGCACCAGCGCGGCCAGGTCGTGGCCTACGTCCACAACGACGTGAGCCGGAACGACTTCACCGGCGCGTCGGGTGGCCCCTCGACGTACACCATCCAGGCGCACGCCCGCGCGGGCGGGTCGGCGCCGCCGGCCGACGGCGATGCCGGGTGGGTCACGCTCGCCACCGTCACCGGGAACACCTGGAATGGCCGGCAGAGCCTGGTGAGCCTCACGAACGGGTCGACCGTCTACAACTGGATCCGCCTCCGGGTTACGGCCGCCCAGGGCGGGGGCGCGGTCCGGGCGTTTTTCGACGTCCACGACGCGAGCCAGGGCACGAACGACGACGTCACCTTCTTCGGCGACTCGATCAACGTCGGCTGGGCCACCCACTATCCGTATGCCTCGGCCGACGCGGCGGCTGCGGGCGTGGCGGCCCAGAGCCTGCCCGACATGATCGCGGCCGCGCGACCCGGCAAGCTGCCGGTGCTCCAGGGCGCGGGGATCGTGGGCGAGGCCTCCTGGGATGCGGCCACCAGCTTCTCGTCGTGGCTCGCCACCGCCCAGGGGCGGTACGTCTCGATCTCCTACGGCACGAACGAGGCACTGAACTTCGGGGACGCCGCCCACCGGACGATGTTCCTCGCCGCCATGCAGCAGATGATCGACGCGGCGCGCGCGGCCGGGAAGACCGTCATCGTGCCCCGGACCATCCCCTACGGCACCAACGCCAACCTCGCCGTGAACGGGCCCATCGTGAACGGCTGGATCGGGGAGCTGCTCTCCGCCAACCCGGCGGTGATCCCGGGACCCGACCAGTGGGCCTGGGGACAGGCCAATTCCCGGTTCCTCGCCGGGGACGGCGTGCACTACTACACGACCGGTGGGTACCTCGCCCTGCGCGCCTTCTGGGCGCAGTGGATGCTCGCGAGCCTGTACTGACGCCAAGGGACGTCCGGGGGACGCTCCGGGGTATCCCGCCAGGGTCCCCGATGGGCTAGTCTCGGCCCCTTCCCATGGCCAAGCTGCTGCTCGTCTCGGTCGTCTTCGCGCTCGTCGCCATCCCGGTGCTCGCGTCCCGCGACCGGTCCGCGGCGCGTGGCCTGCGCCGGGCGCTGCTGCTCACGGTCGCCTTCAACGCGGCGTACTACCTGGCGCTGCGCTACGTCCTCCCGCGGCTCTACGGATGACGACCCCGGTCCCAGCGGCGCCCTCGACCGGATCCGCCACCTCCCGCCGGCGCCTCGCGGTCGCGCTCGGAGCGGTCCTGGCCGTCGTGGGCCTGGCGGCAGCCACGCTCGCCGTCCTGCCCCGCACCTGGCAGGTCGAGGCCGTCCTCCTCGCCGAGCCCCACCTCCCGATGCCGGCGCTCGCCAACCCGAACCGGGCACGGCCCCCGGCCGCGGAGGGGCCGTCCTGGGCTGCCGCCGACCTCGTGCTCTCCCGGCACAACCTGCTCGCCATCGTCGACGAGACCGGCCTGCTCGCCCGCTGGCAGGACGAGCGGACGCTCGTCGGACGGGCGCTGGACGCGGCGCGCGCACTCCGCGGCCCCCGGCCCACGCTCGAGCAGCGGCGCGAGCAGATGGAGGAGATCCTCCGGAAGCGCCTCTACGTCCGGACGCGGGCGGACGGGACCGTCGCCATCGGCGTGGACTGGCCGGCGCCCCGTACGGCCTACCTGCTCGTGGAGGCGGCCCAGCAGAAGTTCCTCGAGACGCGGCGCGCGCGCGAGGTCCAGCCCGTCGAGGACGTCATCGCCATCCTGGAGCGGCGTGCCGCGGAGTCGGGAGAGGCGGTCGAGGAGGCGCGCCGGGACCTGCTCCGCGAGGAGGCGTCGCTTCCACCCGCCGTCGCCGCGGTGGAGCCGGTCCTGGCGGCACGCGCGGACGGGCCCGCCGCGACCGAGCCGGATCCCCTGGCCGTCGCCATCGCCGCGACCCGCTCCGACCTCGACCACCTCCGGGCGAGCCGCGTCGAGCGTCGCCGGGAGGCGGAGGCCCGGCTGGCCACCCTCCGGGTGGTCTACTCCGAGCGCCACCCGAGCGTCCTCGCCGCAGAGGCCGCGCTCGCCGCCGTCGAATCGGGCACGGGGGAGGAGGAGGACCTCCGCCGCCGCCTCCAGGCGCTCGAGGCCCGGGGCCTGTCCGACGCCGGGAGCGGCCCTCCGGGTCAGGCCGATCTCGCGGACTCGCCCGGCTCGCCTCCCGATCCGACCTGGTCGGGGGCGCGCGTCGCCGCCGGGCTCGCCGGTGACGCCCGGACCGAGCCCCGGATCCCGGGGGCTCGATCGGTCCCGCTGGCCGCGCTCGACGGCACCGAGCGCGTGGACGCCGACGGCGTCCGCCTGGCTCCCGTCCCGGTGGACGGCGCCGCGGGC
>JBBIOL010000050.1:0-23797 GCA_037443385.1 Anaeromyxobacteraceae bacterium
AGGTAGCCCGCCCGCTCGGCGGCGAGCCCGGCCGCGGGGGGCGCAGCCGGCGCCTCCGGGACCGGCGCGAGCAGCGCGTCCGCCGTGAGCCGGGTGGGGGAGGGGTCGGCCACCTCGGCGTCCCGGTGGCGCCACACCCCGTCGCGCCAGTCGAGCCGGTACAGGGGCACGAAGGCCTCGCCGCGCGAGGCGACGAACTCCACGGCGGAGAGCGTGAAGTCCACGTCCTCCGGGGCCGCGTACCAGGGGAGCGAGACCCGGACCCAGCCGGGCTTCGCGCCGGCGAGGCCCCGGGCGATGAGCCGCCGGAAGCGGGCCGAGCGGTCGCCGTCCACGCCCAGGAGCCGGTGCCCGTAGGGCCCGGCGCAGGAGCACCCGGCGCGGTTCTGGATGCCGAAGAGGTGGTCGAGCAGCGCCGAGACGAGGTCGTGGTGCAGGCCGTCCACGTTGAACGACAGGATGGGCAGGCGCGGCGCGTCGAGCGGGCCGTAGACGCGGATGCGGGGGTGGCGGGAGAGGCGCTCCACCGCGGCGCGGGCCAGCGCGAGGTCGTGGGCCCGGATCTCGTCGGGGCCGGCGCGGTCCTTCAGGAGGAAGGCGATGCCGGCGCGGACGTCGCCCAGGATGGCGGGGGTGCCGCCCTCCTCCCGCTCGGCGAGGTGCCGGACGTAGTCCACGTCTGCATGGGAGCAGCCGGCCACGTAGTCCACGGTGCCGCCGCCCGGACGCACCGGGGTGCGGGTGTGGAAGAGGTCCCGGTGCGCCACCAGCACGCCCGAGCCCTCCGGCCCGCCCGGGAACTTGTGGGTGGAGACGAAGATCGCGTCGAGCCGGGCGAGCGGATCGGACGGGTGCATGTCGATGGGCAGGTACGGCCCGCCGGCGGCGTAGTCCACGAAGGTGAGCGCCCCCTCCTCGTGGAGCACGCGGGCCACCGCCCCCACGTCGGTGAGGAGGCCGTCCACGTTGGAGGCCGCCGAGAACGCCCCGGCCACGAGGGGCCGGCCCCGGGCCGCCCGGGCCCGGCGGCGCAGGTCGTCGAGGTCGATGCCCCCGCGCGCGTCGAGGGCCACCTCGTGGACCTCGGCCACCGTCTCGAGCCAGGGGAGCACGTTGGAGTGGTGCTCGTACGGGCCCACCAGGACCACCGGCCGGCGGTCGGCCGGCACCTGGCGGGAGAGCCGGTACTCCCGCTCGAGCGGCTCGGGGATGCGCAGCCCGATCAGCCCCACCAGCTTGTTCACCGCGGCGGTGGCCCCGCTCCCGGTGAAGAGCACCACGTCGTCGGGGCCCGCGTTCACCGAGCGTGCGATGGCGGCGCGGGCCTGCTCGCGCAGCCCGTTCATGATCCGTCCGGTGCTGGAGACCGCGGTGTGGGTGTTCGCGTACCAGGGCCGGAGCCCGTCCACGAACCGCTCCACGAGGTCGAGGTGGTGCCCGGTAGCGGTCCCGTCGGCCGGGTGCAGCAGGCGGGGCCCGAAGGGGGTGGGAACCCGGGTCCCGCGGCCGCACTCGGCCTGCCGCAGCCTGGCCGCCATCTCGTGGAAGTGGGACATCGCGCGCCCTTCTAGCCCGTCCCGGCCGGGGCGACAAGGAACGTCCGCTTGCGGCGTTCCGGGTGGGTCGAGGATCGGATCCGCCCCCGGACCGGTGGTAGAAGGGAGGTTCCGAAGGAAGTCCCGGAGGTCGACCGTGTCCATCTTCCACCGCACCGACGAGGGCCGGAAGGATCCCCGCGTCCAGGTGCTGCCGCTGCTCCCGCTCCGGGACATCATCGTCTTCCCGCACATGGTGGTGCCGCTCTTCGTGGGACGCGAGAAGTCCATCGCCGCCCTCGAGGACGCCATGGGCAAGGAGAAGGTGGTGGTCCTGGCCGCCCAGAAGAAGGCCAAGACCAACGAGCCGGCCTTCGACGACCTCTTCCCGGTGGGCACCCTCGCCACCATCATCCAGCTGCTCAAGCTCCCCGACGGCACGGTGAAGGCGCTCGTGGAGGGCAAGCGGCGGGTGCGGCTCGACGCGCTGGTGGGGCAGGAGAAGTTCTACGAGGTGCGCGTCGAGGAGCTCCCGGAGGACGCCGATCGCGACGTGGAGCTGGAGGCGCTGCTCCGGCAGGTGCAGACCACCTTCGAGGCCTACGTCAAGCTCAACAAGCGCATCCCGCCGGAGATGCTCGCCAGCGTCGCCACCATCGACGACCCGGGGCGGCTGGCCGACACCATCGTGGCCCACCTCTCCCTCAAGCTGCAGGACAAGCAGTCGATCCTGGAGACCGCCTCGCCGCGGGCGCGGCTCGAGAAGCTCTTCGAGCTCATGCAGGGGGAGATCGAGATCCTGCAGGTGGAGCGCAAGATCCGCACCCGCGTGAAGAAGCAGATGGAGAAGTCGCAGAAGGAGTACTACCTCAACGAGCAGATGCAGGCGATCCAGAAGGAGCTCGGGGATCGCGACGAGTTCAAGAACGAGCTGCAGGAGCTCGAGGAGAAGATCCGCGACAAGCGCATGTCGAAGGAGGCCACGGTCCGGGCCCGCAAGGAGCTGAAGAAGCTCAAGATGATGAGCCCGATGAGCGCCGAGGCCACCGTGGTGCGCAACTACGTGGACTGGATCCTCTCGCTCCCCTGGGCCGAGGTCACCGAGGACAAGCTCGACGTGGCCGAGGCCGAGAAGGTGCTGGACGAGGACCACCACGGGCTGCGCAAGGTGAAGGAGCGCATCCTCGAGTACCTGGCGGTGCAGGCGCTGGTCTCGCGGATCAAGGGCCCCATCCTCTGCCTGGTCGGCCCGCCCGGCGTGGGCAAGACCTCGCTGGCCCGGTCCATCGCGCGCGCCATGGGGCGCCGCTTCGTGCGCATCAGCCTGGGCGGCGTGCGCGACGAGGCCGAGATCCGCGGCCACCGGCGCACCTACATCGGGGCCATGCCGGGAAAGATCCTCCAGTCGGTGAAGCGCGCGGGCTCGTCGAACCCGGTGGTCCTGCTCGACGAGGTGGACAAGATGTCCACCGACTTCCGCGGCGACCCGTCGTCGGCGCTCCTCGAGGTGCTCGACCCGGAGCAGAACGCCACCTTCGTCGACCACTACCTGGACCTCGACTACGACCTCTCCAAGGTGCTCTTCGTCTGCACCGCCAACACCATGTCGGGCATCCCGCTCCCGCTGCAGGACCGCATGGAGATCATCCGGCTGGCCGGCTACACCGACCAGGAGAAGCTCTCCATCGCCGCCCGCTACCTCGTCCCGCGCCAGCGCGAGGCCAACGGGCTCGCC
The DNA here is from genome assembly GCA_037443385.1 of Anaeromyxobacteraceae bacterium. GTDB lineage: Bacteria > Myxococcota > Myxococcia > Myxococcales > Anaeromyxobacteraceae > CAIOAK01. The sequence continues at coordinate 3,271 of JBBIOL010000050.1, forward strand.
GAGGTGCCGGTGGAGGTGAAGCGCGAGGCGCTCGAGCTGCTCATCCACCGCTACACCAAGGAGGCCGGGGTGCGCTCCCTGGAGCGCGAGATCGCGAGCCTCTTCCGCAAGACCGCGCGCGAGGTGATCCGGGAGGGGAAGGAGAAGCGCCACGTCATCGGGGCGCGCCGGGTCCAGCGGCTGCTCGGGCCGCCGCGCTTCCGTCACGGCACGGCCGAGGCCGAGGACCAGGTGGGGCTCGCCACCGGACTGGCCTGGACCGAGCTGGGCGGGGAACTGCTCACCATCGAGGCCACCGTCATGCCCGGCAAGGGCAAGCTCACCATCACCGGGAAGCTGGGCGAGGTGATGCAGGAGTCGGCCCAGGCCGCCATGAGCTACGTGCGCAGCCGCGCCGAGGTGCTCGGGCTCGACAAGCGCTTCCTCGAGCAGGTGGACATCCACGTCCACGTCCCGGAGGGCGCCATCCCCAAGGACGGCCCATCGGCCGGCATCACCATGGCCACCGCGCTCGTCTCCGCGCTGACCCGCGTGCCGGTGCGCAAGGACATCGCCATGACCGGCGAGATCACGCTGCGCGGGCGCATCCTGCCGGTGGGCGGCATCAAGGAAAAGGTGCTGGCGGCGCACCGGGGCGGGATCAAGACCATCCTGCTCCCGCGCGAGTGCGAGAAGGACCTGCGGGAGGTCCCGCGCAAGGTCCGCGAGGCCATGACGCTCCGCCTCATGGACCACATGGACGAGGTCCTGCGCGAGGCGCTGGTGGCCCCGCGGCGCGAGGCCGAGCGGGGCGAGGGCCCGCAGCCCCAGGCCTGAGGGCCGGGGCCCGCGCCGTTCACTCCGCGTCGAGCCAGGCGTAGAGCCGCCCTGCGCCGCGCCGGCCGTCGAGCGGGGCGAGCCCGAGCCGCGCCAGGTCCCAGCCGGGCGTCCCGTCCTTCACGAGCACGCCGCGCCGGGCCACGCGGCGGGCGCGGTCGACCGCCCGGCGGTCGAGCGGCCGCGGGTCGCCCAGGCGCCGCAGCAGGTCGAAGCCCGGGGCCGCCGCCCGGGCATGTCGGAACATGGGATCGAAGACCACCACGTCGAAGGAGCGGTCCGCGGCCTCCGCCAGCCAGCGGCCGTGCTCGGCCGCCACCACCCGTACGCGGCGCGCCGCCTCCAGCCGGAGCCGGGCGAATCCCTCCCCGGCCCAGGCGGCGAGCGCGGCCGCGCTCTCGAGCCCGGTCACCGTGCCGGACGGCCCCACCGCGACCGCGGACACGAGCGCGTCGGCTCCCACCCCCAGCGTGCAGTCGAGCACGGCGTCGCCGGGGCGCAGCCGCGCCGCCTCCAGGAAGGAGTCGGCGGTGGTCCGTTCCCCCTGGAGCAGGCGCTTCGCCCGGAGCCCGCCCATGCCGGGGTGCCAGCGCTGCTCGGCACCGTCCACCCAGAGCGACGCGTGGTCGCCGAGGACGAGCAGGGCCTCCGCCCCGGCCGCCCGCGCCACCTCGGCGAGGGAGCGGGCGGCGCGGGGCTGGAAGGGGAGGCCTCGGCGGAGCGCCGCCGCGCGCGCGGCGGCCAGCGCCTCCGGGAGCGGGTCGAAGGGGGTGGTGACGGCGAGGAGCACCGGGTATCTATACGGGACCATGAGCCTTCCCGTCGTCCCCGTCCACGACCCGGTCGCCAACCCCGTCACCGGCGCCGATCTGACCGCCGCGCAGGTGCGCGAGCTGCAGGCGGAGATCGCCGCGCTCCGGCGCGAGCGGGACGCGGTGATCCTGGCGCACAACTACCAGCTCCCGGAGATCCAGGCGCTGGCCGACGTGGTGGGGGACTCGCTGCAGCTCGCCATCGAGGCCCAGAAGGTCCCGCAGCGCACCATCGTCTTCTGCGGCGTGCACTTCATGGCCGAGTCGGCCAAGGTCCTCAACCCCGGGAAGACCGTGCTGCTCCCCAACCTCTCGGCCGGCTGCTCGCTCGCCGACTCCATCTCGGCCGAGTCGCTCGAGGACTGGAAGGCGCGCTACCCGGACCACGCCGTCGTCACCTACGTGAACTCCACGGCCGAGGTGAAGGCGCTCTCCGACGTCTGCTGCACGAGCGCCAACGCGGCCAGCGTGGTGCGCTCGCTCCCGCAGCGGAAGATCCTCTTCACCCCCGACCGGAACCTGGGCGCGTGGGTGAAGGCCAAGGTCCCCGAGAAGGAGGTCGTGGTCTACGACGGGGCCTGTCCCATCCACGACGTCTTGCGCAGCGCCAGCGTCGAGAAGGTGCACGGCGAGCGGCCGGGCGCGGTGGTCATCGCCCACCCCGAGTGCCGCGCCGACGTGCTGGAGCTGGCCGACGAGGTCTGCTCCACCACCGGCATGACCGCCGCCGTGGCCCGCCACCCCGAGGCCCGGACCTTCATCGTGGCCACCGAGCACGGGATCCTCACCGGCCTGCGCAAGCGCTGGCCCGACAAGGAGTTCGTCGTCGCCGACGGCTGCCTGGGCTGCCGCATGCACTGCCCGTACATGAAGATGATCGACCTGGTGATGGTGCGCGACGCGCTGCTGCGCGGGAAGCACGCCATCGAGGTGCCGGCCGACGTGGCCGAGGGCGCGCGGCGGGCGCTCGAGCGCATGATCGCCGTCCCGCGGGACGCGTAGCGGTCGCCGGATCTCGGGGGGGCGGGCCCCCGGGCGGTCAGCGGGTCGCGGTCGGCCGGCGCCCGGGCAGGATCTCCTCCAGGATGCGGCGGGCCCCGTAGATCTTGTCGAGCGCCTCGACCATGGCCGCGGCGTCCACCGCCACCGCGCGGTTCAGCTTCTCGTCGAAGCCGTAGTTCCCGCCCAGCGACCAGATGTTGCCGTCGAAGATCAGCCCCACCAGGCGGCCGTCGCGCCCCACCATGGGGGAACCGGAGTTGCCGCCGATGATGTCCACGTCGGCGGAGAGGTCGAGGCGGGTGGTGAGGTCGAGCCGGGGGCGGGCGGCGAGCCAGCTCGGCGGCAGCGCGTACGGCTCGCGGCCGGTGTCGCGCTCGAAGGCGCCGGCCAGGGTGGTGAAGGGGGGCACGGTTCGCTTACCCTCGGTCCAGCCGCGCACCACCCCGAACGTGAGACGGAGCGTGAACGTCGCGTCCGGGTAGCCCGAGGTCCCCTCCACCGCCAGGCGCGCCCGGGCGATGGCCTCGCCGGCCTTCTTGCGGGGCCCCTCGACCTCGTCCTCGTAGGTGCGGAGGACGGCCCGGGCGTCGGGATCGACGAGGCGGGCGAAGGCGACGAGCGGGTCCTGCGAGGCGTTCACGGCCGCCGCGCCGCCCTCCCAGAGCCTGCGCCGGACGGCGGGATCGCCGAGCCGGGTGCCGGAGACGAGCCGCTCCGCCACCTCCCGCGGCGACTCCTTGCCGAGCACCTTGCGCACGAACGGGTGGTCGGAGCCGAGGGCCTCGCGCATCCGGGCGAAGGCCCATGCCAGCTTGAAGGTCTCGAAGCCGTCGTCGATGGGCGCGGTGCTGAAGAGCGACTGGGTCAGCGCCGGGAGCCTCGCCTCCTGGAAGTCCTCCAGCCGCTCGGCGTTGGGCAGCGGGCGCTCGGCGGCGCCGCGCACCAGGTTCCGGGCGACGCGGAAGTAGTCGGACCGGTACCCGTCCGTCGCCATCACCCAGGTGAGCTCGTCGCGGATGGTGCGCCGCACGTCCTCGACCTGCTGGAGGGTCTCGTAGGCGGCCAGCGCGGGCGGGCCGTTCACCGGATCGGCCGCGAGCTTCCTGCGGAAGGCGGCCTCGGCCGCCGCCTTGCGGGCCCAGAACGCGCGGTCGACGAGCGCCTCGCGCTCCCCCTTGTAGGCCTTGAGCGAGTTCTCGACGAGCCAGAGCATCCCGGAGGAGACGCGCCGCTGCTCGGGGCCGCGGGCGCCGTACTCGATGAGCGCGCCGCGCAGCTCCGAGTAGCGGGCGATGATCGAGGGGATCTGGACGTCCCGCTCGTACTCGAGCTCGGCCATGGTGAGGAGCCGGTCGGTGCGCCCCGGGTGGCCGGAGACGAAGACCACGTCCCCCTCCCGCGGGCCGGCCGGGTTCCAGGAGAGGTGCTCGGGCGTGGCCACCGGCTTGCCGTCCTGGTAGGCCCGGACCATGGCCATGTCGAAGTCGTAGCGGGGGAACTGGAAGTTGTCCGGGTCGCCGCCGAAGAAGGCGATGGCGAACTCGGGGGCGAAGACCAGGCGCACGTCCTGGTGGCGGCGGTAGCGGTACAGGTCGTAGCGCCCGCCGTGGAAGAGCGAGACCACGTTGCACCGGAGCGCGGCGCTCTCCTGGCACTCGGTCTCGATGCGTCCGGTCTCGGCCTTGAGCGCGTCGGCGAACTTCTGGCCGGAGAGCCCGGAGGTGGCCTTGCGGACGCGGGCGGTCACGTCGGTGATGGCGAGGAGCTGGTTCAGCTCGAGGACCGGGCACTTCACCTCCTCCGCGGCGGTGCGGGCGAGGAAGCCGGTCCGCATGAGGTCCTTCTCCGCGGTGGAGAGGTCCTGGAGGCACGTCTCGACGCAGTGGTGGTTCGTGAGCACGAGGCCGTCCGGCGACACGAAGCTCCCCGAGCAGCCCTGCGCGAGGCGGACCGAGGAGAGGCGCAGGTGGTCGAGCCACGCCGGGTCGACCTTCACGCCGTGCCGCTTCTCGAGCAGGTCCCGGGGGAAGGCGTTGTAGGTCCACATGCCCTCGTCGGCGAGGGAGGGGACGGCCACGAGGCAGAGGGCGAGGGCGAGGAGCTTGCGCACGGATGAACCTCCGGGGAACGGGGCCCCTCCCGATCGGGTCAGGGCCGGCCCCAGATACGGCGGGAGGGCGGGGGAGTCAAGCGATCCGCGCCCGGGTCGCCGGCTCCACCGCCTGTTTTCTGGACCCCCCACCCACACGGTCTACCCTGGCGTCATGAACCAGGCCGATCGCGACTGGGTGGGGATCGTGGCGCACCTCCAGCAGGTCGATCGCCGGCTGCGGGAGGAACCGCGCAGGCGAGACCCGGTCCTGCCGCCGGACCTCGACGTCGACGCCGAGCTGGACCGGTGCTTCGCACAGCCCGGCCGGAGCGTCTGGGTGAGCGTGGTATAAGCTCGCACGATGTCCCGAACCCGGATCTGGGGCTTCACCACGCTGGTCGTGGCCACCGGCCTGGCCGCGGTCTGGGTGTTCACGCAGCGGGCCACCCCCCCCGCGCTCGACCAGGTGACGGCCACGCTGCGGTCGGGTGCCCTGCAGTTCGAGACCGGGACCCGCCTGCTCTCGCGCCAGGTCCGCGACGTCGCCGCCGTGGCGGCGCGAGACCCGTCGCTGGCCGCGGTCCTCGCACCCCCGGACGGCCCGCCGCCGCCCCGGCCGCCGCCCGCGCAGCGTTCCGCGGCGTCGCCGGCCCCGGCCGCCGTCGATCCGGGCGCCGCGGCCGACGCCGCCGTGAGCGCGGCCGCCGCGCTCCTCGACGTCGAGCTGGGGCGAGCTCCGCTGGTCGGCTTCGCGCACGAGCGCGACGTCTCGCTGCGGGTCGGGGAACGCCACGTCGCCCCGGTCGATCCGCTCGCGCGGGCGCTGCTCGGCTCCGGCGCGGCGCCGCGACACGTCCGGTTCGAGGACGCCCTGTACGCCGTGGCGGTGATCCACAGCGACCGCGGGTTCACGCTGGCCTTCGGCCTCCCCGTCGACCCCCGCTGGACGGGGCGGCTCCAGGCTGCCACCGGGGCGGATCTCACGCTGGTCGGGCCGCAGCTCGTCTCGACGCTCTCCGCGGTGGACGCGGCACGGGTGGTGGCGGCGGCCGGCCGGCCGACGGCCGAGGCGGTCGACGTCGGACGGCTCGGGGCGATCTCCGTGGCCCCGGGGCTCCCCGCGCTGCCGCTCCTCTTCCGGAAGGCGCCGGCGTTTCGCGCCCGCGCGCTGGGCCTCCCGGGCATCGAGGGGCCGGTGGCGGTGCTCTCCGCGCCGGTCCGGCCCTCGCTCGAGCCGGTCGCCGCGGTCCAGCAGGCCATGCTGGCGGTGATCCTGCTGCTCGGCGTCGTCGGCGCCGTCTTGGGGATGCCGCGGGAGCGGGTCGTGCCCTCCCACGTGCCGCGGGAGCTCGCCGCGGCCGCCGACCGGATCTCGCGGGGCGACTTCGACGCCCGGGTTCCGCGCATGTCCGGAACCTTCGGGACGCTGGCCTCGGCACTCTCGCGCGCCTCGGAGGCCGCCCGCCTGGCCCGCATCGGGCAGGGAGCCACCGGAGGTGCGACGCCCCCGGCGACACCCGAGCCGATGCCGGTGGCGCCCCCGGTCGCACCACCGCCGCACCCGCCGGTTCCGGCGCCCACCCTCGACGTGCCGCTGCACGCGGTGGCGCCGGAGGAGGCATCCCACGCGCACGAGGCGGAGGCCCCGGGGCCGAGCGGGCTCTACCCGCCCGCGACGCCCACGCCCCTGCCGCTCGAGGCCCGACCGGCCGGATCGGCGACGGCGGCGGCGCTCGTGCAGGCCGCGCAGCGGGCCCGGGCGGGGCAACCCCGCACCACCCAGCCCGTCGGCGGAAACGGATTCGCCACGCCGGCGCCGGGTCGTGCCACCCCGCCGTCGGTCGAGGACCTCGACGCGGCCTGGCGCGGGGTCTACGAGGAGTTCCTGCGCGTCCGGGTGGGGCAGGGGGAGCCGGTCGAGGGGGTCACCTGGGAGCGGTTCCGGGAGAAGCTGCGCAAGAACCGCGAACTGCTCGTCCAGAAGTACGCCTGCCGCACGGTGCGCTTCCAGGTCCACGTGAAGGACGGCAAGGCCGCGCTCCGGGCCACCCCGGTGCGCTAGCCCGGCGCGGTCAGTGGTCGTCCTGGAAGAAGTTCTGCGGCGCCGACGTCGGCTCGGGTGACGTGCTCCGCGGTGCGGTCCCGGGAAGGAACGGCAGGAGGACTCCCTCGGTCGCGCCGGCGGCGAGCAGCCCGGTCTTCGGGTCGATGCGGACCATCTCCACCGTGGGCGGCACCGGGAAGTCGACGGCCGGCTTGCCTCCCACCGCGGCCTGCATGAATCCGATCCAGCCGGGCAGCGCGGCGCCGGCGCCGGTGGCGTGCGGCCCGAGCGGATCGTGGCTGTCGAACCCGACCCAGACGCCCGCCACCAGGTCGGGCGTCATGCCCACGAACCAGGCGTCGCGGTGCTCCTGGGCGGTGCCGGTCTTCGCCGCCACGGGCCGGTCGAGGACCCGGGCCTGCTGGCCGGTGCCGCTCTGCACGACCTCCTTCATCATGGCGACCGTGACGTAGGCCGCCTCGGGGCGGATGCGATCCGGGAGCCGTCCCACGGCGGGGGCGGGCGCCGCCACGGGAACGGGAGGCGCCCCGCCCTCGGGCGCCCCGGCTCCCATGGCTGCCTCCGGCGGCGGGGCGGGAGCGGTCTCCTCGGCGGGCGGGGGCGGTCGCGCGGGCCGGGTCTCCTCGAGCAGGTTCCCGTCGCGGTCCCGGACCCGGGTGACGAGGATGGGCGGCGCGGAGAAGCCGCCGGCGACCAGCGTGGCGTAGCCGTTCACCAGCTCGAGGGGCGTGACCTCGCCGGTGCCGAGCGCGAGCGACAGGCTCCGGGGCATCTCGCTCTCGATCCCGGCGCGCCGGGCGAAGTCGATCACCGCGTCCACGCCCAGCGCGTCCACGAGCTTCGCCGAGACCGTGTTCTTCGAGTGGGCGAGCGCGTCGCGGAGCAGCATCGGCCCCTCGTAGAGGTCCTTCTCGAAGTTCTGCGGCTTCCACTCCTTGCCGGTCCAGGGGTCGCGGTAGAGGTCGGGCGTGTCGTAGACGATGGTGGCCGGCGTGTACCGCCCGGACTCGACGGCCGCGCCCCAGACGAAGGGCTTGAAGGCGCTCCCGGGCTGGCGCTTCGCCTGGATGGCCCGGTTGAACTGGGACCGGCCGAAGTCCTGGCCTCCCACGAGCGCCCGGACGCCGCGCGTGGCCGGGTCGATGGCCACGAGCGCGCCCTCGAGCCGCGGCACCTGCTCGAGCGAGAGCGGCACGGGCTTGCCGGAGCGCGCGAGGTCCGCCGGCGACTGCTTGCCCGGCACGACCCGGGCGAGCACGATGTCGCCCGCGCGGAGGACGTCCGCCATCCGCTTCGGGGCGGCCGTGCCCACCGCCGGGTTGTACTTGCGGGCCCAGGCGACGTCGGCGAACGGGATCACGCCCCGGGCTCCGCCCAGGTCGAGGGTGGCGGAGCGCTCGTCCACCTTCTCGACCAGGACCGCGTAGGTCTCGCCGGCCTCGAGCGGGCGCAGGCGCACCCGCCGCTGGGTCTCGGTCTTGCCGTCGCCGTCCGGATCGATCTCGTCGGGGTCCACCCGCCCGAGATCCCACACCAGCACCTCGCCGGCGTGCGGCCGCGCGGCCGAGAGCCGCTCGCGCCAGGCGGGCAGCGCCGCGGCGAGCTGCTTCTCGTCGAGCCGCTGGGGCGCGCCGCGCCAGCCGTGCCGCTTGTCGACGAGGCGCAGGTCGGCGGCCAGCGCGGACTCGGCGGCGCGCTGGAGGCCGGGCATCATGGCGATCTCCACGAGCAGCCCGTCGGTCTCGACGCGCTCGGCGCCGTAGCGCTCGTCGAGGTGGCGGCGGACGGCGTCGGCGTACCAGGCGCCGTACGGCTCGGTGATCTTGCGCAGCCGGAGCGGGCGGGCCGCCTCGGCCTCGGCGGTGCGGGCGTCGATGGCCCCGTCCTCGACCATGCGGCGGAGCACGTAGCGCTGCCGGGAGCGCGCCGCCTCGAGGTGCTTCACCGGGGAGAGGCGCTCCGGCGACTGGATGATGCCCGCCAGCAGGGCCGCCTCGCCCACCGTGACGTCGGCGATCCCCTTGCCGAAGTAGAAGCGCGCCGCCTCCTCCACGCCGTAGCGGCGGTGCCCGAAGTAGATCTGGTTCAGGTAGAGGTAGAGGATCTCGTCCTTGGAGAGGTTCTGCTCGAGGCGGGGCGCGAGGAAGAGCTCCTTCACCTTCCGCTTCACGCGCCAGTCGGTGGGGAGCAGGAAGGTCTTCACCACCTGCTGGGTGATGGTCGAGCCCCCGCAGGCCACCCCGCCGCGCAGGAGCCCCTTCGCCGCGCAGCGCAGGATGGCGAGGTAGTTCACCCCCTCGTGCTCGTAGAACCGGGCGTCCTCCGCCGAGAGCACCGCGCGCCGGACCACCGCCGGGATCTTCTCGAAGGGGACCACCGTCCGTCGCTCGCGGGCGAAGACGAAGGCCTCGCTGCCGTCGGCGGCGAGCACGCGGGTGGCGACGAGCGGCCGGTAGTCCCGCAGCCCGTCGAAGGCGGGGAGCTCGCGGTTCCACTTCCAGGCGAGACCGGCGAAGGCGAGGAGCGACACGCCCGCCGCGGCCAGGACGCCGAGGGCGGCGCGGCGCAGTCCGGGACGGTGGAACCACCTCCGCCTGGACGGCGGCGGAGGGGACTCGCTCGGGGTCTCGGAAGGGGTGGCGGGATCCACGGTGGGGGCGTCGAACCATAGTCCCCGGAGGGACGGCCGCCAAGGGGTGGCGGGGAGCGGGAACGAAAACGCGCGGGTGCGTGGGCGACCCGGCCGGGAGGGAGGGATGGCCGGGCTCGCCCGCGCCCCGCGCCCTGGAAAACCTCCGCCCGCACGGGTGCATTCCCGGGGATTTTCGTTTGACACCCCGGCGAAACGGGAGCATCACGAGGGTCCGATCCCCCAGGCGGACCCGCCCAGACACGGAGGAATTCCATGCGGATGCACCGTTCGATTTTGCTCGCCGTTCCCGTCCTCGCCCTGTTCCTGGCTGGCTGCCCGGCCAAGCCGAAGGACGGGGAGTGCAAGACCAGCGAGGACTGCTCCGCGCAGGAAGGATATGGCAAGACCTGCGTCGAGGGGCGCTGCCAGGAGTGCGGGCAGGACACCGACTGCAAGGCCGGCTTCGTCTGCCGGTCCCTGAAGTGCGTGCCCCGCCCCGAGTGCGAGCGGAACGACGACTGCCCGACCGGCAAGGCCTGCCAGGCCGGCAAGTGCATGACCGTGGCGCCGCCGCCTCCCCCGCCCGAGTGCACGAACGACGCCTCCTGCGGGGCAGGCAAGGCCTGCCAGGCGGGCAAGTGCGTCACCGCCGAGCCGCAGGCCTGCCCGCCGGGCGGCGGCAAGCTGCTGCCGGTCTACTTCGCCTTCGACCGCGCCGTGCTCACGCCCGAGTCCCAGGCCGACCTCACCAAGAACGCGTCCTGCATCAAGGGAAAGGGCTTCACCCGGATCACCGTCGAGGGCAACTGCGACGACCGCGGCACCGGTGAGTACAACCTCCAGCTGGGACAGCGCCGCGCCGAGGCCGCCAAGAAGTTCCTCGTGAACCTCGGCGTCCCCGCCAAGGCGGTGAAGACGGTCAGCTACGGCAAGGAGCGCCCGATCTGCACGGACGCCACCGAGTCCTGCTGGCAGAAGAACCGCCGGGACGACGTGGTCGCCCAGTAGGATTCGCGACGGATGAAGTCCCGGATCGCGTTCGCGCTGCTCCTCGTCGCCACCGGCTGCTGGGTCCCCGTCGAGAAGGGACGCCAGATGGATGCCCGCATCCAGAAGCTGGAGGCGGACGGCGCCGCCACGGCGCAGCAGCTCGAGGAGCAGCGGACCGTGGTCCGGGACCGCATCGCCAAGGTCGACCAGAAGATCGTCGAGGTCCAGCGCAAGCTCGACGAGCTCAACACCACCGCCCACCGCAGCGGCGCCGACGTCGTCGCCAACCAGGACCGCATGCAGGAGTCGCTGACGCGGCTCCTCGGGCAGATGGAGGAGCACCAGCACCAGCTGCGGGAGACCGACCAGCGGCTCCTCCAGCTCCAGTCGGACACCGAGGCCCGCTTCGCCGCCCTGAAGGGCGCGGGCGCGCTCGAGGACTACGAGGGGCGCAAGCGCGCCGAGGGGCTGAAGCGCCCCGCCGACAAGTCGGAGTTCTACGCGCTCGCCCTGGCTCAGGAGCAGGCGGGCGAGCGGGCGGTCGCCCGGCAGCTCTACGACGAGTACGTGAAGAAGTGGCCAACCGATCCGCGGGCCGCCGATGCCTGGTTCCGCATGGGCGAGATCTCCTTCGGCGAGAAGCGCTACCGGGAGGCGGTCCTCTCCTACGGGAAGGTGGCGCAGGACTTCCCGCGCTCCGACAAGGCCCCCGACGCCCTCTTCCGTACGGGGGAGGCCATGCTCGCGCTCGACCTCCGGGACGACGCCCGGGCCATTTTCCAGGACGTCGCGAAGCGGTATCCCAAGACGACCGCGGCCAAGAAGGCGAACGCCCGCCTCGCCGAGATGTCGAAGAGCCAGAAGAAGAAGACGCCCCAGAAGTAGTAGCGATTTAGGGGTATTTGCTTCGCCCACCTCGTGGTAGAGAGTGGCAGGTGTAAACGTGTGTGCGCGGGGGAAGCGCACGCCACCCTTGCTGCGGAGCGTGGGCGATGAATCGGGTACCGCTGGGACAGATCCTGGTCGAGGGTGGGGCGATCAGCGCGCGGCAGCTTCGCGCCGGGCTCGACTGGCAGAAGCGCTGGGGTGGGCGGCTCGGCAACGCGCTCGTCCACCTGGGGCTCGTGCCGGAGACCGACGTCGTCCGGGCGCTCGGGCGTCAGTTCTCCATTCCGGTCATGGATCTCGCGGGGCGCCACGTCCCGGCCGACGTGCTCCTGCTCGTTCCCACCCGCATCCTCGAATCGCGCCAGGTGCTGCCGGTGGAGCTGCTCTCCGAGACCCGCCGGGGCCCGCTGCTCGTCGCCACGGCCGATCCCCTCGACGTCGGGGCCATGGACGAGGTCGCGTTCGTGAGCGGCAAGCAGGTCCGCCCGGTCCTGGCCACGCGGAGCCAGATCGAGGTGGCCATCCACCGCTACCTGGGCAACGTCCGCCCCGACGCGCTCGAGCTGCCCCCCGAGCCGGCCGAGGAGATGGACCTCGTGCAGCCGGTCCGCGCCGGGCGGTTCTGGAACTAGTCGTCGTCGGGCTCCGGCGGCGCGCCGGCCTCGCGCCCCTCGTCCTGCAGGCCCCACTGGGCGATGCGCTTCAGCACGGTGCTCTTCGCGATCTGCAGCTCCTTCACCACGGCCGAGCGCTTCCCGCGGTTGCGGCGCAGCGAGAGGCGGATGGACTCCCGCTCGATCTCCTCGAGCGTGAGGCCGGGCAGGTAGAGGGTGGTGTCGTCGCTGCCCGGTCCGGCGGCGGGGCGGAGGTCCTCGAAGGTCACCGACGACGCGGGCAGGACCGTTCCCTCGCCGCGGAAGAGCAGCGCCCGCTGCACCACGTTCTTCAGCTGCCGGACGTTCCCGGGCCAGTCGTAGGACTCGAGGCGGCGGAGCGCCTCCTCGGCCCAGCGCAGCTGGAGCCCGAGCGGCGCCGTGGCGTCCAGGAACCGCTGGGCGAGCGCCCGGACGTCGCCCTGCCGCGCCCGGAGCGGCGGGACCGAGAGCGGGATGACGGAGAGGCGGTAGTAGAGGTCCTCGCGGAACTTGCCGGCGCGGACCTGGGCCGGGAGGTCCCGGTGGGTGGCGGAGAGCACGCGCACCGAGACCTGGATGGGGCGCGACGCGCCCACCCGCTTCACCTCGGAGTTCTCCAGCGCCCGGAGCAGCTTCGCCTGCAGGTCGAGCGGCATCTCGCCGATCTCGTCTAGGAAGAGCGTGCCGTGGTCGGCCTCCTCGAAGGCGCCCTTGCGGAGCCGCTCGGCGCCGGAGAAGGCCCCCTTCTCGTGGCCGAAGAGCTCGCTCTCCATGAGCGTCTCCGGGATGGCCGCGCAGTTCACCGGGATGAACGGGCCGTCGCGCCGGGGGGACCGCGCGTGCAGCGCGCGGGCCACGAGCTCCTTGCCGGTGCCGGTCTCGCCCAGGATCGTCACCGGGACGTCGGCCGGGGCGAGCCGGTCGATGAGATCGAAGACGTGGCGCATGGCGGGGTCGAGCGAGAACATGCCCTCGTAGCTTCCCGGCAGCCGCCCGTCGCGCGGTGAGCCGATCTCGAGGACCAGCTCGCTGTCCCCCACCGTGATGGGGAGCCCCGGGGGCAGCTCCGAGCGCCACACCCGGACGCCGCCGAGCAGCGTGCCGTTCGTGGACCCGGCGTCCGTCACCTCCCAGCGCCCGGCAGGGCGGTCGATGCGCGCGTGTCGGGACGACACGAACGGATCGTCGAGGACGAGGCCGTTTCCCGGGACCGACCCGATGGTGAGCCCGTCGTCGGGCAGGGGCACGATGCGTTCCCGCCCCCGGTCCCGCACCCGCAGCCGGGCCTGCGCCGGGGCGGCCGTCTCGACCGGGCGGATGCCGGTGAGCCCGCGGACCGAGGTGGCCTCCGGGTCTCCCGATGCCGCCTCGCGGAACAGGGCGCGCCAGGTCCCGAAGGAGAGGTGGGTGCCGTCGGAGAGGAGCGCCTCGGTGACGTCGGCAGGGCCGACCCGGGTGCCGCGGCCGGAACGGTCGACGAGGTAGTAGCCACCCGTCCGCCGTTCGACCTCCGCCTGCACCCGGGACAGCCCGGGGTCCGGCAAAGAGACGTCACAGTCCGCGGATCGGCCGATCGAGGTCCGGTCGCCCAGGGCGACCCTCAGCAACTCCTCACCATGACGGAAGAAAGCGAGCTCGGGCATGTCTGGGGTCCGAGCCTATGCGAGACGTGGGCCAGGTCAACCCGGGCCCCGCGATGGGGGCCGGGTCAGCGCATCGGAGAGGCGTGCAGGGCGACGAGCATCCAGCCCGCGGCCTCCTTCACGAACGTCGCCGTCACGATGGCCTTCGCCTGGACGGGCTTGCCCTCCAGCTCCCCGGCGACCTCGACCCGGTAGGTCGCGACCGCGGTTGCCCCGTGGACCCGGACCTGAAGACCGGAGACGGTCTCGGAAAGGACCTTGTGGCGGGGGTCTCCGATCCAGGCGAGCTTCGACTCCCGTGACTCCCAGTCCCCGGTGGTCGTGCCCATGGTGAAGTCGCGGGTCAGGACCCGCTCGTAGAAGGCGCGGTCCCCGGCGAGGTCGGCCCTCCGCGCGTCCTCGATCAAGGCGCGAACGGCGTCCGCGTCGGGGTCCGGAGCGGCAGCAGCCGGAGCGGCAGGTGGCGGAGCGGACGCGGCGGCCGGCGGGGCGGGTGCCGCGGCGGGAGGAGGGGGCGGGACGGGCGCAGCCGGCGGACCCTCCGCGCGGACGAGCGCGGCGCACCGATCCTCGGCCTTCCGGATGGTCTCCTGCTCGGTCGCGTACTGCTCCTTCAGGCTCTCGAGCATCTGCTGCTGGCGCGGCCCCGGCGCCGCGGTCTCGATGGTGGCGATGCCCCGCTGAATGGACGCGAGGCCGCGACGGAGCTGGGCCACCTCCGCCTCGCAGGGGTGGGCGCGCGCCGTGGCGGGAAGGCCGAGCAAGAGAACGCCCACGAGGAGTGTCGCCGTACGCACTGGTTGCCCCCGTTCCCTGGGTGTGGATGGCAGACGCACCGTACCCCGTCCCCGACCCGGGCGGCGCGCCGCGCCGCGTCGTGAGCTGCGTGGGTCCATGACATGTGCGCGTTGCCCCACCTCCGCGCCAGTTCCCCCACACCTAGCCAACCGGGACATTGCACTCCGAGCGAAAACTCCAATGGCGATAGGGATTCGCCCGGGGACCGGAAAAGGCTCGAATGTTGCTTGTTTGCGAACGAACCGCACCGATACCGTCCGGGGCGTCCCGGACGGGTCATCGAACCGACATCGAGACCCGCAGACGGATCCTGAGGGGGACCCCGATGCAGAAGCTTGGCCCAATCGCTCTCGCCTGCGCGGCGGGCGTCGTGCTCGCTGGCTGTGGTTCCCAGAGATCGGCCGACCCGTCCGGCCAGGCCCAGGAGAAGGGGACGTACGGGGTCAACTACGTCGTGAACGTGTCGCGGCCGATCGGTGGGACGATCCGCTCGAGCGACGGCAAGGTCGACTGCGGGACGGCAGGCGGCACCGCGAACGCCTGCGGGCCGGTGACGTATGCGTGGAACGAGACGGCCACGTTCACCGCCACGGCGGACGGCGGGTATCGGTTCCTCGCGTGGGCGGCCGATTGCACGGGGTCCGGCGCGTGCACCGTGGACACGACCGCATCGGGGCCGGATAAGTCGATCGCGGCGGTCTTCCGCAGCGGGGACACCCTGCCCTTCAGCGTGATGAAGATCGCGGCTCCGGGAGGAGGGGACGGCACCGTCACGGTGATCATCCCGGGGCAGCCTCCGGCGACGTGCGCCGAGGGAAGGGAGCTCTGCACCTTCGCCGTCCCGGTGGCCTGGCCGCCCGTCGAGGTCACCCTGACCGCCACGCCCGCCCCGGGCTTCCGCTTCACGGGCTGGAACGGAGGGGACTGCACGGGCACCGGCGCCTGCACCGTGGAGCCGTCGCGGGTCTGGATCGTGTACGCGCGCTTCGAGCCAGGCCCGGGCGTCATGTCCGTGACCCGGCTCACGAACGATCCCGGTCGCGACTTCGCGCCGGCGTGGAGGCCGACGGGGGAGATCCTCTTCAACTCGAACCGGGCGAGCGACCGGACGAATGGAAGCGACCTCTGGGAGATGACGTCGGACGGCGCGGGGCAGCACGAGCTCCTCCACATCAGCCTGACGAGCCCCTGGGCCGACCCGGGCCTGTGCCCCGGGACCGTGGCCCTCGACTCCGGCGACGTGATCGTGAAGGAGTGCCAGGTCTACTTCGAGTTCATGCGGGCGAGCACGTCCGCCCCCGCGTTGCCCATCGTCCGGACCGCGTGGGACGGGGACGACGCCTACTTCCACCGCATCATGCTCATCACCGGGGGCCAGAACGCCGACTCGTTCTCCTTCAGCAAGGCCACCGGTGCGGCGGCGTGGGTCCCGATCTTCTACGGCAGGTACCAGATCCGGACCGCGCCCTATCTCAGCCTGGCCGGACAGGGCTCCGATGCGTACGGCACCATCCTCCACGACCCTCCCGCTGGCGCGACGATCCAGGGCATCGGGTTCTCGCCGGACGGGACGGAGCTGGTCGCGGCCATCTGCCCGTCCTCGTGCGGCACGGGCAGCGGACCGGACGTCTTCGTCCTGGACGCCGCGACCGGCATGGTCCGGCGACGGCTGACGACGAGCGGCCAGGCGGGCGCGAGCAACGTCGATCCCCGGTGGTCACCGGACGGGAGCTGGATCGTCTTCACGGAGACGACGGCGGACGGGCCGGGCCTCGCGCTCGTCCCCGCAGGGGGAGGGGCCACACCGGTCCGCCTCGCCCTGGAGGTCGCGGCGTCCCAGCCGGCCTGGTCGCCGGACGGGAAGGACGTCGCCTTCACCGGCACCTCCCTCGACGGCAACCAGGACGTCTGGGTCGTCCGCAACGTCGCCCAGGGCATCGGCGGGGCGGGGGCCACCTTCGCCATCGGCGGCACGATCCAGGGGCTCACCGGATCCGGGCTCACGCTCGCCACTCCCGGGCAGCCGGACCTGGTCGTCGGGCCGGGTTCGGCGAGCTTCGCCTTCGCCGATCGGGTGGCGCCCGGCACCACCTTCGCCGTGACGGTGAAGCGACAGCCGTCGGGTCCGGCGCAGGTGTGCACGGTGGCGGCCGGAAATGGCCGGATCGACCGCGTCGACGTCACGACGATCCAGATCGCGTGCGTGGACGCACCCGCTCCGGCATGGAGGACCGTCTCGGTCGACGGCGGCACGGTCTACGGGTTCTACACGGTCTGGGGAACGTCCCCGAACGACGTCTGGGTCGGCGGGGACTTCGACTACGCCTCCGGCACCGATCTCCTGCACTGGGACGGCAACGCCTGGACGCGCCACGCCAGCGGCGTGCCGTACGCCACGATGGCGATCTGGGGCACTTCTCCGACGGATGTGTGGGCGATGGGCACCCTGGGCATGGCCGCGCACTGGAACGGGCAGGCCTGGTCCCTGTACTCGACCGCGACGGGCACGACCTTCACCGGTGTCTGGGGCTTCTCGTCGAACGACGTCTGGGCGGTGGGGACCGGCGGGACGGTCGTGCACTGGGATGGGCTTGCCTGGAGCCCGGTCGCCATCGGCACGACCGAGCAGCTGAACTCCGTCTGGGGTACGTCCTCGACCGACCTCTGGGTCGCGGGCGAGAACATGCACCACTGGAATGGGTCCACGTTCACGCGGGCCTTCCCCGTCGACCCGAATCAGATGAACGACATCTGGGGCGGTTCGGCAGGCGACGCATGGGTCTGTGCGGCGGACGGCCTGCGGCACTGGGACGGCCTGGCCTGGACGTCGGTTCCGGGCGCACCGCCGGCGAGCGAAGGCATCCTGGCGTCGATCTGGGGCAGCGCGCCGGACGACATCTGGTCCGTCGGGTCGAACGGCGTGGCGCGGCACTGGGACGGAACGGCCTGGTCACCGGTGTCGACCGGCACCGCGGTGTTCCTCTTCGACGTCTGGGCGGCGGGGCCCTCGGAGGCCTGGGCGGTCGGGGGAAACCGGACCATCCTCCGCTACTCGCCCTGATCGTCACCCCGCCACGAGCTGGTCGAAGGCGTCGCTCCCGCGCAGCGGGTCGAAGACCGGGTCCGAGGAGAGCCATCCCCGGACCTTCTCCCGGTCGGCCGCGAGCGCCTTCCGCAGCGGCGCCAGCGCGTCCGCGCTCCGCCCCCACTGCGCGTACAGCGAGGCGAGGTCGTAGTTCACCACCGCGTCCTCCGGCTTCATCGAGCGGGCCTTCTCGTAGGCCCGCTCGGCCTCGGCGTAGAACCCCTTCTGCGCGTAGCAGAGGCCCAGGTCGAGGTGGATCTCGAAGCTCTCCGGCTCGAGCCGGGCCGCCTCGCGCAAATGGCCGATGGCGGTGCGGTAGTCCCCCTCGTCCATGAGCAGGCTGGCGAGCTCGTGCCGGGCGAGCGGGTCCTCCGGCGAGAGCTTCACGGCGATCCCGAGCTCGGCGAGCCCCTCCGCGGCCCGCCCCATGTCGGCGAGCGCGAGCCCCAGCTCGAGGTGGGCCTCGGCGTGCTCCGGGTCGGCCGCGATGGCCTCCCGGTACTCGGCCTCCGCCATCTCGAGGCCGTGCGTGGCGAGGAAGGAGGCCAGCGTGAAGCGCGCCCCGGGGCTCTCCGGCTCCACCTCCACCGCCTTCAGGTGCGCGAGCAACGCCTCCCGCCAGCGCTTCCGGCGGGAGTGGAGCATGGCCAGGTTCTCGTGCGGATGGGCGGAGGCCGGATCGAGGGCGATGGCCTTGCGGAACTCCTTCTCCGCCTCGTCGAGCCAGCCGCGGTCGGCGAGCTCGATGCCCCGCTCGTTGTGCTGGTCGGCCTGGGTCGGCCTGTCCCGGTCTTGCGCCACGGGCGGGAGTCTACTCCAATGTCGGACCGGGGCCGTCCCCGGCCCGTGCCCATGAGAATCTCCCGGAACGTCGCCACCTTCGTGCTGCTCCTGCTCGCGGCCGCGGGCGCGCTCCTCGCCGTCCGCCTCCTCCGGCATCCGCCCACCGACGAGCAGCGCATCCGGGAGATCTTCGATCGCGCGGCCCGCGCGGTGGAGGAGAAGCGCGCCGGGGACGTGGTGGCCGACGTGAGCGAGCGCTTCCAGGGGCAGGGGATGGGCCGGCGCGAGCTGAAGCAGTTCGTGGCCCTGGAGACGCTGCGGGGCTCGTGGAACGCCGTCCTGCCGGTGGGCGCGCAGGTGGACGTCCAGGGCGACCGGGCCCTGGCGGTGGTCGAGGTGGCGCTCGTGCGCGGCGGCCAGGGCGAGGGCGTGGTGGCCCGCCTGCCCGAGGCGGCGAACACCTGGCGCATCGACGCGGTGCTCGACCGCGAGAAGGACGGCTGGAAGGTGGTCGAGGCGCGCTGGCGCCGGGCCGGCGAGGCTACAGCCCCGAGATGATCTTCCAGCTCTGTCCCTCGCGCTGGAGGAGGATGCGCTGGATGTCGGTGTCCCGCTTGGCGATCTCGTTGCGCGGCGTCGTGACCCGGTACTTGGCGTCGTAGAAGAGGTCGGCCTGCCCCTTGTCGCCGTTCACGACGATGTCGGTGATGCCGAACTCGATGCGGACCTGGGTGATGCGGCTGAAGGTGTCCCGCAGGACCCCGGGCAGCGCCTTGTAGTCGATGTCGTCGGCGGCGTCGACGGTGCCGGCGTCGTCGTAGTAGGCGGTGGACACCAGCGCCATGACCGCGTCCACGTTGCGGGTGTCGAACGCCTTCCGGTAGGCGTCGATGACCGCGATGATGGCGCGGTTGTCGGGGGTGTCCCGGATCTCGGTGTTGGGGAGGTTCTTCGCGCAGGCGGTGAGCGAGAGCGCGACGAGTACGGCGGCCGACGGGAGTCGCATCCGCCCGTCAAACCACGGGCCGGAACGCCAGTCAATCGGCGCCGCGCCCCGTCGCCGGCGCCGTCCCGCTTCCCGCCGCCGCGTCCGGGAATACACTGGGCGGATGACCGATCCCAGCGCCGAGGCCCTGTCCCGCTTCTTCGCGACCTCCCCGGCTGCCCGCAAGGCGACGAGGCCCCTCGCCCGGGACGCGCGCGTCGCCATCGACCTCCCGGGCGGCCCGGCCCGGTTCTCCATGGCGACCGGCGAGGCCCGGGTGGAGGAGGGCCAGGAGGCGGATCCGGACTTCACCCTGAGCATGCCGGCGGCGGCGGTGACGCACCTCACCGGCATCGGCGGCGACGACGTGGGCGCCATCGGCATCGCCTTCTTCCAGCTGCTGCTGGCCCGCGAGCCGGAGCGCCGGGCCCGGGTCCGTGTGAACGCCTCGACCGCGCGCCTCGTCGCACACGGCTACCTGGGCGTGCTCGCGGCCGGCGGAATGAAGGTGGCCGTCTGGCTCCTCAAGAAGGGCGTGAAGAACCCCCGGGCGACCATCGACCGGCTCCGCAACGGCTAGGTCAGCCGCCGCAGCGCAGCGCCGCGTGCCGGGCCCGCACCCGGTCCGCCTCCCGGTCGGTCTCGCGCTCGATCCGGGCCCAGGCGGCCCGGGCGCCGGCGACGTCGCCCACGCGGCAGCGCGCGTCGGCCAGGGTGGACAGGGCCTCCACCTGGAACGCGGTCGAGGGGAGACCGCCGTCGATCGCCCGCTCGAGGAGCGGCACCGCGGCCGCCGCGTCGCCCCGCGACGCCGCGTACCGCCCCGCCAGGTAGGGCCCGAGCGGATCCAGGGAGGCGGCGAGCGCGCGCATCGCGCCGTCGACGTCGCCCGTGCCCAGGAACCAGGAGGCCGCCGGAGCGAGGGCAGGCTCGCGGGCCGCCCGGAGCTTGGCCGTGAGCAGCCTCGCCCGGGCCCGGTCGGGGTGGAGCGAGAGGGCCTCCTCGTAGCCCCGGATCGCCCCGTCGACGTCGCCCGCGCGCCAGGAGAGGTCGGCGAGCGCCTCGAGGAGCGCCGACCGCAGCGCGGGGGAGCCTTCGCCGGCCGCGACCAGCGCCTCCCCGTAGGCCGCCCCGGCGCCGGCCGGGTCGGTGGCCCGGAGCACGTCTCCCAGGCCGCGCAGGTCGGACGGGTCGCCCGACAGCCGGGCCGCGCGACGCCAGAGCGCCGCCGACCGCGCGACGTCCCCCCGCGACCCGGCCGCGTGCGCCCGGGACTCGAGCGAGGCGGTCTCGCGGGCACA
>JBBIOL010000051.1:0-23640 GCA_037443385.1 Anaeromyxobacteraceae bacterium
ACCGTCCTGCGCCGGGATGCCGGTCATGGCGTCGGCCCCCGGCGCCTCAGCGCCGAGAAGCCCGAGGTCGACCACGGCGCCCGCCGGCTCGGCCAGCCCGAGCAGGAGCAGCGCCGCGAGCACCGCCCGCGCATGCTCGGCCGGCAAGCCGGGAGCGGCGAGGACCTCCCGGGCCGGGGCGGCGGTCCGCAGGCGTCGGAGGATCTCCTCCTCCTCCCGGGTCCAGGCGAAGGCCACGTCCAGGCCCGAGTACCCCGAGGTGAGGGCGATGGGTCCCTCGGCGAGCCCGAGGGCCGACGCGCACAGCGCCGCTCCCTGCGGCGTGGCCAGCGCCTCGATGACCGCGCGCAGGGGGGCGACCAGGATCCGTCCGGCCCAGGGTGGCACCGGGGCGCTCGCGTCGAACCGGTACTCCCCCTCGGCGAGGTTGGCGACGAGGGACAGGTAGCCCGCCTGCTGGTCCTCCAGCGCCCGGTCGACCACCTCCTGGGAGACGGCGCCCATCTCCACGAGCACCTCGCCCTGGCGGCGGTGCGAGCGGGCCATCTCTGCGAGCGACCGGCCCAGCGTGTCGATGTCGATGAGGCCGCGTCCGAGCAGGATCTGGCCGAGCGGGTGGAACCCGGCGAAGGTCTGGGCGCCCACCGGCAGTCCGTCGCGGAACCAGACCCGGGAGTCGCCTCCGGGCTGGTGGACCGTCAGCACCCCGGTGGCCCGGAGGCTCCAGGCCTCGAGCAGGATGGCGGCGAGCGGCGTCCGCGCGAGATTCCCCGGCTCGCCCAGGAACGACATGGGGCCATCCTACACCGAGAGCGCACGAAGGGCGGCGTAGACCCCCACCCCGGCCGCCACCGCCAGGTTCAGGCTGCGCTGACCCGGCAGCATGGGGATGGCCACCTGGCGCTCCGGCCAGGCCGCGAGCAGCGCCGGGGGCAGGCCGAGCTGCTCCTGGCCGAAGACGAGCAGGTCTCCCGGGCGGAACTCGGCCTCGAAGAGGGTGCGCGGGGCCCGGGCCGTGAAGAGGTGGAGCCGGCCGGGGCCGCCCCGGACCCGGGCCGCCTCGAAGGCGACCCAGTCGGGGTGCACCTCGACCGATACGTCGTCCCAGTAGTCGAGGCCGGCCCTCCTCAGGGCCTTCGCGTCGAGCGAGAACCCGAGGGGGCCCACGAGGTGGAGGCGGCTCCCGGTCACGGCGCAGGTGCGGGCCACGTTCCCCGCGTTGGGCGGGATCTGGGGCGCCACCAGCACCACGTGGAGCGGGGGGTCGGGCGGGGCGAGGTCGGCCATGGCCGGAGCGTACCCTTTGACCGCCACGTCCGCGCGCGGCTACGTTGCCCGGATGCGACTCGCGGCCATCGGCGCCACCGACGTCGGGCGACGACGCGCGCACAACGAGGACGCGTTCCTGGTCATGCCCGAGGCCGGGCTCTTCGCCGTCGCCGACGGTCTCGGCGGCCACGCCTCGGGCGAGGTGGCGAGCCGGCTCGCGGTGGACGAGCTGGCCCTGCGCTTCCCCGTCGTCGGCGGGCCGGCCGGGGACCGGCTCCGGCTCGCCTTCGCATCGGCCAACCAGGCCATCCATGCGCTCTCGCAGGCCGACGCGCTCCGCTCCGGGATGGGCACGACCCTCGTCGCCGCCCACCTCGGCGAGGAGGGGACGCTGGCCGTCGCCCACGTCGGCGACAGCCGGGCCTACCTGTTCCGCGACGGCAGGCTCACCCGCCTCACCGAGGACCACTCGCTGCTGCAGGACTTCATCCGGCAGGCCCGCCCCAGCCCGGCCGAGATCGACGCCTTTCCCCACAAGAACGTCATCGTGCGCGCGCTCGGCATGCGCGACGCCGTGGACGTCGACGTCTCGGTGCGGGAGCTGCGGGAGGGCGACCTCGTGCTCCTCTGCTGCGACGGGCTCACCGGCATGGTCCCCGACGAGCAGCTCGAGGAGATCCTGCGGCTGGAGCGGCCGGAGATCCGGCGCGCCAACCAGGCGCTGCTCGACGCGGCCGATCGCGCTGGAGGCGCCGACAACGTCACCTCGGTGCTCGTCGAGGTGGTGGAGTCCTAGCCTTCCGCCGAGGCGACCCGCAGCTCGCCCGCGGCCACCGCGTCCACCACCCGCTCGCCGTCGCCGATCCGCGTCCCGGGCCAGACCACTGCGCGGGCGAGCACCGCTCCGCGCCCCACCCGGCAGCCCGCGCCCAGCACCACGCCCGGGCCGACGCGGGCCCCGGCCGCCACCACCGAGCCCGGCCCGAGCAGCGAAGGCCCCTCGACGCGGGCGCCCGTGTCCACCTCCACCCCCGGTCCGGCCCGGACCCCGGGGCCGAGCGGGTGGTGATCGGCGAGCGCGCCGGGCGCGGCCGCGGCGGCCCCCACGCCACCCGGCAGGGCGTCGAGGCAGGCGCGCAGGTACCGGCCCGGCGTGCCGAGGTCGTTCCAGTACCCCCCGGCGACGACGCCCCGCACTCGCCCCGTCCCGAGGAGCGGAACGTGCACCCCGCGGTTCACGTCCACCGCGAAGGGCTGCGCGGGCACCCGGTCGAGGAGCTCCGGCGACAGCACGTGGACCCCGGTGAAGTGGAGGGCGGTGAGCCCCTCTCCCCCCGGGCCGAGCCCGGCGATGCGCCGCACCGCCCCCTCCCGGTCGACGTCGACCGTGGCGTAGCTCGCTCCCGGCGGCATGGCGGCGAGGACCAGCGTGGCGAGCGCCCCGGTGCGCCGGTGCTCGGCCACGACCGCGGCGAGGTCCACGTCGAAGAGGACGTCGCCGTTCCACAGGAGGATGGTGCCGGCTCCGGCGAGCAGCGGCCGGGCCTCCCGGAGCGCCCCCCCGGTGCCGGCGATGACCGGCTCCCGGGAGACCTCGAGCGGGAGCCCCTCGGCCTGCGCCGACTCCCGGGCGACGCGCTCCATCTCGCCGGGCAGGTGGTGGACGTTCACCACCGCGCGGCCGGCCCCCGCCGCGCGCAGGCGCGCGAGGGCGTGACGGACGAGCGGGGCGCCGGCCACCGGGACGGCCGGCTTGGGAAGGCCGTCGGTGAGCGGCCGGAGCCGCGTGCCCAGCCCCGCGGCGAGGACCATCCCGACGACGCCGTCCATGGTAGAGCGAGTGTAGCCGATGTCCCCCGCCACGCGACTGCGCCTCTTCTACTTCGCCTACTACGGATGCGTGGGGACGCTGCTCCCCTACTTCGCCCCGTACCTGCGCGGCCTGGGCTTCACCGGCGAGCAGATCGGCACGGTGCAGATGGTGGGGCCGCTCGTCGCCGTGCCGGTGGCCATCGCCTGGTCCACCGTGGCCGACCGGACCCGGGCCCCGGCGCGGGTGCTGGCGCTCGCCTCGGCGTGGGCCTTCGGGGCGGTGCTCCTGCTGCCGCTCGCGCGCGCGCCGATCGCGGTGGGGCTCGTGCTGCTCGCCTACGCGCTCGCCGACCGCGCCGTGGTGCCGCTCGTGGACTCCCTCACGGTGGAGTGGACCCTCCACCACCCCGAGACCTCCTACGCCCGGATCCGGCTCTTCGGCTCGATCGGCTTCGCCGTCGTCACCGCGGCGGTGGGCCTCCTCCTCTCCTGGCGCGGCGACCGCGCCGGCGACCCGCTCGTGCCGGTGGCGGTGGCCGCCTGCGTGGGAGCCTACGCGCTCGCGGCCCGACGGCTGCCGGTGCCCCCGGCCCCGTCCCACCCTCCCCGCTTCCGCGAGATGGCCGGCCTGCTCCGCGACGGGCCGCTCCTCGGCCTCCTGGCGGTCTTCTCGCTCCACTGGGGCGCGACCGCCCCGTTCCACCTGCTCTTCGGCCTCTTCGTCCGCGACCGGGGGCTCCCGGCGTCGGTGACCGGGGTGGGGATGGCGGTCGGGGTGGCGGCCGAGGTGGCGGCCCTGCTCCTCTTTCCCCGCGTGGCGTCGCTCTTCTCGCTGCGCTCCATCCTGGCCGCGTCGTTCGCGGCGAGCGCGCTGCGCTGGTTCGCCCTCTCCCGCGCCGGGTCCAGCCTCGCGGTGGTCGCGCTGCAGCTCCTGCACGCCTTCACCTTCGGCCTCTTCTGGGGCGCGGCCATGGACGCCATGTCGCGGGCCGTCCCGTCGAGGCTCCGCGCCACCGGCCAGGCCCTCTTCGCCGCCGTGGTCTTCGGGGTGGGAAACGCCGTCGGGTACCAGCTCTCCGGCCTGGGCTACGACCGATGGCACGGCGTGGGCCCCCTCTTCGCCTGGGCGGCGGGGGTCGAGGGGATCGCGCTCCTCGGGCTCCTCGCGCTTCCCGCCCCGATACTCAGCGGAGGTCGCGCAGCGTCTTCGCCCCGATGACCTGGCGCAGGACCAGGAAGAGCTCGGCGGTGGCCACCGCGTCGATGAGCGCGTCGTGGGCCACGTAGTGGGGCAGGCCGTGGGCCGTCCGCGCCTCGGCCAGGTTGAGCGACGGCATCTGGTCCGCCCCCTGCGCGAGGAACCGGCGCCGGTGCGCCGCCTTCACGATGAGGTCCACCGTGTCCACCACCCGCGGCTTGCGCCAGGGGACGCCGGTCCGGGCGTGCCCCTCCTTCAGGAACGGGATGTCGATGCCCCGGTTGTGGACGAGCAGCACGCCGTCGGAGAGGCGCCGGTCCACCTCGAGGAGCACCTCCCGGAGCGCCGGCGACTTGCGCACGTCGCCCGCGAGCAGCTGGTGGGCGCGCACCGACTCCGGCCGGATGGGCCGGCCCGGGTCGGGACGCACGAGCGAGCTGAAGGCCTCGCCGAGCCGGATGACCCCCCGGTGCACCGGCACCATGCCCACCGCGATGATGGGGTCCTGGCGCGCGTCGAGCCCGCCCGTCTCCAGGTCGAGCGCCCAGTAGACCGGCTGGTCCCATCGGGGCGACGAGAAGAGCACGCGGGGCCCCGGGTTCAGCTCACCTGGTACCGGTAGGCGGCCTTGTCCTGCCAGGAGTCGATGGCGCGCAGCGAGTCCTTGAGGCGGCTGCGCTCGATGGCGGAGAGCTGCGACAGGGAGACCACGTTCCCGGCCGGCTTGCCCTCGGAGAGCATCCGGAGCTGCATGCGCAGCCGCAGCCCGAGCAGGTAGCGGTAGGCCTCGATGACGGTGGCGCTCGCGTCGGTCCCCATGAGCCCCGCCCGCGTGGCCGCGCCCAGCCGCTCGAGCGTGTTGCGGGCGTGGCTCCCCACGGCGAGGCCGTAGCAGCGGGCCAGGAAGACCACCGGCGCGATGCCCTGCCGCTTGAGGTCGATCTCCGAACCGCCGCGAAGCCGCAGGACGAGCAGCGGCGGGGGCCGGAAGGCCAGCGCCTGGCGCACCAGGCTGCGCAGGAACGACTCGTGGCGGGGGATGGTGTCGAGCACGTCCTGGAGCGGCCCGAGGTCGAGCGAGCCGGCCACGCGGCGGAAGTCGAAGAAGATGGCCGCGTCGAGCACGCCCTGGGCGGTGGGGTCCCCCACCCACCCGGCGAACCGCTCCCGCCACTCGGAGAGGGTGCCGGCGTGGTTGCGGGCCATGTAGCCGCCCGGGCAGCGCGGGAAGCCGGCGGCGGCCAGGTCGGTGTTGGCCCGGTCGGCGAGCGCCGTGTAGTACTCGCGCGCCGCCGCGCCCTCGTCGGCGAAGACGATGGCGTTGTCCTGGTCGGTGAGCAGGGTCTGCTCCTGCCGCCCCTCCGACCCGAGCGCGATCCAGGCGTACGGCGCCGGGGGCTCGCCCAGGTCCTGCTCCGCCCAGCGCAGGATGCGGCGCATCAGGGCGTCGTTCAGGCGGGCCACGAAGCCGGCGATGACGAAGGGGCGGAGTCCGCCGGCGAGCAGCATGGCCACCATCTCGGTGACCTTGCGGGAGTACCCCGGGAGGCTCTCGCGGCCGGGCAGCTTCTCCACGAGGCGCAGCACCGCGACCGGTCCCTGCGACGTGTGCTTGAGCAGGTCGGTGTCGGTGAGCACCCCGGCGATCTCGCCGTCGCGGGTCACCGGCAGGTGGTGCACGGCGGCCTCGAGGAGCGCGGCCCAGGCCTCGTGGACCGGGAGCGTCCCCTCCACGGTCTTGAGCGGCCGGGAGAGGATGCGGGAGAGCGGGGTCTCCGGCCCGAGCCCCTGGGCCAGCACGCGCCCGCGGAAGTCACGGTCGGTGACGATGCCGGGGGTGGCGCCGCGGACCAGCACCGAGGAGACCCGCTCCTCGGTCATGATCCGCGCCGCGTCGCCCACGGTGGCGCCCTCGTCCACCCAGAGGGCCGGACGGCGCACCAGGGTCTCCACCGGGGCCGCCAGGTCCACCCGGAAGGTGGCGACCGGCGACTGCTCCAGGCTCGACTCGAGGCGGGTGGCCAGGCCGGCGGCGAAGTGGCTCGCGAAGCGCGCGTCGGAGAGCAGCCGGTGGAACTCCTCCCCGGGGATCCGGTAGGCGAGCAGGTCCTCCTCGACGGCGCCGTCGAGCGTGGCCTTCCCGGTGATGAGCGAGGTGTATCCGAAGGTCTCGCCCTCCTCGAGCATCTGGATGGTCTGCCCGCCGCGCTCCAGCCGCACCGCCCCCTTGCGGATGACGTAGAGGTGCTGGAGCGGATCTCCACCCACGGTGACGAGACGGGTCCCGGCCGGGTAGTAGATGACCTCCAGGCTCCGGGCGGCCCGGGCGAAGAGGTCGTCGGGCAGGCTGTCGAACGGCGGGGTGGAGCGGACGAAGGCGACGGGGTCGAGGGACGCCATGGCCCGACATTACCCGAAGCGGGGCGCCGTCACCCACGGTCCCGGCCGGGTACGCGCGCGGCCGGCTTGTCCGGGCCGCCGCACCTCGCTAGGTTCCCCGGACCATGCACGTCCCGCCGCTCCTCGCCGCCGCCACCGGGAACGCCGTCGGCGCGGCCCTGCCGGCCTGGAGCGTCGTGCCCTTCGCCCTCCTCCTGCTCTCCATCGCGGTCCTCCCCCTCGCCGCCGGCCACCTGTGGGAGCGCAACCGCAACAAGGCCATCCTGAGCGCTGTCCTGGGGCTCCCGGTCGCGGCCTGGATGTGGACCCTCGACCCGGCCACGGTGGGGCACGTGGTCCACGAGTACGTGGCCTTCCTGCTGCTCCTGGGTTCTCTCTTCGTCATCGCCGGGGGGGTGGTGGTCCGCGGGACCCTGTCCGGAACACCCGGACTGAACACGATCCTGCTCGGCATCGGCGCGGTGCTCGCGTCGCTGGTCGGCACCACCGGGGCCTCGGTCCTGCTCGTCCGGCCGCTGCTCCGGGCCTCCTCCTTCCGCCGGCAGCGGGCGCACCTCGTCGTGTTCTTCATCTTCGTGGTGAGCAACGCCGGCGGGCTCCTCACCCCGCTCGGCGACCCGCCGCTCTTCCTGGGCTTCCTGCGGGGCGTGCCGTTCCTCTGGACGCTGCGGCTCCTGCCGCAGTGGCTCTTCGTGAACGGCATCCTGCTCGTGGTCTTCTACGTGGTCGACTCCACCCTCTTCCGGCGGGAGGACCTGGCCACGCCCGGCGATCTCGACGAGGCGGCCGTGGCCCACCGCGTCCCGGTCCACCTGGCCGGGGCGCGGAACTTCCTCTACCTGGCCGGCGTGATCGCCATCCTGCTCGTCTCCGGATCGTTCCGCCTCCCCACCGGCGTGGCCGAGGGCTGCATGCTCGGGCTGGCCGCCCTCTCCTGGTTCACCACGTCGCGGGAGCTGCGCCGCGAGAACGGCTTCACCTGGACCCCCATCGTGGAGGTGGCGGTCCTCTTCGCCGGCATCTTCGCCACCATGATGCCGGCGCTCGCCATCCTGAACGCGCGCGGCGCGGAGCTCGGCATCCGGGAGCCGTGGCAGTTCTTCTGGGCGAGCGGCCTGCTCTCGTCCTTCCTGGACAACGCGCCGACCTACCTCACCTTCGCCTCCACGGCGAGCGGGCTGCTCGGGACGCCGGCCTCCGACCTGGCCGCGCTCCTCGCCACCGAGCAGGGCGCGCGGCTGCTCGCCGCCATCTCGCTCGGCTCGGTGCTCATGGGCGCGAACACCTACATCGGAAACGGCCCCAACTTCATGGTGAAGGCCATCGCCGAGGAGGGCGGCGTGCGGATGCCCGGGTTCTTCGGCTACATGGCCTGGAGCGGCGCGGTGCTCGTCCCCATCTTCGTCGCGCTCACGTTCGTGTTCCTGCGCTGACCCGCCCCTCCGGTGTCGCCGGCACCACCACCACCGGCACCGGGCTCGACGCGGCGATCGCGATGGCGACAGCGGCGGGACCGTCGCCGGGGATTTCGCCCTGCGGCCCGGCCGCGACCACCAGGAGCGGGGCCGCGCGCGCGAGGGAGATCTCCCGGGCGGCGGCGGGATCGCCGGGGGCCACTTGCAGCGCGTCGGCGTGGACCGCCGCCCGCTCGAGCCACGCCGCGAGCGCGCCCGGATCCGCCGGCGGATCGGCCTCGGCGAAACCGGCCACGCGGACCACCGAGAGCGCTCGCCCGAGCGCGCCGGCGAGCCGTCCCCCGAGCCGGACGGCGATGAGCGATCCCGCGGAGAGGTCCGTGAGGGCCACCACCGGACCGGATCCCACGTCGGCCTCCTCGAGATCGTGGGGCACGACGACGAGCGGCGCGGGGAGCAGGCGCACGAGGTTCCGGGCCACCCGGCCGAGCCGGACGATGCCTCGCCCGGCCTTGCCGGCGTGCCGTCCCACGACGAGGAGGTCCTCGCCCGGATCCTCGACCGCGGCGGCGAGCCCCTCCCAGGCCTCGATGGCCTGGCGCACCTCCACCGGCGCCGCCACCCCCTCGCGCTCCAGCGTGGCCGCCACGGCGGCGCGCGCCCCGGCCTCGACCTCGGCCAGGTGGTGGAGCCGGAGGGCGACCCGGAGGTGCTCCTCGGTGAGCACGTGGACCGCCCGCACGGCGAGCGCCGGGTGGGGCCGCCGGCCCAGCAGGCCGGCGACGAGGCGGAGCGCCGCGTGCGGCTCCCGCTCCACGTCCACGCCGACGACGAAGCGCATCCCGGCCTCCGGTGGCTACCGCATCCGCTCCCCGAGGTACTCGATGAGGTCGATCTTGGTGAGGATGCCCGTGACCTTCTCCCCCTCCTTCACCACCGCCACGTTGTCGTCGTTGAAGATGGCGCGGAGGCGGGCGATGGGGGTGTCGAGGGTGACCACGCCCTGCAGGGGCTGCACGAGCGGGTCCACCATCTCGGTGAGCCGGTGCTTCCCCTCGATGAGGAAGTTGAGCAGGTCGTACTCGTGGATCATGCCCACGGTGCGCCCCTCGTCGTCGACCACCGGCATCTGGGAGATGTCGTTCGAGCGCATGAGCTTCACCACCGCCTCGACCTTGTCGGTGCGGCGGGCGTGGATCACGCCCCCCCGGCGGGCGCCCAGCACGTCCTTCACCGTGGCGCCGGCCACCGACTCGCCGCTCTCCAGCGGGAAGCCGTTGTCGCGCATCCACTCGTCGGAGAAGAACTTGGAGATGTAGGCGCGGCCGGTGTCGGGCAGCGGCACCACGATGACCTTGCCCGGCCCCATCTCGCGGGCGAGCTGGGCGGCGACGTGCACGGCGGCGCCCGAGCTTCCACCGGCGAAGATCCCCTCCTCGCGGGCCAGGCGGCGGGCCATGGCGAAGGCCTGGGCGTCGTTCACCTGTCGGACGTCGTCGAGGACCGAGAGGTCCATGGCTCCGCACATCATGTCCTCCCCGATGCCCTCCACCTTGTAGACGCGGGGCTCGGAGAGCTTTCCGGTCTTCCACATCGAGTGGTAGACCGACCCGACCGGGTCCACCCCCACGTTGCGGACGCGGGGGTCCTTCTCCTTGAGGAAGCGGCCCGCGCCCGACATGGTCCCGCCGGTGCCGATGCCGGCCACGAAGGCGTCGATCCGGCCGCCCACCTGCTCCCAGATCTCCGGCCCCGTGGAGAGGTAGTGGGCCTCGACGTTGTCGGCGCTGTGGTACTGGTTCACGTAGAAGCTGTTGGGCGTCTCGGCGGCGATGCGGCGGGCCACCGAGTAGTAGCTCTCCGGCGAGTCGGCCGGCACGTTGGTGGGGGTGACCACCACCTGGGCGCCGAAGGCCTTCAGCGTGTCCTGCTTCTCCTTCGACATCTTGTCCGGCATGGTGAAGATGCAGCGGTATCCCTTCACCGCTGCGGCCACGGCCAGGCCGACGCCGGTGTTCCCGCTCGTGTTCTCGACGATGGTCCCGCCCCGGGTGAGGAGACCGGCCTTCTCGGCCTTCTCGATGATGTGCCGGGCCATCCGGTCCTTGATGGACCCGCCCGGGTTCATGTACTCGAGCTTGGCGAGGACGGTGGCCGCGTCGGCCGGGACCACCTTGCCGAGCTTCACGAGCGGAGTGCGTCCGATGGCGGAGAGGACGTCGGGGTGGAAGGACATGCGGCGCTTATAGGATTCGCGCCGACGGGGTGTCAACGCGCCGCGCCAGGGGCGTGGGGGAGGACGAGCCGGTGACGGAACGGGCGGAAGAGGTGGCGGGACGGGTGCGGGAGGCGGTCTCGCGGACCACCGGGAGGGACGCGTCCGGGTGGCCGGTGCGGAGGCTCGCCGGTCACGCCTCCATGCGGAGCTACTGGCGGGTCGGGCGGGCCCCGGACTCCCGGGTGGTGATGGTGATGCCCCCCGACGGCCGCCCCGAGGAGGTCACGAGCGGCGGCCCGCCGCCCGAGGATCCGTTCGTGAACGTGCAGCGGTACCTGGCGGCGACCGGTGTCCGGGTCCCCGCCATCCACGCCTTCCTGGAGCGCGAGCGGCTCCTGGTGCTCGAGGACCTGGGCGACGAGATGCTGGAGACGCGGCTCCTCGCCGGCGACGACGCGGAGCCGCTCTACGCCCGCGCCGTGGACCAGCTGGCCCGCCTGCGCGCCCGGGCCGAGCGCGCCCCCGATCCCGGCTGCGTGGCCTTTGGGAGATCGTTCGACCGCGCCCTCTACCGCTGGGAGCTCGACCACTTCCGGGAGTGGCTGCTCGAGGCCTGGAAGGGGGCGGCGCTCTCGCCGGCGGAGCGGCCGGAGGTCGAGCGGGCCTTCGACGGGATCGCCGACGCGCTCGCCGCCGAGCCCGCCGGGTTCACGCACCGTGACTACCAGTCGCGGAACCTCATGGTGCTTCCGGGCGGGGAGCAGGCGGTCATCGACTTCCAGGACGCGCTGCTCGGTCCCCGGCAGTACGACCTCGTGGCCCTGCTCCGCGACAGCTACGTGGAGCTGCCGCAGTGGCTCGTGGACCGGATGCTCGCCCGCTACCTGGCGCGGCTCGAGGCCGAGGGCGGGCCGCGGCTCGAGCCCGGGCCGTTCCGCGCCACGTTCGACCTGCTCACGGTCCAGCGCAAGCTGAAGGACGCCGGCCGCTTCGTCTTCATCGACCGCGTCCGGGGCAACCCCGGGTTCCTGCCGTCGATCCCGGCCTCGCTCCGCTACGTCCGGGACGCCCTGGCGCGGCGGCCCGACCTCGGGAGCTTTCGGGAGATCCTGGGGAGGCACGTTCCGGAGATCGCATAGCCCAGGCCGCCTCGTCGCGGGGTCCGACCCGCGTGCCGGCGCCCGGGGAGTGCCCGCGTCGCTGGCCGCGCGGGTCCTCGCGGCGCGGCCCCGCGGCAGGTGGATGGCGCCGGAGAACACCGCGCGCGAGCAACGCCGGGCCGGCGCCCGCTGCGGAGGCGCGGCGCGCCGGGGCCTCCCCGGGCGCCTGTCGCAAGGGCGGGCCCCGCGACGAGGCACCGCTCCCTGGACGAGGTGCCCGCGAGCGCGCCGCACCGACCGTCCATCCCCACGCCGCGAGCGCGACGCGACGCCCTTCCGTCAGCCGGTCCGGGGGCGCGCCGCGACGAGCTGCCCGCAGCGGGCGTCGAGGGCCGTGCCCGCAGGGCCGGCCACCTCGACGCCATTCACCCGAAGCTCACCCGGGCCGCGAGGACTGCTGCGAGGAGCGGCGCGCCCCCGGACCGGCGGCACCCGCCGGGTCGGTCGCGCCCGCGCTCGCCCTCGTTACTCCGCCCCCACGCCCAGGTACGTCCGGACCTTCTCGTCCTCGAACTTCTCCTGCGCCTCCGGCTCCGGGGTGGCGAGCGAGACCAGGATGCCCACCGCGAAGGCCAGCGACATGGAGAAGATGGCCGGGTTCTTCATGGGGAAGACCGCCGACTGGAACTTGAAGATGCCCACCCAGACCGTGGGCGAGAGCACGATCATCGCCACCGAGGAGAACGCGCCCACCAGGATGGACCAGATGGCCCCCTGGGTGGTGAAGCGCTTCCACACGATGGACATGAGCAGGGCCGGGAAGTTGGCGCTGGCGGCGATGGCGAAGGCGAGGCCCACCATGAAGGCCACGTTCTGCCCCTTGAAGAGGATGCCCAGGCCGATGGCGCAGACGCCGAAGACGATGGTGGCGATGCGGGCCACCTTGAGCTGGTCCTCCTCGCTGGCCTTGCCGCGCTTGATCACCGAGACGTAGATGTCGTGCGAGAAGGCCGAGGCTCCGGCCAGCGTCAGGCCGGCCACCACCGCGAGGATGGTGGCGAAGGCCACCGCCGAGATGAAGCCCAGGAAGGCCTGGCCGCCGAGCAGCTCGCCGAGCAGCGGGGCCGCCATGTTGCCGCCCGGGGCGACCTTGGTCACGATGTCGCGGCCGACGAGCACCGCGGCCCCGAAGCCCACGATGGGGATGATGACGTAGAAGTAGCCGATGAGGCCGGTGGCGTAGAGCACCGACTTCCGGGCCGCCTTGGCGTCGGGCACGGTGTAGAAGCGCATGAGGATGTGGGGCAGGCCGAGGAGCCCGAACATCAGGGCCAGGCCGAGCGACACGGCCTCGAGCGGGGAGGAGACGAACCCGCCCGGCTGCAGCGCGCCCTGGCCGTACTTGGCCGAGACCGCCGAGTAGAGGTTGGCCGGGCTCCAGCCGAACTTGGCCATGACGAGCACCGTCAGCACCGAGACGCCGATGAGGAGCAGCACCGCCTTGATGATCTGGACCCAGGTGGTGGCGAGCATCCCGCCGAAGAGCACGTAGGCGAGCATCACCGAGCCCACGATGATCTCGGCCCACTCGTAGGGGATGCCGAACATGAGGTTGATGAGCTGCCCGGAGCCGACCATCTGGGCGATGGTGTAGAAGAGCACGGTCAGGATCCCGCCCACCGCGGCGGCGATGCGCACCGGCCGCTGCTGGAGGCGGAAGGCCACCACGTCGGCGAAGGTGAACTTTCCCAGGTTGCGCAGCGGCTCGGCCACGAGGAACATGAGCGCCGGCCAGCCCACCAGCCAGCCGGTGGCGTAGATCATGCCGTCGTAGCCCTGCAGGGCCACCATGCCGGAGATGCCCAGGAACGACGCGGCCGACATGTAGTCGCCGGCCAGCGCGAAGCCGTTCTGCAGGGCCGAGACCGAGCGCCCGGCGGCGTAGAACTCGGAGGAGGTCTTGGTGCGCCGTGCCGCCCAGTAGGTGACGACCAGGGTGAGGGCGACGATGAGGAAGAAGAAGGCGATGGATGCCGCGGTGGGGTTGCCGAGCGAGGTCTGCATGGCGGTGTTCTCCGGTCTCGGGATGGGACCGCCTAGTGGCGGATCTCGTTCTTCAGCCGCTCGACCTCGGGGTCGTACGACTTGTTGGCCCAGGCCACGTAGATGGCGGTGAGCAGCCAGGCGAAGATGATCAACGCCACGCCCAGCGGGATGGCGAGCGTGGTCGACTCGCCGATCTTCTGCGAGACGAACTCCTTGTTGCCGGCCACCACCAGGACGAACCCGTAGTACCCGACGAAGAGCAGGACCAGCATCACCATGCTCACCGACCAGCGCCGCTTCACCAGCGCCTTGAACTCGGGAGAGGCGACGACCTCGGCCGCGCTGCGTCCGGCGCGGGCCGGCCGCGCCTGCGCGGGCGGCTTGTTGACTGCGGGTGACATGACGGTGGCGGCCTTTTCCATGGTCCCCTCCTGGGATCGAAGGGAAGCCCATAGCAAGCCGCTCGTCACCCGCAAAGCGTCGAATTTGCGCGCCTGGCGCGCAAAAAAGCTTCTCACCGCCGGGTGCACCCGAACAGGGATCCGCGCACCGGACGGTGCGCACTTCGTGCGCCCGCGTTTGCGCTGGATCACGTCGGGGTCCGTGGTAGCTTGGGCCGCGTCGAAGCCCGGTCATGAAGATCGCCCTCCTCGCCGACATCCACTCGAACCTGGAGGCCTTGACCGCCTGCCTGGCCCACGCGCGCGGGGAGGGAGCGGAGACCCACGCGTTCCTGGGCGACCTGGTGGGATACGGCGCGGACCCGCGCGCGGTGCTCGACCTGGTCATGGAGCACGCCGCCCGGGGTGCACTCGCGGTGAGAGGCAACCACGACGACGCCGCCCTGGACGAGGCCGGGGACGAGGGGATGAACCTGGCCGCCAAGCGCGCCGCGGCCTGGACCCGCGAGGTCCTCCTGCCCGCGCACCGGGCCTTCCTCGCGTCCCTCCCCTTCGAGGCCCGTTCGGGGGGACTCGTGGTGGTCCACGGGAGCGCTGCGGCCCCCTCGAAGCACGTCTACGTCACCGACGCGCGCGCCGCGTCGGCGTCGCTGGCCCGCAGCGGCGGCGCCACCTGGGTGGCCTGCGGACACGTGCACGAGCCGGCGCTCTACTACACGGTGGGCGGGGCGCGCCCCCTCCCCTTCAAGCCGGTGCCGGGGGTGGCCATCCCGGTCCCGGCGCGGCGCCAGTGGCTCGCCATCGCCGGATCGGTCGGGCAGCCACGGGACGGGAACACCGCCGCCTGCTATGCGATGCTGGACGTGGAGCGCGCCACCGTGACCTTCCACCGGGTGCCCTACGACTGGGAGACCGCCGCCCGGAAGATCCTCGCCGCCGGGCTTCCCGAGCGACTCGCCGTCCGGCTCCGGACGGGGGAGTAGCCGCTTGGGCCGGCTCCCCGAGGTGGGCGACGAGCTGGACGGCTTCCGGATCACCGGCAAGCTCCACGCGGGGGGGATGGGGGTCCTCCTCACGGTGGACGCCCCGCAGGACCCGGGCTTCCCTCTGGTGATGAAGATCCCCCGGCTGGGCTACGGCGAGCCGGCCGAGGCGGTGGTCAGCTACGAGGTCGAGCAGACCATCATGTCGGTGCTCCAGGGCCCGCACGTGCCCCGCTACGTGGCGGCCGGCGACCTGGCCACGCAGCCCTACATCGTGATGGAGCTCGTGCGGGGAGAGTGCCTGAAGGACCGGGTGGATCACCTGCCCCTCCCGGTGGAGGAGGTGGCGCGCCTGGGCGCCGCGGTGGCCGCCGCGCTCCGGTCGCTGCACCAGCAGGAGGTGGTCCACCTCGACGTGAAGCCCTCCAACGTGATCCTGCGGGAGGGGGGCGAGGCGGTCCTCATCGACTTCGGGCTGGCGCACCACGCCCACTATCCCGACCTGCTCGCGGAGGAGAGCCGCCACCCCATGGGGTCGGCGCCCTACATCTCCCCGGAGCAGGTGCTCGGCGTCCGCGGCGACCCCCGCAGCGACCTCTTCGCGCTGGGCGCCATGCTCTACGAGTTCGCGACGGGACGGATGCCCTTCGGGTCACCCACCGGCCCGGCCGGACTGCGCCGCCGCCTGTGGGCCGACCCGGTGCCTCCCCGCGCCATCCGCGCCGAGATCCCCGAGTGGCTGCAGGAGGTCATCTGCCACCTCCTCGAGCCCGACGCCAACCTGCGCTACGCGTCCGCGGCCCAGGTGGCCTTCGACCTGTCCCACCCCGAGCAGGTGATCGTGACGGAGCGGGGGCGCCGGACCACCCGCGCCGGCCTGGGCACGCGGCTCAAGCGATGGGTGAAGGCCAAGGGCATGGAGCCGGCCGTGGTGGCCCGGCCGTCGGCCCAGCTCGCCAGCGCCCGCATCGTTCTCGCGGCGGTGGCCACGGCCCACACCAACCAGGCGCTGTTCCAGGCGCAGCGCGACGCGGTGCGGCGCCTCCTCGCCAGCGATCCCGAGAGCCGCCTCGCCTGCGTGACGGTGGTGAAGCCGTCGTCGGTCGCCGGCGCCGAGACCGAGGACGACGTGGCCACCACCCAGGCCATCAAGAACCTGGTGCACCTGCGCCACTGGGCCGAGCCGCTGGCCCTCGACCCCGCCACCATCTCCTTCCACGTGCTGGAGGGCAGCGATCCGGCGGCCA
The DNA here is from genome assembly GCA_037443385.1 of Anaeromyxobacteraceae bacterium. Classification (GTDB taxonomy): domain Bacteria; phylum Myxococcota; class Myxococcia; order Myxococcales; family Anaeromyxobacteraceae; genus CAIOAK01. Next base: position 16,090 of record JBBIOL010000051.1, read on the forward strand.
CCGTCCTCGCCTACGCCCGCGCCAACGCCGTGGACCAAATCGTCATCGGCGCCCCCCCGCCCGACCTTCCCCTTCGCGCGCTCATGGGCACCTTCGCGACCAAGATCGCGGCCGAGGCGCCCTGCACGGTGACGCTCGTCCGCCCGGCCGCCCCGGGCCGGGAGTAGCCCGGCCGCGCGACGCCTCCAGTCGCCGGGCCCAGGACGCACGACGCCGCCCGCGGGTGCACGGCCCGAGAGCGGCGTCGGGTCTTCGCGGGGACGGGTCCCCTACTTGCCGCGGTTCATCACCTTGAGGAGCAGCCAGATGGCGAGCCCCATCACGCCGACGCCGCCCAGGATCAGGAAGAAGGTCCCGGGACCAGCGTTCATCTCGGTCACGCCGGTGTCGGCGGACTCCGAGGCCAGTGCGGCCGTGGCGGTCGCTAGGGAGGTGACTGCGACCGCGGACATCCTGGGGAGCATCTTCATCTGGGTTTCTCCGCTGGGGTGATTGCGTCGGGAAAGAAACCCCCCTCGCCTTTCGGCGAGGGGGGCGGAAACCTCGAGATCGACCGGCCCGCTAGTTGTCGTGGGAGATCGACGCGTTCGGGTCGGTGTCCTTGAGCAGGAGCGTGCCGACCACGAGCGACATGACCGAGATGATGATCGGGTACCACAGGCCGGCGTAGATGTCACCGGTCGCGGTCACGATGGCGAAGGCGATCGACGGGAGGAAGCCGCCGAACCAGCCGTTGCCGATGTGGTACGGCAGCGACATCGAGGTGTAGCGGATGCGCGCCGGGAACATCTCGACCAGGTAGGCGCCGATGGGCGCGTACACCATGGTCACGTAGATGACGAGGATGACGAGGAGGAAGATGAGCATCGGCGTGTTCACCTTCGACAGGTCGGCCTTGGCCGGGTAGGTCTTCGTCGCCGCCGAGAGCTTGGCGCCGAAGGCCGCCGACTGGGCCTTGAAGTCCGCTGCCGAGAGGGTGGTGCCCTCGAAGGCCTCGATCTTCTCCGAGCCCACCGTCACGTACGCCACGCTGCCGGCCGGGGCCGCCTCGTTCGTGTACGGGATGGCCTTCTTGGAGAGGAAGCTCTTGGCCACGTCGCAGGACTTCTTGAAGGTGGCCTTGCCGACCGGGTCGAACTGGAAGGTGCAGTTGGCGGGATCGGCGAAGACCTTCACCGGGAACTGCTCGGTCGCGGCGAGCAGCGCCGGGTTGGCGGCCTTGGTGATGCCCTTGAAGATGGGGAAGTAGGTCACGGCGGCGAGCAGGAGGCCCACCATGATGATCCACTTGCGGCCGATCTTGTCGGAGAGGGCGCCGAACACGATGAAGAACGGCGTGCCGATGATGAGGGCGGCGGCGATGACCAGGTTGCCGAACTGCGGGTCGACCTTGAGGATGTTGATGACGAAGAACAGCTCGTAGAACATGCCCGTGTACCAGACCACGCCCTGGCCGGCGACGGCGCCGAAGAGCGCGAGGAGCACGATCTTGAGGTTGCGCCACTTGAGGAACGACTCGGTGAGCGGCGCCTTCGAGCCCTTGCCCTCCTCCTTCATGCGCTTGAAGACCGGGGACTCCTGCAGCTGGAGCCGGATCCAGACCGAGACGGCGAGCAGCACGATGGAGAGGACGAAGGGAATGCGCCAGCCCCACTCCTCGAACTTGGCGGTGCCCATCATGATGCGGCAGCCGAGGATCACGAGCAGCGAGAGGAAGAGGCCGAGGGTGGCGGTGGTCTGGATGAACGAGGTGAAGTAGCCGCGGCGGCCGTCGGGGGAGTGCTCGGCCACGTAGGTGGCCGCTCCGCCGTACTCGCCGCCGAGGGCGAGACCCTGGAAGAGGCGCAGGGAGATGAGGATGATGGGCGCGGTGATGCCCAGCGTCGCGTAGCCCGGGAGCAGGCCCACGATGAAGGTCGCGCCGCCCATCAGGAGGATGGTGATGAGGAAGGTGTACTTGCGGCCGATGAGGTCGCCCAGTCGGCCGAACACGATGGCGCCGAAGGGGCGGACGAAGAAGCCGGCGGCGAAGGCGAGGAGGGCGAAGATGAACGACGTGGCCTCGTTCACCGCGACGAAGAAGTGCTTGGCGATGATCGCGGCCAGCGATCCGTAGAGGTAGAAGTCGTACCACTCGAAGACCGTGCCCAGCGACGACGCGAAGACGACCATTCTCTCTTCTTTGGTCATCCCGGCGCCGGAGCTGCTGACGTTGGGGGTCTGGGGGGAAACGGCCATTGGTGATCCTCCGCGGGGGTGGGTGTGAGTCGTACGGGTGTGCGCGTCTTGCCGACTGAAAACCTGGGGGCCCGGAACAAAGGGAACCGGAAGGTTATTACAGATGGGTGCAATCATGGAAGGGCGACGCACCACTTGCGCGAAAAAGTTGCGACGCGGTGCGCAAAAGTGACGCGGATCAATGCGGATTTCGCGCCGACCGTTGCGCGGCGCTCGACGGCGGACGGACGGCGAACCGCACGCCGGGGAGCCCACGTCACTCGAAGTGAGAAAGGCCCAGGCGATTCGACCGGATCGCCCCGGCGCCGGCGGTTAGGATGCACGGATGTCCGATCCGGCATCCCGCTTCGAGACCCTCGCCATCCACGCCGGCCAGCGCCCCGACCCCGTCACCGGGGCCGTCATGACGCCGGTGTATCTCACCTCCACCTACGTGCAATCGGCCCCCGGGGAGCACAAGGGGTACGAGTACTCGCGCACCCACAACCTCACCCGCCACGCGCTCCAGGACTGCCTGGCCGCCCTGGAAGGGGCGAACCACGGGCTCTGCTTCGCCTCCGGCCTCGCCGCCACCGACGCGCTCCTCCACCTGCTCGAGGCCGGCGATCACGTCGTCCACTCCGACGACGTCTACGGCGGCACCTTCCGGCTCTTCGACAAGGTCTTCCGGCGCCACGGCCTCTCCTTCACGGCGGTCGACGCCTCCGACCCGGCCAACGTGGCGCGGGCCATGACCCCCCGGACGCGCATGGTCTGGATGGAGAGCCCCACGAACCCCATGCTGAAGATCGTGGACCTGGCCGCGGTGGCGGCCATCGCCCGCGCCGGGGGGGCGATCTCGGTCGTGGACAACACCTTCGCCACCCCCTTCTTCCAGCGGCCGCTCGAGCTGGGCGTGGACGTGGTCTGCCACTCCACCACCAAGTACCTGAACGGGCACTCCGACGTGGTGGGGGGCGCGGTCCTCACCTCCGACGCCGCCCTGCACGACCGGCTCCGCTTCCTGCAGAACGCGGTGGGGGCGGTCCCCTCCCCCATGGACTCCTTCCTCGTCCTGCGCGGGCTCAAGACCCTTCCCGTGCGCATGGAGCGACACGCGGCGAACGCCGGGCAGCTCGCCGCGTACCTCGCGGCCCACCCGCAGGTGGAGAAGGTCACCTGGCCCGGGCTCCCCACCCACCCGCAGCACGCGCTCGCCCGCCGGCAGATGCGGGGCTTCGGCGGGATGCTCACCTTCGTCATCCGGGGCGGCCTGCCCGCCGCCCGGGCCTTCCTGTCGTCGCTGCGGATCTTCGCGCTGGCCGAGTCGCTGGGGGGGGTGGAGAGCCTGATCGAGCACCCGGCCATCATGACCCACGCGAGCGTTCCCCCCGCGACCCGCGCCGCGCTGGGCATCGCCGACGGACTCATCCGGGTCTCGGCGGGGATCGAGAACGCCGACGACCTCGTCGGGGACCTCGAGCGCGGCTTCGCCGCGGCCCGCGCCGCCGCGGGGTAGACTGCGCGCCCATGAGCCTCTTCACGCCGCTGTCCCTGCGCGCGGTCACGCTGCGCAACCGGATCGGGATGTCCCCGATGTGCCAGTACTCCGCGGTGGACGGGCGGGTGAACGACTGGCACCTCGTCCACTACGGTGCCCGCGCCCTGGGGGGGGTGGGACTCGTCGTCGTGGAGGCCGCCGGCGTCGAGGCCCGCGGGCGCATCTCCGATGCCGACGTGGGGATCTGGGAGGATGGCCAGGTGGCCCCGCTCGCCCGGGTGGCGGGGGTGGTGGCGTCCCACGGCGCGGTCCCGGCCATCCAGCTGGCCCACGCCGGGCGCAAGGCGAGCGTCCGCCCCCCGTGGGAAGAGGGCGGCGCGCCGCGGCTCGCCGGGGACGGCGGCTGGACCCCGGTGGGACCGAGCCCGCTCCCCTTCGCCGACGGCCACGCCACCCCCGCGCCCCTCGACGAGGCCGGCATCGCCGGGGTGGTCCGCGCCTTCGGCGACGCCGCCCGCCGCGCCCTCGAGGCAGGCTTCCAGGCCGTCGAGATCCACGCCGCGCACGGGTACCTCCTGCACCAGTTCCTCTCCCCCCTCTCCAACCACCGGCAGGACCGCTACGGGGGCTCCTTCGAGAACCGGACCCGCATCGTCCGCGAGGTGGTGGAGGAGGTCCGGCGGGCCTGGCCCGACCGGCTGCCGCTCCTCGTCCGGGTCTCCTGCACCGACTGGACCGAGGGCGGCTGGGACATGCCCCAGACGGTGGAGCTGGCGCGCCAGCTCCGGAGCGGGGGCGTGGACCTCGTGGACTGCTCGTCGGGCGGCAACGTCGCCACCGCCCGCGTCCCGGTCGGTCCCGGCTACCAGGTGCCGTTCGCCGAGGGGATCCGCCGCGACGCCGGCATCGCCACCGCGGCGGTGGGGATGATCACCGCGCCCTCCCAGGCCGAGACGGTCGTCCGCAGCGGGCAGGCCGACCTCGTCCTGCTCGCCCGCGAGCTGCTGCGCGACCCCCAGTTCGCGCTGCGGGCCGCCCGGGAGCTGGGCGCCGAGGGCCCCTGGCCCCGGCAGTACCTCCGGGCCCGGTGACGGGGAGCCCTCCGTGAGCACGTTCGCCGAGCCGGTGGCCACGCTCTCCCGCAAGGGGGTGGAGCGCCTTCAGCGCGGGCACCCCTGGGTCTACCGCTCCGACGTCGAGCGCGTCCCGGCCGCCGCGAGCGGCGACGTGATCGCGCTCGTGGACGGTCGTGGCCGCTTCCAGGGGAAGGCCTTCTGGTCGGAGCGGTCGCAGATCGCCGTGCGACTCCTCTCCCGGGACGAGGAGGCGATCGACGACGACTTCTTCGCCCGGCGCATCGCCTCCGCCGCCGACCTGCGCCGCCGCGTCTTCGGCGAGGAGGCCCTGTGGCGCGCCGTGCACGGGGAGAGCGATCTCCTCCCCGGGCTGGTGGCCGACCGCTACGGCGACGTGGGCGTGATCCAGACGCTCGTGCCCGGCACCGACCGGCGCAAGGTGCTGCTCGCCGGGCTGCTCGCCCGCGAGCTCGGGCTGCGCGCGGTGCTCGAGCGGAACGACGTCCGCGTGCGCGAGCTGGAGGGGCTCCCCCAGGTGAAGGGTCCGGTGCTGGGGGAGGACCCGGGCCCGGTCGAGGTGCGGGAGGGCGAGGTGCGCTTCCGGCTCGACCTGCTCGCCGGGCAGAAGACCGGCTCCTTCCTCGACCAGCGCGAGAACCACCTGCGCGCCGGCGCGTACGCCCGGGGCCGCGCGCTCGACTGCTTCTCCTACGCGGGCGGATTCGCGCTCCAGATGGCCGCCCGGGCCGACGAGGTGGTGGCGGTGGAGATGCAGCCCGGCGCCGCCACCCTGCTGCGGGCCAACGCCGCGCTGAACGGCGCGGCCAACGTCCGGGTGGAGGAGAAGAACGCCTTCGACCTGCTCCGCGACGAGGCCGAGAAGGGGCGCACCTGGGACACCATCGTCCTCGACCCGCCCGCCTTCGCGAAGAACAAGGCCTCGGTGGACGCCGCCCGGCGCGGGTACAAGGAGGTGAACCTGCGGGCCCTCCAGTGCCTGCGCCCGGGCGGGATCCTCGTCACCGCCTCCTGCAGCTACCACGTGGACGCCGAGGCCTTCGAGGAACTGGTCCTGGACGCCGCCCGCGACGCGGGGCGGGCCGTCCAGGTGCTGGAGCGCCGGGGCGCCGGACGCGATCACCCGGAGCTCCTGGGGATGCCCGAGAGCCGCTACTTGAAGTGCCTCTTCCTGCGGGTGGCGTAGGTCCGGGGCCGCCTACGCCCCAAGGAAGCCCGCCGCCGGGAAGAGCAGCACGTCCCCGATCCGCTCCGCGCCGGTGAGGAGCATGAGCAGCCGGTCCACGCCGAGGGCGACGCCGCCCGCGTCGGGCATCCGCCCCACCGCGTCGAGGAAGCGCTCGTCGAGCGGGTAGGCCGCCCGCCCCAGCCGGACGCGCAGGGCCCGCTCCTCCTCCAGCCGGCGCCGCTGCTCGGCCGCGTCGTTGAGCTCGGCGAAGCCGTTCGCCAGCTCCACCCCCGCCGCGTAGAGCTCGAAGCGCTCCGCCCAGCGCGGGTCGTCGCGGCGCAGCCGCGCCAGCGCCGCCATCGAGGCCGGCCAGTCGGTCAGGTACACGGGTCGTGAAAGACCCAGCCCGGGCTCGACGGCGGCGAGGAAGATCCGGAAGAAGGCGTCGTCGAACCCCTCCCCGTCCGGCCCGGGATCGAGGCCGCGGGACCGGGCCGCGGCCCGGAGCCGCCCGGCGTTCCCCTCGCAGGCTTCGAGGTCCACGCCCGCCGCCGCGAAGGCCTCGGCCACCGTGAGCCGGTCGAAGGGGGCCGCCCAGTCCACCACCCGGCCGCGCCACGGGAACCGGCTGCCGCCGCCCGGGTGGAGCGCGCGGGCCCCGGCCTCCACCGCCGCCTCCAGGTCGGCCATGATCCCGCGGTGGTCGGTGCCGGCCCGGTACATCTCGAGCAGGGTGAACTCCGGGTTGTGGGTGTCGGAGATCTCCCCGTTCCGGAAGACGCGGGCGAGCTGGAAGATCCGCTCGAACCCGTCGGCGAGCAGCCGCTTCATGGCGTACTCCGGGCTGGAGTGGAGCCACAGCGGCCGGGGGGCCCCGCCGCCCTCCGGGACGAAGGCGGCCTCGAAGGCCTGGATGTGGGGCTCCATCCCCGGCGCCGGCACGAGGCAGGGGGTCTCCACCTCGTCGAAGCCCCGGGCGACGAGGTGTGCGCGCAGCGCGCCCTGCAGCCGGGCGCGCGCCCGGGCCGCCTCGATCCGTGCGGTGGTCACCGGTCGAGCTTAACCGGCCGCGACCCGGCCCTGGTAGCATGCCGCGCGTGAAGCGATCCGCCCCGCGCCTCCTCGCGCTCCCGGCCTGCGCGCTGCTCGCATGCGCCCACGTGCCCGACTCCCCGCCCCCGACGCCGGTGGCGGCGCCCGAGGCCACGAGGACCCCGGAACCTTCCCCGCTCGACCGGATCCGTGCCGACGTCGAGGCGCTGCTCCACGCCCAGGGGGAGGCCACCTGGCTCGCCTGGACGACCGGGGCGCCCCTCGACGTCTCCGGCCCGGCGCGCGGCCGCTCCTGGCTCACCGACGGGACCGCGCTCCAGGCCCTCGCCGCCCTCCCGGCGCCGGCCGACGCCGCGGAGGCGGAGCGCCGCCGGGTGCTCCGCGACTACCTCCTGGGCGAGCGGCTCAGCGCCGCCGCCGCCAGCACGCCGGCCCCGGACCTCACCTTCCCGTACGAGGGCCGGGTGGTCTCCCTCCGGGACGCTCCCTCGATGCTGGCCGCCGAGCCGGACCCGGCG
>JBBIOL010000052.1:0-23366 GCA_037443385.1 Anaeromyxobacteraceae bacterium
CCAGGGTATCTAATCCTGTTTGCTCCCCACGCTTTCGCGTCTCAGCGTCAGTATCCGTCCAGGTGGTCGCCTTCGCCGCTGGTGTTCCTCCCGATATCTACGAATTTCACCTCTACACCGGGAATTCCACCACCCTCTCCGGTACTCGAGCCAGCTAGTATCGAACGCACTTCCTCGGTTAAGCCGAGGGCTTTCACATCCGACTTGGCCGGCCGCCTACACGCGCTTTACGCCCAATAATTCCGAACAACGCTAGCACCCTCTGTATTACCGCGGCTGCTGGCACAGAGTTAGCCGGTGCTTCCTCTGGAGGTACCGTCGTCGGACCGGATTGTTCACCCGGCCCTTATTCGTCCCTCCCGACAGTGCTTTACGATCCGAAGACCTTCATCACACACGCGGCGTTGCTGCGTCAGGCTTTCGCCCATTGCGCAAGATTCCCCACTGCTGCCTCCCGTAGGAGTCTGGACCGTGTCTCAGTTCCAGTGTGGCTGATCGTCCTCTCAGACCAGCTACCCGTCGTAGCCTTGGTGGGCCATTACCCCGCCAACTAGCTGATGGGCCGCGGGCTCATCCAGAAGTGATAGCTTGTGTACAGAGGCCACCTTTTCCCCCAGGAACCGAGGTCCCCGTGGTCTCATCCGGCATTAGCACCCCTTTCGGGGAGTTATTCCGGGCTTCTGGGCAGATTACCCACGTGTTACGCACCCGTGCGCCACTGTACTCACCCTTGCGGGCTTTCCCGTTCGACTTGCATGTGTTAGGCACGCCGCCAGCGTTCGTTCTGAGCCAGGATCAAACTCTCCAATTAAGAGTTTGCATCCCTGCCCGGCCTCTCACGAGGCACGTGGCATGGTGTACTTCGAATTATTTGTTCACTCGCAGGAACGCGGTGATCCGCATTCCGTCGTAGGCTTGCTATTCAGTTTTCAAAGACCGAGCACTTCCCCCGGAAGGCGAGAGCGAGTCTCGTTTTCCGGCCCTGGACAGCTTCGGAGTCGCGAGGACAACCGTGCTTCGTCGAGGGGGGTGGCATTTACATCGGCCACCCGGTTGCCGTCAAGAGGAAACGCCGACACGAGTTCGGCACGCCTCCGGAGCGGCGATAGGGACCCGTAATATATCGGGGGTCCCTCCGGTGTCAAGCGCCAGGATCCCGGTTTCGCGGGGTACCTCGCCCGACCCTTCCACGGCCCGGACCGGTGGGGAATCCCCTAGGGATCTCCGCGGTCTTTCGTGCGTCGCGAACGGCTATCGGCCTCGCGCCCGCCCCCGTCGTGACCTGCCGACTTCGCAGTCACTCCGTCCGTGGGGCGCGCTTTCTAGCGCCCTCTGGCCGGGTGTGTCAACACCCTTCCCAAAAAAAAGATCGCGGCCCGTCGATCAGGCCGTCCAGGCCGAGAGATCGGCCCGGTCCATGCGGCATTCCGCGGCGATCGCCTCGGCCGCGGGATCCGGGACGCCGGCCCGGCGCGCCCGCGCCGCGCCGGAGATGGCGCGCAGCCGCCGGAGCGCGTCCTCCACCCGGTCGTTCACGAGCAGGAAGGCGTAGCGCCGGGCCGCGCGGGCCACCTCGTCGCGCGCCGCGGCCAGCCGGCGTCGCACCGCCTCGTCACTCTCGGTGGAACGGCCGCGCAGGCGCCGCTCCAGCTCCTCCGGGGAAGGCGGCACCACCAGCACCGAGACCGCCCGCTCCGGCCAGCGATCCAGGAGCTGCGATCCGCCCTGCACGTCGATGTCGAACACCGCCACCACGCCCTCGCGCAGCGCCGCGTCCACGGTGGCGCGCAGCGTGCCGTAGCGCCTCCCGTGGACCTCGGCCCACTCGGCGAAGGCCCCGGCCGCCACCCGCTCCGCGAAGGCCTCCGGCGCGAGGAAGTGGTAGTCGACCCCGTCGCGCTCGGCGCCGCGCGGCGGCCGGGTCGTGGCCGAGATCGAGAACCGTGCACCCGGAGTGACGTCGACGAAACGCCGCGCCAGCGTGGTCTTTCCCGCGCCCGACGGCGCCGAGAGCACGAGCAGCTGGCCCGTGGTCCGGGGCTCACTCGACATTCTGCACCTGCTCCCGCATGCGCTCGATCTCGGCCTTGAGCGCCACCACCGCCGCCGCCGCCTCGGCGCTCTGCGACTTCGAGCCCACCGTGTTCGCCTCCCGGTGCATCTCCTGGACGAGGAAGTCCATCTTGCGCCCGACCGGCTCCCCCGAGGCGAGCAGCCCGCGCATCTGGGCCACGTGGCTGGCGAGGCGGGTAATCTCCTCGGTGACGTCGGTCCGGTCGGCGAAGAGCGCCACCTCGGTGGCGAGGCGCTGCGGGTCGGGGGCCAGCCCGCGGGAGAGCTCCGCCACCCGCTCGTGGAGGCGGGCCCGGTAGTCCTCCACCGAGCGCGGGGAGAGGGCCGCGAGCCGCGCCGCCAGCCCCTCCACCGAGACCAGCCGGGACTCCAGGTCGCGCGCCAGCGCCTCCCCCTCCCGCTCCCGCATCGCCAGGAGGGCGTCGAGGGCCGTGGCGATGGCCCCGGCGGCGGCCGCGCGGGCCGCGTCGAGGTCGACCGCGCGCTCCTCCAGCGTCACCACGCCCTCGGCGGCCAGCACCTCCGAGAGGGAGACCGGCCCGGCGAGCCCGAGCCGAGCCCGCACCTCCTCGAAGGCGCGCGCGTAGGCGGCCGCCAGCTCGGCGTCGACCCGGGGGGCGAGCGCGCCCCGGGCGCTCGATCGCCGCAGGGTGAAGTCGATCCCGCCGCGGGCCAGCCGGTCCTTCACCTGCCGGACCAGCTCGGTCTCGAGCGCCGCCAGCTCCCGCGGCAGCCGGGCCTTCACCTCGCAGAACTTGTGGTTCACCGAGCGGATCTCGGCCTCGATCCCCTCGTCGCCGCCCCCCGACCGCCCCGCCCCGAACCCCGTCATGCTCCGGATCATCCGTCTCCCCTCCCCGCTCGATCCCCGGCCTGGCCCCCGGCACCGGCCGCGAGCTCGACCACCTGCCGCTCCACCTCGGCCTCCGGAAGGTCGACCATGCACCGGTGGTGGCCGAGCGGGCAGGTCTGCGGGCCGTGATCGTGGCAGGGCGCGCAGTCGATGGGCACCCGCACCACCCGCTCCAGCGGCCCGAGGACGTGCCGGCCGGGGTCGGTGGGCCCGAAGAGCAGGACCGTGGGTCGCCCCAGCGCCCGGGCGCAGTGCACGAGTCCGGTGTCCCCGCCCACCACCACGTCGCAGGCGGCGAGCACGGCCAGCGCCTCGGCGATGGAGTTGCCCGTGGTGTCCCGGACGTCCGGGCCGCCGGCCCGGCCGATCTCCGCCGCCAGGTCCCGCTCGCCCGGTCCCCCCAGGACGACCACGCTCCCGCCCCGGCCGGAGATCCGTCGCGCGAGAACGGCGTAACGCTCGGCCCCCCAGCGCTTCGTGCCCCACTCCGCCCCGGGGACGAGCCCCACCACGGGATGCCGGGCCCCGCGCAGCACGCCCGCCGCGTAGCCAGCCAGCTCGGCCGGCGGCAGGAGGGAGAGGCGGCGATCGTCCACCGGCGCTCCCGCGCGCGCCGCCAGCGCGAGCGAGCGCTCCACGAAGGGCCTGCCCCGGTCCAGGGTGACCCGGTCGTTGCAGAGCGGCGCGTAGCCGATGCGCCGCGGCGCCCGGGAGAGCCAGGCCACCGACCCGGATCGCGCCGAGGGATGGGACACGAGCGCCACGTCGGGCGCGAAGGCGCGAAGGCGCGCACCCAGGCGGAGCACGCCGCGCAGCCCGGCCTCCGTCCGGCGCTTGTCGAAGACGAAGACCTCGTCGACCCCGGGCATCCGGCGGGCCACCGCCTCGCCACGGGGCGAGACCACGAGACCCACCTCGCTCCCCGGCCAGCGCGACTTGAGCGCCCGCACCGCGGGGCCCAGGAAGACGGTGTCGCCGAGGAAGGCCGGGTGGACGAGCAGGAAGCGCACGGGGCCTCAGGGGAGCGGCTTCGCCTCCTCCACCAGCATGACCGGGATGCCGTCCCGGATCTCGAAGACCAGCCGGCACCGGACGCAGTGGATCTCGCCGCGATCCTCGTGGAACGCGAGGTCGCCCTTGCACCGCGGGCAGGCCAGGATCTCCTTCAGCTCGGGTGAGAGCGCCATCGCCACCTCCGGGTCCCTCATACCCCGCGGCGCCGGGGTGCCGCAACGAATCGCCGCGCGCGCCGGGTCGCCAGCGGGGGCGCCTCCCCTCGCGGCCGGGTCAGGCCGGCGGAAGGCGTCGCACCCGCTCCAGGAAGGCCTCGACGGCCCGGCCCCGGGCCTCCTCGGTGTGGACCGACCGCATCCGCTCCCGCGCCGCCCGGCCCAGCGCGCGGCCCCGGTCGGGCAGCGACAGCACCTCGGCGATGGCGTCCCCGAGGGCGGCCACGTCGCCCGGCGGCGCGAGCAGCCCGGTCTCGCCGTGGACGATGCTCTCCGCCGGCGCGCCGAAGGCCCAGGCCACCCCGGGCCGGCCGCAGGCCATGGCCTCGAGGAGCGCGCGGCAGGTACCGTCGTTCCCCTCGGCGAGCAGCACCTTCGCGTCGAGGGTCCGGTAGGCGGCCGCGAGGTCCGGCCCGGTGCGGTAGCCCGCGAAGACCACCCGGCCGGCCACCGGGCTCCGCTCCACGTGGGCGCGCAGGTCGGGGAGCCCCTCCCCCCGTCCCACCACCACGAGGCGGGCATCGGGCAGCCGGGCGGCCACGCGCGCGAAGGCCTCCACGAGGTCGGCGTGGCGCCGGTCGGGCTTCACCCGGGAGACGATCCCGGCCACCGGCGCGCCGGCCGGGATGCCCAGCTCCGCGCGGAGATCCGGCCCGTCGGGCCGGAAGGCCCCGGCGTCCACCGCTCCCCGGGCGATCCCCACCCGCTCGGCCGGGATCCGGAACCGCTCCCGCAGGATGGCGGCGTGGGCCTCGCAGACGGCGAGCAGTCCGTCGGTGCGCCGGTGGACGGAGCCCTGCAGGCCCCGGTCGGCGAGGGAGCGGGACGAATGCACGGTGCGGACCACCCGCGCGTCCCCGCGCGGGACCGCCAGCACCGCCAGCGCGTGGTCGTGCGAGAAGTTGGCGTGGAGGACGTCGAGATCCGGGGAGAGCCGGCGCAGGGTGGCGACGTCGCGGGCCAGGTCGAGCGGTCCACCCTTGGTGGAGAGCGCCAGGTCGGGCCGCGGCGGGAAGCCCAGCCCGGCGAGCCTCTCCCGGAGGTCGCCCGGGCGGCGGCCGTCGACCGCGACCTCCACCCGGTGCCCCCGGGAGGCGAGGAACCGGGCCACCGAGGCCATGGGCTCGGCCGGGCCGGTCCAGGCCGGCGAGGAGAGCAGCTCGAGGATCCTCACCGCACCCGCTCGAAGTTCCGGTACTCGGCGATGCGGACCCCGGTGGCGGCCTCGAAGAGGTCGAGCAGGTCCTCGCGGAGGTGGCCGCGCCGGATCCACCGGTTCCGGGGTTCGAAGACCCAGTCCTCGGCGGCGACCCGGGCCGCCATGGTGGCCGGGTGGGTGCCGGTGAACGGGCGGACCTTCTCCTCCACGTCGTAGGAGAAGCCCCGGGCCAGCCGCCGGCGCCGGGCCTCGTCCCCCTGGTACAGCCGCTCGAACTCGGCGAGCTTCTCGGTCTGCTGGGCGGGCGGCCGGACCCACCCGTAGTGGAAGACGCGCGCGCCGGCCGGGGCCACCCGGAGCTTGCGGGCCGGGTCCCCGGGCTTGAGGGACCGGGGACGCTCCCCCCGGAACCCGGGCGGCGGCGCCCAGATGCGGAACCCCTGCGCGTCCTTCCAGGATCGGACGCCCAGCCCGGCCTTGAAGGCGCGGACCTCCTGGCGGTACCAGCGCCGCGACATCCCCACCGTGTGGAAGGACCCGTAGAAGTGGATCCAGTCGAGGACCAGCCCCTCCACGCGCGGGTCGTCGTGCAGGCGGGCGAGGGCGGCGCGCAGCGCGGGGTGGTCGTCCTCGTGCAGGACCTCGTCGGCCTGCAGGTAGAGGCAGGTGTCGCCGGTGGTGTGCTCGAGGGCGATGTCGGTCTGCTCGGCGAGCACGCGGCCGCGCTCCAGGCTCCGCTCGTCCCAGACCGACTCGACGATCACGATGCGCGGGTCGCCGATGCCACGCACCAGCTCCAGCGTCCCGTCGTCGGAGCGTCCGACGTTGACCACCATCTCGTCGACGAGCGGGAGCGCCGACCGGATCGACTCGACGAGGGGATACCGGAGCCGGACGGCGTTTCGGGCGAAGGTGAAGCCCGAGACCCTCAACGGCGCCTCCGCGGAGCGAGGCGCCGCAGGAGGTCGGAGGTGGAATGGTCCTTGGGATCCCCCGCCACCGCCGCCCGCCCCCCGTACCTCCGCACCTCGGCCGCCTCGGGGATGGTCTCGGGGGTGTAGTCGGTCCCCTTCACGTGGACGTCCGGGCGCAGCTTCCGGATGAGCGGCACCACCGTGCGCGATCCGAAGACCACCACGTGGTCCACGCAGGCGAGCCCGGCCACGATCTCGGCCCGCTCCCCCTCGGGGACCACCGGACGGCCCGGCCCCTTGTTGCGGCGGGTGGAGGCGTCGCTGTTCACGGCGACCACGAGCACGTCGGCGAGCGCCTTCGCGCCCTCCAGATATCGCAGGTGGCCGACGTGGAAGAGGTCGAAGATGCCGTTGGCGAGCGCGACCGTCCTCCCCGCGCGGCGGGCCCGGGCGCGGATGGCCGGGAGGTCGGCGATGCGGACGCGGGTCGCCATCACCCGGCCCGGAGCTCGCGCCGGATCTCGGCCCGGTCCACCGTGGCGGTGCCCGGCTTCTGCACCACGAGGGCCGCGGCCACGTTGGCGAGCCGCATGGCGTCGACCGGTTCCGCCCCGGAGGCGATGGCCGCCGCGTAGGTGGCGGCGACGGTGTCGCCGGCCCCGGTCACGTCGACCGCCTCCTTCTCGCCGTGCGCGTCGAGGTGCACCGGAGGCCGTCCGGCCTCGAAGAGCGACATGCCGTTGCGCCCCCGGGTGACGAGGAGGCTCCGGCACCCGGTGCGGCGCTGGAGGGCCCGGGCGGCGCGGAGGAGCCCGGCCGGGGTCGAGGCGCGCACGCCGGTGGCCGCCTCGAGCTCCGGCTCGTTGGGCTTCAGCATGGTGAGGCCGGTGAAGGAGGCGAGCGCGTAGCGCGAGTCGACGCAGACCGGGATCCCCTGGCGCCGCAGCCCGCGCAGGGCCTCGACGACGCGCGGCGAGAGCACGCCGCTTCCGTAGTCGCTGGCCAGGATGGCGGTCGCGCCGCGGGCCGCGCGCCGGAGATCGGCGACGAGCCTCCGCTCGGCGGCGGGCGAGACCGGATCGGGCGTCCGGTCCACCCGGAGCATCTGCTGGCGCCGCGTGGAGCGGCCGCCGGCCAGGATGCGGGTCTTGGCCTCGGTGGCCCGCCCCCGGACCCGCTGGATCCCCTTCACGTCCACCCGTCCGGCGCGCAGCACGCCCGTGAGGCGCGCCCCCAGCGCGTCGTCGCCGACCAGCCCCACCGCCCGGACGTCCACGCCGAGGGCGGCCAGGTTCTGGGCGGCGTTGCCGGCGCCTCCCGGGGCGAGCTCGCTCCGCTCGAAGCGGACGATGAGCACCGGGGCCTCGCGGCTGATCCGCTCGGTCTCCCCGTAGACGTACTCGTCGGCGACGAAGTCGCCCACCACCACCACGCGGCTCCGGGGGAAGCGCTCGAGGAGCGGGGCGAGCGCGGCGAGGCGCTGCGGCGGGCTCCGGACCATGGCCGTGTCTACTCCGCGCCCCCGGCGGGGTCAATTCGCCGCGCGGGGCGCCGGCGGCCGCCGCCCTCGGCCGGCGGCCGCGTCTTCCACCGGCGGTGGAGCCAGTACCAGCGATCGGGGTGGCGCCGGATCCAGCGCTCCAGCCGGTCGTTCAGGTCCTGCAGGAAGGCGAGCACGTCGGCCTCCCGGTCGCCGGTGTCGGGCGGCGCGAGCGGCCCCTCGATGACGATGTGGTGCCGCCCGTCCTCGAGCGGCACGTCGAGCATGAAGAACACCACCGCGCCCGACCGCAGGGCGAGGTAGGCCGGCGTGGGCGCGGTGGCGGCCGGGACCCCGAAGAAGGTGGGGAAGATGGCCCGGTGCCCGGGCATGTTCTGGTCGATGACGTAGCCCAGGACCTTGCCCTCCCGCATCGCGCGCTGGGCCGCCTTCAGGGTCTCGCCACGCGTGACCTCGAGCACCTCCAGGCCGGCCCGCGATCGCCCTCGGTTCCAGAGCCGGCCGAACCAGCCGCCGCCGAGTCGCCGCACCACCATGGCGATGGCGTGCCCCTGCAGGTTGTGCACGGCGGCCAGGTTCTCGAAGTTGCCGAAGTGCGCCGTGCACACGACCACCGGCTTCCCCTGCGCCAGCACCGCGAGGATCGCCTCCTTGGTGCCCGGGTCGTAGACGAACATCCGCTCGAGGTCGGCGGGGTCGAGCCGGGTCACGAGCAGGAACTCGGGCGCCATCCGCCCCAGGTTGACGAAGGTCCGGCGCCCCACCTCCCGGCGCCGCGCCTCGGTCCACTCGGGGAAGGCCAGGCGGAGGTTCCCCAGGACCACGCCCCGGCGCACGTGGAGGGTCCAGAGGAGCCAGCCCAGGAAGCCGCCCAGCGCGACGAGCACCCGCTTCAGCACGGGGAGCCCCCCCTCGAGAGCGCGGCGCCCAGGGCGGCGTCGAGGCCTTCGCCGCCGCGCAGGACCTCGGCGTCGATGCGCAGGACGCGGATCCGCTCGTCGCCCGCCACCGCCTCCGGGAGCCGCACCGCGTCCTTCTCCGTGGTCACGAGCACCTCGCCGCCGCCTTCCAGGGTCCTCCGGAGGGCCGCCCCGACGTCGTCGGCCCGGAACCGATGGTGGTCCGGGAAGGCCTCCTGCGCAACGACGATCGCCCCCAGTTCCTGCACCGTGCGCCGGACGCTCGCCGGGCGAGCCACCCCGGTGAGGAGCCCCACCCGGCGCCCGGCCAGCCCGGAGAGCGGGAAGGAGCGGTCCAGACGGCCGTCGGCGAGGTCGAGCGGAGCGTGGCGCGACTCGACCGGCGCCTGGCCGGTGAGCCGCTCGCAGGTCTCGCGCAGGGCGTCGAGCCCCCGGGGCGTGGCCCGGCCCACGTGGGTCAGCCAGGCGAGACCGGCCCTCCGCAGCGCCCCCCGGGGTTCCCGGTTCGGGCCGTAGGGGAGGCAGTGGCCGTTCCCCCAGGGATCCCCGGCGTCGAGAACGACCAGGTCGAGATCGCGGCGCAGGCGGCGGTGCTGGAACCCGTCGTCGAGGAGCAGCACGTCCGCGCCGAGCGCCACGGCCCGGGCGGCCAGCCTGGCCCGGTCCGGACCGCAGAGGACGCGCAGCCCCGGGAGCCGGCGCGCGAGGAGCACCGGCTCGTCGCCGCCGTCCGCCGCGCCGAGGAGCACCCGCTCCCCGTCGGCCACCACCCGGTCGTCGCCGCGCTCCGCCCCGTACCCGCGCGAGAGCACCGCCGGGCGCCGCCCCCGGGCGAGCAGTCGCGCGGCGATGGCCAGGGTCACCGGCGTCTTGCCGGCGCCGCCGACCGCGAGGTTCCCCACCGAGATCACCGGCACGCCGGCCGACCGGGTGGGGAGGAGGCCGACGTCGAGGAGCGCGCCGCGCAGGGCGGCCCCGGCCCGGAAGAGCCCCTCCGCGACGAGGAGCGGTGCGGCCAGCACGCGGTCGGCGGCGGACGGGTGCTCGCTCCACCAGAGCCGCTCCCGGAGGCCGGGCCGCTCCCCGCTCACGGATGGGCCCGGGGGCGAGGGATGGCGCGCAGGATGTGGTCCACGTTCCGGGCGCTCGCGCCCCGCACCGCGCCGACGGCCTCCCGGGCCATGGCCCCCAGCCGGAGGATCTCGTCCGGGCGCGAGAGCAGCTCGCGGGCCACGTGGAGGAGCTGCTCGGGCGTGGCCACCTGGATGCCCCCGCGCCCGACCAGGACCTGCACGCTGTCCTTGAAGCTCTCCATGTGGGGGCCGAACAGCACCGGCTTCCCCTGCCCCGCCGGCTCGAGCACGTTCTGGCCCCCCCGGCGCACGAAGCTCCCGCCCACGAAGGCGATGGTGGCGAGCCGGTAGGCCGCCGCCAGCTCGCCGATGGTGTCGAGAACCACCACCGCCGCGGGCCCGGCGCCGGGGCCCGCGCTCCGCAGCCGGGCCGGGAGCCCCGCCGCCTGCGCGATGCCGACGATCCGGCCGGCCCGCTCGACGTAGCGGGGCGCCACCACGAGCTGCAGCCCGGGCACGTCCTCCCGGAGCTTCCGGTAGACGTCCACGAGGAGCTCCTCCTCCCCGTCGTGGGTGGACCCGGCGATGAGGACCGGCCGGGACGGGTCGAGCCCGAGCGCCCCGCGCAGCGCCTCGTCGTCGCCCACCGGCCGGTCGAGCACCAGCGCGTCGAACTTGGTGTTGCCGGTGACCCAGACCCGGTCGGGCGGGGCGCCGAGCTGGAGCGCCCGCTCGGCCTCCTCGTCGGAGCGCATGAGGAAGAGGGTGATCGAGCGCAGCGGCTTCCCCACCAGCCGGAAGAAGGTCCGGTAGCGCGACAGCTTCTCCGGGGCGAAGCGGCCGTTCGTGAGCGCGATGCGCACCCCGGCCTTGCGCGCGGCCCGGATCAGGTTGGGCCAGATCTCGGTGTACTCGAGGACGAGCAGGTCGGGACGGAGCGCCGCCACGGCGCGCCGGGTGGCCCCGGGGAGGTCGTAGGGCGCGTAGACCAGCACGTCCGCCTCGCGGATCTTGGCGCGCGCCATCTCCAGGCCGCTGTTCGTGATGGTGGTGACGACGAGGCAGCAGCCGGGCACCCGCTCCTTCAGCTCCTTCATCATGGGCTGGAGCGAGAGCAGGTCGCCGGCGCTCGCGCCGTGGAGCCAGATGCGGGGCGTGCCCGTCCCGGGGGCCTCGCGCGACCGGTAGAAGCCGAGCCGCTCCCGGATCCCGTGGCGGAGCTTGGGGTGGAAGAGGAGCACCGGGAGCAGCGCGGCCACGGCCAGGTAGCTCACGATGGCGTAGAGGACGTGCACCGGGTCCGCTTCCTACTCGATCCGCACGGGGTTCGTGAAGATCCAGGAGGCGCCGTCCAGCCGTCCCTCGACCCGCCAGGCCCCCCGGGGGCACGGGCCCCCGCAGGCGAAGGCCCACCCGGACGGCGTGGGGGAGAGCGTGGCCACCGGGGCGCCGTCGCGCAGCAGGTGCCAGGACGGCTTCCACCCGGCGGGGACGCCGGCGCGGAGCTCGATGCGGTCGCCCGACGGGGCCACCGAGAGGCGCACGCCCCAGGAGGGCGCGAGCGCGTCGAGCGCGCACCAGGCCGACCCGTCGAGCAGCGCGCGGCGGACGGCGTCGACGTCGCGCGGCCCGTCGCCCGTCGGGGCGACCGGGACGTGCATCCCGAAGGCCTCGAAGGCGGCGGCGTAGCTGGGCCAGCCGTGGGCGTCGGACGCGCACAGGAGCGCCGAGGGCCTCCGGGCCGAGGCGGCGTCGAAGCGGGCCAGCTCGCGGACCGGGTCCTGCCAGAAGGAGAGCATGGCGCGCCCGGCGTCCCAGGGGAGGACGAGCAGCGAGCGACCGGCCCGCCACCAGGCCTGGTCGCGCTGGACGAGCCCCCAGAACGTGTCGTTCGAGACGACCTCCATCCCGGCCCAGTCGTCCCGCGTCCACCGCGTGAACGGGCGACCCGGGTGGAACGGGTGGGCGAGCACGGCGTCCCCTCCCAGCCGGGCCACCGTCCCGAGCGCGTCGCGCTGGCGCTCCTCCCGGGTGAGCGCCCGGGGCAGCGCCGTCCCCACCACGTGGCCGTAGGGGGCGGAGATCTCGGTGGCGGGGACCACCAGCACCCCGTCGCGCCAGCCGGCGTCCTGCGGGGCGAGCACGTTGTGGTCCGCCACCACCACGAACTGCAGCCCGGCCTCGCGCGCGGCGCGGACCACCTCGTCGAGGCCGCCGCGGCCGTCGCTGCGCGTGGTGTGGACGTGCCAGGCCCCGCGCATCTCGCCCGGGGGAGGCGGCGGACGGGGCGCCCGGCGCGACCGGGCGCGAAGTCCCCAGCCCACCCAGGCGGCGAGCAGGACGCCGACCACCGCGGCGACCCGCCGCACCGTCATGCGGCCGGGGTCCCGGCGGCCACCCCGCCCTCGTAGATGCGGTAGAGCCGGGCGTACTCCCCGTCCCGCTCGAGCAGTTCCTCGTGGCGCCCCTCCTCGGCCACCCGCCCGTGCGAGAGGACCACGATGCGGTCGGCGTTGCGGATGGTGGAGAGCCGGTGGGCGATGACCAGCGTGGTCCGGTGGGCCCCGCTCTCCCCCTCCCCGATGCCCATCAGGACCTCGAGCGCACGCTGCACCTCGCGCTCGCTCTCGGCGTCGAGCGCGCTGGTGGCCTCGTCGAGCAGCAGGACGGGCGCGTCCTTCAGGAAGGCGCGGGCGATGGCGATGCGCTGCCGCTGGCCCCCGGAGAGCATGACGCCGCGCTCGCCGACGACGGTGTCGTAGCCCTGGGGCAGCGCGCGGATGAAGTCCTCGGCGTGGGCCATGCGGGCCGCCCGCTCCACCTCGGCCATGGGGACGTCGGGCCGGCCGTAGGCGATGTTGTCCCGCACCGAGGTGTTGAAGAGCACGGTCTCCTGGGTGACGAGCGCGATCCCGGAGCGAAGGCTCGCGAGCGTGGCGTCCCGGACGTCCACGCCGTCCACGGTGATGCGGCCGCCGGTGACGTCCCAGAAGCGCGGCAGCAGGTTCGCGAGCGTGGTCTTGCCGCCGCCCGAGCTGCCCACGAGCGCCACCACCTCCCCCTTGCGGACGGTGACGGACACGCCCTGGAGCACCGGCCGGTCCCCGTAGGAGAAGGTGACGTCCTCGTAGCGCACCGCCTCCCGGAGCGGCGGGAGCACGCGGGTGCCGGCGTCCGGGACCTCGGTGCGAGCGTCGAGGATCTCGAAGATGCGCTCCCCGGCCGCGGCGCCCTGCATGGCCACCTGCCCCACCCGTCCGAGCGCCTTCACCGGCGTGTAGAGCAGCAGGATGGCGGTGACGAAGGAGAAGAACTTCCCGGCCGGCAGCGCGCCCGAGACGATGCTCCCCCCCACCCACCAGACGGCGATGCCCAGCCCGACCGCGGCCATGACCTCCATGAGCGGCGAGGAGAAGGCCCGCACCGCGATGCTGCGGCGCATGTAGCGCAGCCAGCGCTCGTTCTCCTGGCGGAAGCGGGCCGACTCGAACCCCTCCATGCCGTAGGCCTGCACGACCCGGATGCCGGAGAGGGTCTCCTGGACCAGCTCGGAGATCTTGCCCAGCGTGGACTGCGACTGGACCGTGACCTTCTTGAGACGCCGCGCGATCCGCACCACCGGGAGGATGGTCACAGGGATGGCCACGAAGGTGACGAGCGACAGCTTCCAGTCGATGAGGAAGCAGTTGACGAGCATCACCACCACGGTGAGCCCGTCGCGCAGGTAGCTGGCGATGGCGGTGGAGACGGCGGCCTCGACCGCCTGCACGTCGTTGCCCACGCGGGAGAGCAGGTCGCCGGAGTGGCGCCGCGCGTAAAAGGACGGGGAGAGGGAGAGCAGGTGGTCGAAGAGGGCCCCGCGCAGGTCGGCGATGATGCGCTGGCTGGTGGTGCCCATGAGGTACGCCTGCCCGAAGTAGGCGAGCCCCTTCACCAGCGCCACGCCGATGACCACCGCCGGCAGCACGCGGAGCGCCTGGGCGCGGTCCACGCCCCGGGCCATCTCGGCCAGCGCCCCCTCCCCCGGCATGAAGCGGGCGAGCGAGCCCAGCGCCCCGGCCTGGCCGGTGAAGAGGAACTCCAGGACCGGTCCGAGCAGGTTGACGTACATGGCCGTCGCCAGCGCCAGCACGGCCATGCAGGCGAAGGCGGCGGCGAACCGCCAGCGGTACGGTGCCGCGTACGCGAGGAGGCGGAGGTAGGTGCGCAATGGGATCCGCCGGGGCTACTTCTCCTCCTCGACGCCCTTCACCTTCCCCTCGGCGCGCCGCTTCTCGATGATCTTCTGGGCGGCGTAGGGCGGGACCGGGTCGTAGTGGGAGGGCTCCATGGTGAAGTAGCCCACGCCCTGGGTGAGGGAGCGGAGGTCGGCGTCGTAGGTCATGGCCTCGGCGTGCGGGCAGAGCGCCCGGATGACCACGCCGCGCGCCGCCGGCTCCATGCCCTGGACCTTGGCCCGGCGGCTGTTGAGGTCGCCCATGACCGCGCCCACGTACTCCTCCGGGACCCGCACGTCGAGCCGCATCACCGGCTCGAGGAGGATGGGGCGCGCCCCCTCCATGGCCTTCTTGAAGCCCATGGAGCCGGCGATCTGGAACGCCATGTCGGAGCTGTCGACGTCGTGGTAGCTGCCGAAGGTGAGCCGGGCCTTGAAGTCGACCACCGGGTAGCCGGCCAGGGGGCCCGAGCCCAGCGCGCCGCGGATGCCCTTCTCCACCGAGGGGATGAACTGGCGCGGGATGACGCCGCCCACGATGGCGTCCTCGAACTCGAAGCCGGAGCCGCGCGCCATGGGCTGGAGCTCCACGTGGCAGTCGCCGTACTGGCCGTGGCCGCCGGTCTGCCGCTTGAACTTGCCCTGGGCCTTCGAGCTCGCGGTGATGGTCTCGAGGTAGGCCGGCGTGGGCACGGCGAGTTGGATCTCCACGCCGTGCTTGCGCTTCAGCCGCTCGACGGTGACCTCGATGTGGGCCTGGCCCACCGCCTTGAGCAGGAACTCGCCCGTCTCCGGGTTGCGCTCGAGCTCCAGGGAGGGGTCCTCCTCGATGAGCTTGTGGATGGCGGCCGCCGCCTTGTCGTCGGCCCCGCCCTTGGCCAGGATGGCGTAGGCCACCGGGCGGTTCGGCTGGCGGAAGTCGGGAAGGACGACGGGAGCGTCCTTGTCGCAGAGGGTGTCGCCGGTGCGCGCGTCCTTGAGCTTGAGGAGCACCACCACGTCGCCCGGTCCGGCGGAGGGGATCTCGACGGTCTGGGCCCCGTCGGTGCGGTAGAGGCGGGAGACCCGCTCCTCGCTGCGGGTGCGCGGGTTCATGACCGTGGCCTCGGGCCGGAGCGTCCCGGTGAGCACGCGCAGGTAGTCCACCCGGCCGGCGAAGTGGTCGATGGTGGTGCGGAACACCTGGGCGCAGAAGGGGGCGGCGGGGTCGGCCCGGCGCTCGACCGTGGCGCCGTGCAGGTCCACCCCCTTCACCAGGCGGGCCTCCGGCGCCGGCAGGAGGCGGACCACGAGATCGAGCAGCTCGCGGACGCCCACGCCCGGCTTGGCGGCCACCACCGCGAGCGGCAGGAGCTTCTGCTGGGCGGTGCCCGAGGCCAGGCCGCGCTCGATCTCGTCCGGGGTGAGGGCGGTGCCCTCCAGGTACTTGCCGAGGAGCTCGTCGTCCGACTCGGCCGCCGCCTCGACCAGCGCGGTGCGGGCCGCGTCCACCTCGGCCTTCATGTCGGCCGGGACGTCGGCCTCGGCGAACTTGCCGAAGGTCCGGTCGTAGAGGTGCGCCCGCATCGAGAGCAGGTCGACGACGCCCTTCAGCCCGCCGGCCGATCCGGAGCCGATGGGGAGCTGCAGCGGGATCGCCTTCACCTTGAGCGAGCTCTCGACGTCGGCCAGCGCGCGGCGGAAGTCGGCCTGGTCGTGGTCGATGCGCCCGAGCACGGCGATGGCGGGGCGCCCCGACTCGGCCAGCACGTCGTAGATGCGCTCGGCGCGGTTGCGCGCGCCGTCCACGGCGGAGATGACCAGCACCGCCCCGTCGGAGACCTGGAGGCCCCACTCGGCCTCGTTGATGAAGGCGGCGAAGCCGGGGGTGTCGAGCGCGTGGAAGGTCCGCCCGCCCTCCTCGAAGGTCTCGGGGTGGATGGTGAGCGTGAAGTTGCGCTTCTTCTCCTCGGGATCGGCGTCGAGACGGGAGGTGGACCCCTCCGGGCTGGCGCGCTTGGCGTCGGCGGCGCGCAGGAAGGCCTCGACGAGGGCCGTCTTCCCGGCGCCGTCGGCGCCGAGGATGGAGAAGGTGCGTGCGATGCGGGGGGCCATTTCGTCTCCGGGTCCGCCCGCGTGGGGGGCGGGGTTCGAGGGGACGGCGAGGGGCCGATCCATAACACGGATCGGCGGCTCCCTCGCCGCCTGCGTGTCAGCCCTTCAGGTCGGGGAACTCGTCCTGCCAGTACTCCTGCGGACCGCGCTCGTCGCGGGCCCGGCGCTCCTTCTCCAGGGCGCGCAGCTGCACGCGCCGGATCTTTCCCGAGATGGTCTTCGGCAGGTCGGAGAACTCGATGCGGCGCACCCGCTTGTAGGGGGCGAGGCGCCGGCGGATGAACTTGAAGATGTCGGCGGCCAGCTCGCGCCCCGGCGCCTGCCCGGGCTTCAGGATGAGGAAGGCCTTGGGCACGTCCCCCTTCACCGCGTCGTGGCTGGGCACCACCGCCGCCTCGGCCACGGCGTCGTGCTCGATGAGGGCGCTCTCCAGCTCGAAGGGGCTGATGCGGTAGTCGGAGCTCTTGAAGACGTCGTCGGCCCGGCCCACGTAGGTGACGTACCCGTCGGCGTCCCGCACGGCGACGTCGCCGGTGTGGTAGTGGCCTTCGCGCATCACGAACTCGTTCAGGGTGGGGTCGTCCTGGTAGCCGGCCATGAGCCCGGCCGGCCGGGCCGAGAGGTCGAGGGCGATCTCCCCCTCGTCGCCGGCCTTGCCCTCGCCGTCGAGGAGCGCGATGCGGTAGCCCGGCATGGGTCGGCCCATGGAGCCCGGCTTGATCACCTGCCCCGGCGAGTTGCCCACCTGCGCGGTGGTCTCGGTCTGGCCGTAGCCGTCGCGGATGGTGGTGCCCCAGCCCTGGCGGACCTTCTCGATCACCTCGGGATTGAGGGGCTCGCCGGCGGAGAGCGCCTCCCGGACGTGCACCTTGTGCCGGGTCAGGTCCTCCAGGATGAGCATGCGCCACACGGTGGGGGGCGCGCACATGGTGGTGATCTCGTGGGTCTCGAGCACCTCCAGCGTGCGGCGCGGCACGAACCGGGCGTAGTTGTGCACGAAGACGGTGGCGCCGGCGTTGAAGGGCGCGAAGAAGCTCGACCAGGCGTGCTTGGCCCAGCCCGCCGAGCTGATGTTCATGTGCACGTCTCCCTCGCGGACGCCGATCCAGTACATGGTGGAGAGGTGGCCCACCGGGTAGCTGCGCTGGGTGTGCAGGACCAGCTTGGGCTTCGCCGTCGTGCCGCTCGTGAAGTAGAGCAGCACCGGGTCGTTGATGTGGGTCTCGCCGTGCGGGATGAAGTGCGAGGACTCGTCGTAGGCGTCGTGGAAGGCCAGCCATCCCGGCACCTGCTCGCCGACCACGATGCGGGTGAAGGTCCCGGGCAGGCCGCGCATCTTCTCCGTCCCGTCGGGATCGGTGATGACGTGGCGGACCTCGCCGCGGGCGAGCCGGTCCTGGATGTCCTCGGGGGTGAGCAGCGTGGTGGCCGGGATCACCACCGCCCCGAGCTTCATGGCCGCAAGCATGATCTCCCAGAGGTGGGCCGAGTTGGGGAGCATCATGAGCACGCGGTGGCCCCGCTCGACGCCGTGGCGGCGCAGGTAGACCGCCACCCGGTTCGAGCGCTCGGCCAGCTCGTGGTAGGAGAGGCGCACCTCGGCGCCGTACTCCTCGACGATGTGCAGCGCGGTGCGGCCGTTGCCGTCGGCGATGACGTCGAACCAGTCGAGCGCCCAGTTGAAGCGGTCGAGCGCCGGCCAGCGGAAGCCCTCGTAGGCCGCCTTCCAGTCGTCGCGGTGCTGCACCAGGAAGTCGCGGGCGCGGCGGAAGTTCTCGGTGGGGTTCATGGCGGGCCTCGCTATCGGAGAAGGCCGGGGAAGGCCTCCCCGGCGCCGTCGATCAGGAACTGCAGGGCGATGGCGGCGAGCAGCATGCCGGCCACGCGCTCGAGGATGTTCATCCCGGTGCGGGAGAGGACGCGCTCCACGCGGGTGGCCCCGGCCAGCGTCAGGTAGGTGACGACCGCGACCACCGCCACCGCCACCAGCACCGGCAGCCCGTTCCACCACTGGCGGGGCTGCACGCGCCCCATGAGCACGATGACCGTGGCGATGGACCCCGGACCGGCGAGCAGCGGCATGGCGAGCGGCACGATGGCCACGTCGTCCTTCACCTGGCCGGCCTCGACCTCGGGCTCGGTGATGCGGGCCGGCGAGGGCGCGGTGCGGATCATGTCGATGGCGATGAGGAGCAGGAGGATGCCGCCGGCCATCTTGAAGGCCGGGATGGAGATGCCGAGCAGGCGGAAGACGAGCGCGCCGACCAGGCCGAAGGCGGTGAGGATGAGCCAGGCCCCGATGGCGGCGCGGCGCGCGGTCTCCCGCCGCTCCTCCGCCGACTGGTCGGAGGTCATGGCCAGGAAGAACGGGACCGCCGCGAAGGGGTCGACCACCACGAAGATGGCCGACAGCGCGACGAAGCTCTGGGTCAGGACCTCGCGGAGCATCGGTCTTCCGGATCCTGCCCTCCGTCAGCGGAAATTCGAGCGACGAATGGACCACACTTTGCGCAGCGCTTCCAGAACGATCCGCTTCGACATCTTCGACTTCCCCACGCGCCGGTCCACGAAGACGATGGGGAACTCCTTCACGCGGAAGCCCTTGCGCACCGCCCGGTAGGTGAGCTCGATCTGGAAGGCGTAGCCGGTGCACTCCACGCTCGCGAGGTCGATGGCCTCGAGGACCTCGCGCCGGAAGCACTTGAACCCGCCGGTGAGGTCGCGGACCGGGAGGCCCAGGATGGTGCGGGCGTAGAGGCTGCCGCCGCGCGAGATGACCTTGCGCAGGATTCCCCAGTTCACCGTGCCCCCGCCGGGCACGTTGCGGGATCCCAGGACCAGGTCGGCCTCCCGCGACGCGGCCAGCATGCCGGGCAGGTAGACCGGGTCGTGGGAGAAGTCGGCGTCCATCTCCAGGATGCGCTCGTATCCCCGGGCCAGCGCCCAGGCGAAGCCGGCCAGGTAGGCCTTGCCGAGCCCCTCCTTGCCGGCCCGGTGCAGCACCTTCACCCGCGGCTCCCGCGCCGCGATGGCGTCGGCGAGCCGCCCGGTGCCGTCGGGCGAGTTGTCGTCGATGACGAGCACGTCCACCTCGGGGGTGGCCGCCAGGATGGCGTCGGTCACGGGCCCGACGTTCTCGGCCTCGTTGTAGGTGGGCAGGCAGACCACGGCACGGCGCGTGGAGGCGGCGGGGGTGTCGGTCATGGGAGGGCTCCGGCGATCTCCTCGGCGACGCGGCGGGGCGCGCCCGGCTCGCCCAGCGACCGGCGCACCTCCGCGATCCCGTCGAGCTGGGCCCGGCGGGCGCCGGGGTCGGAGAGCAGCCGCTCGATCTCGGCGGCCATGCGCTCCGGCGACGCCTCCCGCTGCAGCAGCTCGGGCACCACGGTGCGACCGGCGAGAAGGTTCACGAGCGCGAAGTGGGTGACGCCCCGCACCAGGAGCCGGGCCACCCAGTAGGAGAGCCAGGCCATGCGGTAGACCACCACCATGGGACGGTTCATCATCGCCGTCTCGAGCGTGGAGGTGCCGCTCTTCACCAGCGCGGCGTCGCTCGCACCCACCGTCTCGTCGGCCCGTCCGTCGACGAGCTGCACGTCGAGGCCGGCGTGGAGCGCCAGCGCGGGGCGCAGGGCCTCGGCGTCGAGGGTGGGCGCGACGGGGACGACGAACTTCGCGTCGGGGTGGCGGGCCCGGATCCGCTCCGCCGCCTCGAGCATGGGGGGGAGGATGCGCCGGATCTCCGACCGCCGGCTGCCGGGAAGGAGCGCGATCACGGTCCGCCCCTCCGGGAGGCCGAGCGCGCGGCGGTAGGCGCCCGCGTCGCGCGGCAGCGCGAGCTCGGCGAACGGGTGGCCCACGAAGCGGGCCGAGACCCCGGTGCCCTCGTAGAACCGCTCCTCGAACGGAAGGATGCAGAGCATCCGGTCGACCACCTTCGCGATCTTGCGGGCCCGTCCCCGGCGCCAGGCCCAGATCATCGGGCTCACGTAGTAGATGACCCGGACGCCCATCCGCTTGAGGTGCCTCGCCAGCCGGAGGTTGAAGTCGGGGCTGTCGACGAGGAGCGCCACCCGGGGCCGCCGTTCCTGCGCCGCGATCCGGAGGCCCCGCAGCACCGCCAGGATGCGCGGGATCTTGGGCAGCACCTCGGCGATGCCCATCACGTTCAGGTCCTCGGCCGGGTGGAGCGCCTCGAGGCCCGCCTCGCGCAGGCGCGGCCCGCCCACGCCGAAGGCGTGGACGCCGGGGCGTAGCCGTTCGAGCTCCCGGAGGGCGCGCGCGGCGTGCAGGTCGGCGCTGGCCTCCGCGGCCACGATGAGGATCTCCTCGGCCAAGCGCGGCGGGTTATAGCATGCGACTTGACGGAACATCCGTTCAGCTCCAGCATGGCCGGGTGAAGCCCCGCCCGGTCTCCAACCCGCCGAATCCCTGGGACGCCTCGACCGTCGACTGGCTGGGCGAGCCTCCCCCCGCCCTGCCCCAGGTCTACGCCGACGCCTCCCGGGAGATCCTCTCCCGCAACGACAGCCCCGACATCCCCTTCACCTGGAGCGTGAACCCGTACCGGGGCTGCGCCCACGCCTGCGCCTACTGCTACGCGCGCCCCACCCACGAGTACCTCGGCTTCGGCGCCGGCACCGACTTCGACACCCGGATCGTGGCCAAGCTCCTCGCGCCGGCCCTCCTGCGCCGCGCCTTCGAGCGCCCGTCCTGGACCGGGGAGCCGGTCGCCTTCTCCGGCAACACCGACGCCTGGCAGCCCGTCGAGGCGTCGCTCCGGCTCACCCGGGGATGCCTGGAGGTCTGCGCCGCGTACCGGAACCCGGTCCTCGTCACCACCAAGGCGCCGCTCGTCGAGCGGGACCTGGACCTGCTCGGCGAGCTCGCGGCGCACTGCGCGGCCCGCGTCAGCGTCAGCCTCCCCTTCCTCGACGCCGGGAACGCGCGCGCGCTCGAGCCGTGGGCGGCGTCACCCGCCCGGAGGCTCGAGACCATCCGGCGACTCGCCTCGGCGGGGATCCCGGTGGGCGTCAACGTGGCGCCGGTCATCCCCGGGCTGAACGACGAGGAGATCCCGCGCGTGCTGGCGGCCGCCCGGGAGGCCGGCGCCACGCGGGCCCACTGGCTCCTCCTGCGCCTGCCCGGTCCGGTGAAGGAGGTGTTCGAGGAACGGCTGCGCGCGGCGATCCCCGGCCGGGCCGGGCGTGTCCTCCACCGCATCCGCGAGACCCGCGACGGCAAGCTCTACGACGCCCGCTTCCGCGTGCGCGGCCGCGGGGAAGGCGCGCTCGCCCGGTCCATCGGCTCCCTGTTCGACACGGCGGCCTCCCGCCTGGGCTTCGTGCCGGGTCCTCCCCCCGGCCCGTCGCCGTTCCGCCGGCCCCGCGCGCAGCTCGGGCTCTTCGCCGCCGAGGGCTGAACCCGGCGGGTCCCCGGTGGCTCCCACCGGGGACCCCGCGCGCGACGGGTGCGCGTTAAGGATAGCCCTCCCATGACCGACGCCACGACCACCACCCCGGCCGCGAAGCCACCCATCCCCCCCCAGCCGCGCGACCCGGTGTGCGGGATGGAGGTCGACGTGAACGCGCCCCCGGGCGGCACGGCGCTGCGCGGCCGCTTCCAGTACGCCTTCTGCTCGGAGCGCTGCCGCACGCGGTTCGAGGCCGATCCGGCCGCCTTCCTGGCCCGCGATCCGGTCTGCGGCATGGACGTGAACCCCCACGCCCCGCGGGGCGGGAGCGCGGAGCACGCGGGCGTCACGCACCACTTCTGCAGCATGCGCTGCCGCGAGCGCTTCGTGGCCGACCCGGTCACCTTCCTCGAGGGAGGGCCCCAGGGGATGGCGAGCCCTCCAGCGCCCCCTCCCGGGGCGGAGGTGGTCTGGGTCTGCCCCATGGACCCCGAGGTCCGGGAGAAGGAGCCCGTTCCGTGCCCGATCTGCGGCATGGCGCTCGAGCCGCACGTGGAGGGCGGGATGCCGCTCGCCGGGGGGCCGAATCCCGAGCTCGAGAACATGACGCGGCGCTTCTGGCTCTCCTTCGTGCCGGTGCTGCTCGTCTTCAACCTCTCCATGGCCGACATGCTCCCGGGCCACCCGGTGACCCGGCTCTTCGGCGCGCGCGTCCTCGCCTGGATGCAGCTCGTCGCCTCGGCCCCGGTGGTGCTGTGGGGCGGCTGGCCGTTCTTCGAGCGGGCCTGGCTGTCGTTCCGGTCGCGCCACTACAACATGTTCACGCTCATCGGCCTGGGAACCGGCGCCGCCTGGCTCTTCAGCGCCGCGGCCACGCTGCTCCCGGCCGCGTGGTTCCCGGAGGCGTTCCGCGGGCACGGCGGGGCCGTCCCGGTCTACTTCGAGTCGGCGGCGGTCATCGTGGAGCTCGTGCTGCTCGGCCAGATCCTCGAGCTGCGCGCCCGCAGCCGGGTCTCCGGCGCCATCCAGGCGCTGCTCGGGCTCTCCCCGAAGACGGCCCTGCGGGTGCTGGACGACGGGAGCGACGCCGAGATCCCGCTCGAGGAGGTGCAGCCGGGCATGCGGCTCCGCGTGCGCCCGGGCGAGAAGGTGCCGGTGGACGGCCCGGTCGAGGAGGGCCGCTCCGCGGTGGACGAGTCCATGGTCACCGGCGAGCCGGTGCCGGTGGAGAAGGGCCCGGGGGACCGCGTCACCGGCGGCACCGTCAACGGGGTGGGCGCCTTCGTGATGCGGGCGGAGCGGGTCGGGAAGGACTCGCTGCTCGCCCAGATCGTGCGCATGGTGGGCGAGGCCCAGCGCAGCCGCGCGCCGGTCCAGCGGCTCGCCGACGCCGTCGCCGGGTGGTTCGTGCCGGCGGTGGTGGCGGCCGCGGTGGCCACCTTCGCGGCCTGGGCCGCCCTCGGACCCGAGCCGCGGCTGGCCTTCGCGCTCGTGAACGCGGTGGCGGTGCTCATCATCGCCTGCCCCTGCGCGCTCGGGCTGGCCACGCCCATGGCCATCATGGTGGGCACGGCGCGCGGGGCGTCGGCGGGCATCCTGGTGCGGAACGCCGAGGCCCTCGAGAACCTGGGCAAGGTGGACGTCCTGCTCCTCGACAAGACCGGCACCCTCACGGCCGGGAAGCCCACGCTCGCCGCGGTCGTCGCCCTTCCCGGATTCACGGAGGGTGACCTGCTCCGGCTCTCCGCGGCGCTCGAGCGCGGCAGCGAGCACCCGCTCGCGGCGGCGGTGGTGGCCGGCGCGCGCGGGCGCGGCCTGGAGATCCCGCCGGCGGAGCGGTTCGGCTACCGGCCCGGCCTGGGGGTGGAGGGCGAGGTCCTGGGCAGGCGCGTGGCGCTCGGGACGTCGGCCCTGCTCCGCG
>JBBIOL010000053.1:0-23043 GCA_037443385.1 Anaeromyxobacteraceae bacterium
CGCGCCCTACCTCGCCGAGATCGAGAAGGGCGCGCTGGCCAAGGCCGGTGCGCCCGATCCCATCCACACCCGGCGGGGCTTCGGCTATGCAATCGACTGAACCGCGCGGCTGGTCGTTGCGCACGCGCCTGGTGCTGGCGCTGGCCCGGGTCGAGGGGCGCGCCGGGCTGCTCCTGCGCCGGGCCTCGGCGGGGGAACTGCTCGAGGGGCTGTGGGGCCTCCCCGGCGTGAGCGTCCCGGACGGGAAGGACCCCGCCGGGGTGCTGGGCGCGCGGGCGCCGGACGCGCTGGGGCTCCGCCTCGAGGTGGGCCGGGAGATCGCGACCGTGACGCGCCTGCTCACACACCGGCGGCTGGAGATGCGGATTCACCACGCCCGGCTCCGGGGAGGAATCCCGACCGGTTCGGTCGGACTGCGCTTTACAACCGCGGGGGAGGCGAGTAGTTTGCCGACCTCCACGGCGATGCTCCGTGCCATCGAGGCCTCCGGCGGTTGGTCGAACGCCGTGCCCCGGGCCGGGACGGGAAGAAAGCGCGCCGGGGAGCAACGGAAGGCCTTGACTTCCCGAGGTCCAACCGTATAATTCGCGCCCTTTTTGACGGTGCACACCGTCGCAGGCGCCCCGGGCTCGCCCGGGGCGATTCGCAAGAAAGAACGGGTCGATGCCGACGATCAGCCAGCTGGTCCGGAAGGGCCGCGAGAAGCTCAAGACCAAGCGGAAGGCTCCCGCCCTGGTGGAGTCGCCGCAGAAGCGCGGCGTGGCCACGCGCGTCTACACGACCACCCCCAAGAAGCCCAACTCGGCGCTTCGCAAGGTGGCGCGCGTCCGCCTCACCAACGGCTTCGAGGTCACGAGCTACATCCCCGGCGTCGGGCACAACCTGCAGGAGCACTCGGTGGTGCTCATCCGCGGAGGCCGCGTGAAGGACCTCCCCGGCGTCCGCTACCACATCATCCGCGGGACCCTCGACGCCGTGGGCGTCCAGGGCCGCAAGCAGAGCCGCTCGAAGTACGGCGCCAAGCGCCCGAGCTAGGCCGGAGAAGAGATGCCTCGTCGTCGCGTGGTCGAGAAGCGGAAGATCCTGCCCGATCCCAAGTTCCAGGACCGGACGGTGGCCAAGTTCATCAACAACCTGATGCGCCAGGGCAAGAAGTCCACCGGCGAGAAGATCATCTACGGCGCCTTCGCCGTGGTCGAGAGCCGCCTCAAGGACGACCCCCTCAAGGTCTTCAAGAAGGCCCTCGACAACGTGAAGCCGGTGGTCGAGGTGAAGTCCCGCCGCGTGGGCGGCGCGACGTACCAGGTGCCGGTGGAGGTCCGCCAGGACCGCCGCACGGCGCTGGCCATGCGCTGGCTCATCGAGTACGCCTCGGCGCGCGGCGAGAAGACCATGGTCGAGAAGCTGGCCGGGGAGATCCTCGACGCCGCGAACAACCGCGGCAACGCGGTGAAGAAGCGCGAGGACACCCACAAGATGGCGGAAGCGAACAAGGCGTTCGCGCACTACCGCTGGTAGAAGGTCGGGAGGAGAATCGAGGATCGAAGAGGCCGACTCGGTCGGCGGGGTCCCGGAAGGACCCGTAGGCTCTTTGACAGCTCGGTCAGGTCGACACGTCGCTCGGCGACGTACGGTTCGCGTACGCAACGGTTCGAAGGATAGAGAACATGGCCCGCACCACTCCACTCGAGCGCTACCGCAACATCGGCATCATGGCGCACATCGATGCCGGCAAGACGACCACGACCGAGCGGATCCTCTTCTACACCGGCGTCACCCACAAGATCGGCGAGGTCCACGAGGGCACCGCCGTCATGGACTGGATGGAGCAGGAGCGCGAGCGCGGCATCACCATCACCAGCGCCGCCACCACCTGCTTCTGGCGCGATCACCGCATCAACATCATCGACACCCCGGGCCACGTCGACTTCACCATCGAGGTGGAGCGCTCGCTCCGCGTCCTCGACGGCGCGGTGGCGGTCTTCGACGCGGTGAGCGGCGTCGAGCCCCAGTCCGAGACCGTCTGGCGCCAGGCCGACAAGTACAAGGTCCCCCGCGCCTGCTTCATCAACAAGATGGACCGCGTGGGCGCCGACTTCTTCGCCTCGGTCGCGTCGATCCAGGAGAAGCTGGGCGCGCGTCCGGTGCCGCTGCACCTCCCCATCGGGGCCGAGGACAAGTTCCGCGGCATGGTGGACCTCGTCAAGATGAAGGGGATCACCTTCGACGACGAGACCATGGGCGCCGGCTACCAGGAGATCGAGATCCCGGCCGACCTGGCCGACCAGGCCCGCGAGTACCGGCAGGCGCTCGAGGAGGCCGTGGCCGAGGTCGACGACGAGTTCATGGCCAAGTACCTCGACGGCCACCCGCTCACCGGCGACGAGATCCGCAAGGGGCTCCGCAAGGGCACCATCGAGATGCGGTTCTTCCCGGTCATCTGCGGGACCGCCTTCAAGAACAAGGGCGTGCAGCAGTTCCTCGACGCCGTGGTCGACTACCTGCCCAGCCCGGTCGACAAGCCGCCCGTCCACGGGATCACGCCGAAGGGCGTGGAGGTGGTCCGCAACACCTCCGACAGCGAGCCCTTCTCCGCGCTGGCCTTCAAGCTCATGAACGACCCGTTCGTTGGCAACCTCACCTTCTTCCGGGTCTACTCCGGCAAGCTGGAGAGCGGCTCCTACGTCTACAACGCCTCGCGCGACCGCAAGGAGCGCGTGGGCCGGCTCCTGCAGATGCACGCCAACAAGCGGGAGGAGATCAAGGAGGTCCTCGCCGGCGACATCGCCGCCGCGGTGGGCCTGCGCTCTTCCACCACCGGCGACACCCTCTGCGACGAGGACAAGCCGGTCATCCTGGAGAAGATGGAGTTCCCCGAGCCGGTCATCTCGGTGGCCGTCGAGCCCAAGACCAAGGCCGACTCGGACAAGATGGGCATCGCGCTGCAGCGCCTCCAGATGGAGGACCCGAGCTTCCGGGTCCACACCGACGAGGAGACCGGGCAGACCATCATGCGCGGCATGGGCGAGCTCCACCTGGAGATCCTGGTGGACCGCATGCTCCGCGAGTTCAAGGTGGAGGCCAACGTCGGCAAGCCGCAGGTGGCCTACCGCGAGACCATCACCCGCCCGGTCGAGTCGGAGGGGCGCTACATCCGCCAGACCGGCGGCCGCGGCCAGTACGGCCACTGCTGGCTGCGGCTCATCCCGCAGGAGCCGGGCAAGGGCTTCACCTTCGAGAACGAGACCGTGGGCGGCTCCATCCCCAAGGAGTTCATCGAGCCCATCCGCAAGGGCATCGAGGAGGCCATGACCGGCGGCATCCTGGCCGGGTTCCCCATGGTGGACCTCAAGGTGGAGGTCTTCGACGGCTCCTTCCACGACGTGGACTCGTCGGAGATGGCCTTCAAGATCGCCGGGTCGATGGGCTTCAAGGACGGCGCGGCCAAGGCGGCGCCGGTGCTGCTCGAGCCCATCATGGACGTCGAGGTGGTGACGCCCGACAACTTCATGGGCGACGTCATCGGCGACCTCAACTCGCGCCGCGGCAAGATCCAGGGTATGAACCCGCGCTCGGGGGTCCAGGTCATCACCGCGCAGGTGCCGCTGGCGCAGATGTTCGGCTACGCCACGGACCTGCGCTCCCGCACCCAGGGGCGCGCGACCTACACCATGCAGTTCGGGCATTACGCCCAGGTACCGAACAGCATCGCAGAGACCATCATCACGAAGAGCAAGGGAGCCGCCGCCCCAACCAAGTAGTCGGCGCGCAAACGCGGAGGAATTCACATGGCCAAGGAAAAGTTCGATCGCAGCAAGCCCCACGTGAACGTCGGCACGATCGGCCACGTGGACCACGGCAAGACCACGCTGACCGCGGCCATCACCAAGGTCGCCGCGCAGCAGGGCATGGCCGCCTTCATGGCGTACGACCAGATCGACAAGGCGCCGGAGGAGCGGGAGCGCGGCATCACCATCGCCACCGCGCACGTCGAGTACCAGACCAAGAACCGCCACTACGCCCACGTCGACTGCCCGGGCCACGCCGACTACGTGAAGAACATGATCACCGGCGCCGCGCAGATGGACGGCGCGATCCTGGTGGTCTCGGCCGCCGACGGCCCGATGCCCCAGACCCGCGAGCACATCCTGCTCGCCCGTCAGGTGGGCGTGCCCTACATCGTCGTCTACCTGAACAAGGTGGACATGGTCGACGACAAGGAGCTGCTCGACCTGGTGGAGCTCGAGGTCCGCGAGCTGCTCACCAAGTACAACTTCCCCGGGGACAAGACCCCCATCGTCCGCGGCTCGGCCCTGAAGGCCCTCGAGGGCGACAAGGGCGACCTCGGCGAGCCCTCCATCGGCCGCCTCATGGAGGCCATCGACACCTACATCCCGACCCCGGCCCGCGCCAAGGACAAGCCGTTCCTGATGCCGGTCGAGGACGTGTTCTCCATCTCGGGCCGCGGCACCGTCGCCACGGGCCGCGTGGAGCGCGGCGTCGTCAAGGTCGGCGAGGAGATCGAGGTGGTGGGCCTGAAGCCCACCGCCAAGACGGTGGTCACCGGCGTCGAGATGTTCCGCAAGCTGCTCGACCAGGGCGAGGCCGGCGACAACATCGGCGCGCTGCTGCGCGGCCTGAAGCGCGAGGAGGTCGAGCGCGGCCAGGTGCTCGCCAAGCCCGGCTCGATCACCCCGCACACCAAGTTCAAGGCCGAGGTCTACGTGCTGACGAAGGAGGAGGGTGGCCGTCACACCCCGTTCTTCAACGGCTACCGCCCCCAGTTCTACTTCCGCACCACCGACGTGACCGGCTCGATCCAGCTGCCCGCCGGCGTGGAGATGGTGATGCCGGGCGACAACATCGGCATGGACGTGGAGCTCATCACGCCCATCGCCATGGAGAAGGAGCTCCGGTTCGCCATCCGCGAGGGTGGTCGCACCGTGGGATCCGGCGTCGTCGCGGAAGTGGTGCAGTAACCCAGAGGAAGAGGCAGCCCCGGCGAACGGCGGCGCAGTCGGCCGCGCCGCGCCGGGGCCACCAGCCGAGGACGTACGATGGCAATGCAGAAGATCCGCATCCGGCTCAAGGCCTACGATTACAAGCTGCTCGATCAGTCGGCCGGCGAGATCGTGGAGACCGCGAAGCGCACCGGCGCGAAGGTCGCCGGCCCGATTCCGCTCCCCACCCGGATCAACAAGTTCACCGTCCTCCGCAGCCCGCACGTCGACAAGAAGTCGCGTGAGCAGTTCGAGATCCGCACGCACAAGCGGCTTCTCGAGATCCAGGAGCCGACGTCGCAGACCCTGGACGCGCTCATGAAGCTGGATCTGTCGGCGGGCGTGGACGTGGAGATCAAGTAGGCGAGGACGCCATGGCAAAGTTCGACGTCTATAGCCTGGACCGGAAGAAGGTCGGCGAGATCGATCTCGCCGACGCGGTCTTCGCCGGCCCGGTGAACGAGCACCTCTTCTACGAGGTGGTGAAGGCCAAGCTGGCGAGCGACCGCTCGGGCACGCACGCGGTGAAGAACCGCTCGCTGGTGTCCGGCGGCGGCAAGAAGCCCTGGAAGCAGAAGGGCACCGGGCGGGCCCGGCAGGGCTCCACCCGCGCCAGCCAGTTCGTCGGCGGCGGCAAGGCCATGGGGCCGAAGCCGCGCGACTACGCGTACGACGTGCCGCGCAAGGTCCGCAAGGCGGCCCTGCGCTCGGCGCTGGCTCTGCGCAACTCCGAGCAGAAGATCGTCATCGTCGATCGCTGGTCCCCGGAGGCGCCCCGCACCGGCGCTGCCGCGGAGGTGCTCGGCAAGCTCGGCGTGAAGAAGGCGCTGGTGGTGGACGGGGCGGAGAACGCCACCCTCCAGAAGTCGATCCGCAACCTGGCGGGCTCCGACTTCCTGGCCACCCAGGGGCTCAACGTGTACGACATCCTCGGGCACGAGTACCTCGTGCTCACGGCCGACTCGGCCAAGAGGGTGGAGGAGGCGCTGTCGTGAACCTCTCCGTCCAGGACGTCATCGTCCGCCCCATCATCAGCGAGAAGGCGGAGCGCGGCCGGGAGGCCGAGCGGCAGTACGCCTTCCAGGTGCACCGCGAGGCCACCAAGATCCAGGTGAAGGGTGCGGTGGAGAAGCTCTTCTCGGTGAAGGTCACCGGGGTCCGCACCTCCATCGCCCGGGGCAAGAACAAGCGCGTCGGCCGGCACGTCGGCCGCCGTCCCAACTGGAAGAAGGCCATCGTCACCCTCAAGGACGGCGACACCATCGCCCTCTTCGAGGGGAAGTAGGCCAGGGGAACGAGCATGGGCGTCAAGAGCTACAAGCCGACGAGCGCTGCCCGCCGCCACATGACCGTGGCGGACTTCGCCGAGATCACCAAGCGGCGTCCCGAGAAGAAGCTGACCCGCGCGAAGAAGCGGAGCGGCGGGCGCAACGCGCACGGCCACATCACCACCCGCCACATCGGCGGCGGCCACAAGCAGCGCTACCGCATCATCGACTGGCGCCGCGACAAGGACGGGGTCCCGGCCCGCGTGGCCGCCATCGAGTACGACCCGAACCGCACCGCCCGCATCGCGCTGCTGCACTACCGGGACGGCGAGAAGCGCTACATCCTCTGCCCGCTCGGCGTGGCGGTGGGCGACGTGCTGGTCTCCGGCGACGCGGTCGACATCCGCCCGGGCAACACGCTCCCCATCCGCGGGATGCCGCTCGGCACCTCGATCCACGGCCTCGAGCTGCAGCCCGGGTCGGGCGCCAAGCTCATCCGCACCGCCGGCTCGTTCGGCTCGGTGATGGCCAAGGAGGGCGAGTACGCCCAGATCCGCATGCCCTCCGGCGAGATCCGCAAGGTGCTGCAGGTCGTCCGCGCCACCGTCGGCCAGCTCTCCAACATCGAGAACGCCAGCATCCGGGTGGGCAAGGCCGGCAAGACCCGCTGGCGCGGGGTGCGCCCCACCGTGCGCGGCCTGGCGATGAACCCGGTCGACCACCCGCACGGCGGCGGCGAGGGCAAGTCCGGCCAGGGCAACCCGCACCCGGTCTCGCCCTGGGGACAGAAGACCAAGGGACTCAAGACCCGCAACAACCGCCGCACCGACAAGTACATCGTATCGCCCCGCAAGCGGGGCGTGCGCAGCCAGGCCACGTAGCGGCCAGGACCGAGACACATGGCGCGTTCGATCAAGAAGGGCCCCTTCGCCGACAAGCACCTCCTCAAGAAGGTGGAGGACGCGAACAAGGGGAGCAAGAAGTCGGTCATCAAGACCTGGTCCCGGCGCAGCACCATCATGCCGGACTTCGTGGGCCACACCTTCGCGGTGCACAACGGCCGCAAGTTCGTCCCGGTGTTCGTCCAGGAGAACATGGTCGGGCACAAGCTGGGCGAGTTCGCCCCGACCCGGACCTTCCACGGGCACACCGGCGAGAAGAAGGCCGTCGCGGCCACCCCCGCGCCGCCGCCGAAGAAGTAGGGGACGCTCATGGCGAACGACGAGAAGAAGACCGCGAAGGACACGGCCGGGAAGGCCCCGGCCCCCGGCCGCAGGGTCAAGGTCACCCGCAAGGAGCGGCGCGTCCGCGCCGCCGCCCGGCGCCCCGTGCCCGGCCCGCACGCCACGCTGCGGAACCTGCGCGTCACCCCGCGCAAGGTCCGCCTGGTGGCCGACCACGTGCGCGGGATGCCGGTGGGACCGGCGCTCGCGCTGCTCAAGTACACGCCGCAGGCGGCGGCCCCGCACCTCGCCAAGCTGCTGCGGTCGGCGGTGGCCAACGCCGAGGGCAAGGGCGGGCGCGTCGACGTGGACGCGCTGTTCGTGAAGACGCTCACCGTGGACCACGGCCCCAAGTCGCGCCGCTTCATGCCGCGCGCCATGGGCCGCGCCACCCGCATCGACAAGAAGACGAGCCACGTCTACGTGGAGCTCGGCATCGCGGAGCGCGCCTAGGGCGCGCCAAGGAGAACCACGTGGGTCAGAAAGTCCATCCGATCGGGTTCCGCCTCGGGGTCATCCGGACCTGGGAGTCGAAGTGGTACGAGGAGAAGAACTACGCGAAGTGGCTGCACGAGGACATCAAGATCCGTGAGTTCGTGAAGGAGAAGCTCGGCCAGGCCGGCATCTCCAAGATCGAGATCGAGCGGGCGGCCAACAAGGTCAAGGTCAACGTGCACACCGCGCGGCCCGGCATCGTCATCGGCAAGCGCGGCGCCGGCATCGAGACCATCAAGAAGGACCTGCAGGACCTCACCGAGAACGAGGTCTACCTGAACGTGGTCGAGGTCCGGAAGGCCGAGACCGACGCGCAGCTGGTGGCCGAGAACATCGCCACCCAGCTCGAGCGCCGCATCGCCTTCCGCCGCGCCATGAAGAAGGCGGTCCAGACCGCGCTCAAGTTCGGCGCCAAGGGCATCCGGGTGGCCACCTCCGGCCGCCTGGGCGGGTCCGAGATGGCCCGCTACGAGTGGTACCGCGAGGGTCGGGTGCCGCTCCACACGCTGCGCGCCGACATCGACTACGGCTTCGCCGAGGCGAAGACCACCTACGGCAAGATCGGCGTGAAGGTCTGGATCATGCGCGGCGAGGTCCTGCCCCAGTCGGCCAAGGCGCCGCGCGCGGGCATCGGCGGGCGCGCCTAGCCGTCCCCCGCGGGAACGATTCGAGGAGAACGAGAGATGCTGCAGCCGGCCAGGACGAAGTACCGGAAGATGCAGAAGGGGCGGATGCGGGGCAAGGCCTACCGCGGCTCGGAGCTCAACCAGGGCTCGTTCGGCCTGGCGGCCACCGAGTGCGGGTGGCTCACCAGCCGCCAGATCGAGGCCGCCCGCGTCGCCATCAGCCGCTACGTCAAGCGGGGCGGGAAGCTCTGGATCCGCGTCTTCCCCGACAAGCCCATCACCAAGAAGCCCGCCGAGACCCGCATGGGCACCGGCAAGGGCCCGGTCGAGTACTACGTCGCCGTCATCAAGCCGGGGCGGGTGCTCTTCGAGATGGAGGGCGTCGGGGACGAGCAGGCCAAGAAGGCTTTCCTGCTGGCCGCCCACAAGCTGCCCGTCGCCACCAAGATGGTGAAGCGCGGCGTGACCCTGTAGGAGGCGACATGTCGACCACGAGCGAGCTGCGCCAGCTGACCGTCGAGGAGCTCGAGGCCCGGGTGGCCGAGCTCAAGCAGCAGATCTTCGAGATGAAGGGCAAGCTCAACACCGGCGTGCTCGATTCCACCGCGGATCTCCAGAAGACCCGCCGGTTGGTGGCGCGCTGCCGGACGCTGGCGCGCGAGAAGCAGCTGGGGATCGCCCGCAAGGCGAAGACCGAGACCCGCAAGGGCGAGAAGGAGTAGTCATGGAGCGCGGCAAGGCCAAGTCCCGCGTCGGGGTGGTGGTCTCGAACAAGATGCAGAAGACGGTGGTGGTCCGCGTCGAGCGGCGCATCGCCGACCGGCAGTACGGCAAGATCGTCCGGCGGGCCGAGCGCTACAAGGCGCACGACGAGCAGAACGCCGCCAAGCCGGGCGACCGGGTCCGCATCGTCGAGACGCGCCCGATGTCCAAGGACAAGCGGTGGCGGGTGGCCGAGATCATCGAGAAGGGTCCGGAGGTCTAGCCATGATCCAGCAGCAGACGATCCTGGACGTCGCCGACAACTCGGGCGCCAAGAAGGTCCAGTGCATCAAGGTGCTGGGCGGCACCCGGCGCAAGTACGCCACCATCGGCGACGTGATCGTGGTCTCCGTCAAGGAGGCCATCCCGCAGTCGAAGGTGAAGAAGGGCGAGGTGGCCCGGGCCGTCATCGTGCGCACCGCCCGCGAGGTGCGGCGCCCCGACGGCAGCTACATCCGCTTCGACGGGAACTCGGCGGTGCTCATCAACAAGGACCTCGAGCCGGTCGGGACCCGCATCTTCGGGCCGGTCGCCCGCGAGCTCCGCGCCCGCAAGTTCATGAAGATCATCAGCCTGGCGCCGGAGGTGCTGTAGGCCATGGACGTCCGCAAGAACGACACGGTGAAGGTCCTCTCCGGCAAGGAGAAGGGCAAGTCGGGCAAGGTGCTCGAGGTGCTCCACGCGAAGAACCGGGTGCGCGTCGAGAAGCTCATGACGGTGAAGCGCCACCTGAAGAAGGGGCGCAGCCAGACCAACCCCGACGGCGGGATCGTCGAGCGGGCCGGCACCATCCACGCCTCCAGCGTGATGGTGGTCTGCCCGAAGTGCGGCAAGCCGACCCGCGTGGCCCACGTCACGCGGGAGGACGGCCGCCGGGTGCGCGCCTGCAAGAAGTGCCAGGGGCGCTGGGAGTAGCGAACGAACGCATCGTCCCGGGCCGGGGTCCGGGGCGAAGGCAAGGAGCGATCGATGGCAGCGCGTCTCAAGGAGAGGTTCGAGAAGGAGATCCGGCCGGCCCTGGTCAAGGAGTTCGGGCTCAAGAACCCGATGCAGGCTCCGCGGGTCGAGAAGGTCGTGGTCAACATGGGGCTCGGGGAGGCCATCCAGAACGGCAAGATCCTCGACGCCTCGCTGGAGCAGCTCTCGGCCATCACCGGCCAGAAGCCGGTGGTGACGAAGGCCCGCAAGTCCATCGCGAACTTCAAGCTGCGCCAGGGGCAGAGCATCGGGGCCATGGTCACCCTGCGGGGCGACCGCGCCTACGAGTTCATCGACCGGCTGGTCAGCGTCGCGCTCCCGCGCGTCCGTGACTTCAAGGGCGTCTCGCCCAAGGCCTTCGACGGCAAGGGCAACTACACCCTGGGCGTCAAGGAGCAGATCATCTTCCCCGAGATCAACTACGACCGAGTCGAGCGGATCAAGGGGCTCAACATCACCGTGGTCACCACGGCACGGAACGACGAGGAGGGCAGGGCGCTGCTCCGCCACCTCGGCATGCCCTTCCGCCAGTAGCCGGACCAGGAGACGGAGACGATGGCCAAGCTTTCGAAGATGGCGCAGGCGGCACGCAAGCTGAAGTTCCCCGTGCGCCAGTACAACCGCTGCCCGATCTGCGGGCGGCCCCGCGCGTACCTGCGCAAGTTCCAGATGTGCCGCATCTGC
Organism: Anaeromyxobacteraceae bacterium; assembly: GCA_037443385.1. Taxonomy (GTDB): domain Bacteria; phylum Myxococcota; class Myxococcia; order Myxococcales; family Anaeromyxobacteraceae; genus CAIOAK01. Next base: position 11,037 of record JBBIOL010000053.1, read on the forward strand.
TTCCGCAACCGCGCGCTCCGGGGAGAAGTCACCGGGGTCATCAAGTCGAGCTGGTAGGGAGACTCATCGATGAGCTTCACCGATCCCATTGGCGACATGCTCACGCGCGTGCGGAACGCTTCCTCCGCGCGCCACGAGAAGGTGCTGGTCCCGGCCTCCAACCTCAAGGCGCGCATCGCCGAGGTGCTGAAGGCGGAGGGCTTCATCCAGGACTACGTCCTCCACAAGGAGGACGGGCACCAGGGGGCCATCACGATCCTGCTGAAGTACGGGCCGGATCGCGAGCCGGCCATCAGCGACATCAAGCGGGTGTCGAAGCCCGGCCTGCGGCGCTACGTGCCGAACGGCCAGATCCCCCGCGTCTTGAACGGCATGGGCATCGCCATCCTGTCGACCTCGAAGGGCGTCCTGGTCGACCGGGAGGCCCGCAAGCAGAAGGTGGGCGGCGAGCTCATCTGCACCGTCTGGTAGGAGCGACCATGTCCCGCGTCGGAAAGCTGCCGGTCAAGATCCCGGAGAAGGTCAAGGTCACCGTGGACGGGTCCACGGTGAAGGTCGAGGGCCCCAAGGGCAAGACCTCCTTCCCGTTCAACCCGAAGATGAAGATCCAGGTGGACAAGGGCGAGGTGAAGGTCCTCCGCCCCGACGAGACCACCCTGGCCCGCTCCCTCCACGGCCTCACCCGCACGCTGGTGAAGAACGCCATCGAGGGCGTGACCAAGGGCTACGAGCGGAGCCTGGACATCGTGGGCGTGGGCTTCAAGGCCGAGGCCAAGGGCAAGGAGGTCCACTTCACCCTGGGTTTCTCCCACCCGGTGGTCTTCAAGCTGCCCGAGGGCATCACCGCCGAGGTCGACGCCAAGCAGACCAAGGTGGTGGTGCGCGGCGCCGACAAGCACATGGTGGGCATGACCGCCGCCCAGGTGCGCGAGCTCCGGCCGCCCGAGCCGTACAAGGGCAAGGGCATCAAGTACAGCCACGAGACCATCCGCCGCAAGGAAGGCAAGACCGGCGCGGCCTAGCCGCCGCCCGCTCATGCGCCGGCCGCGCGAGCGCCGGCGCAAGGAGGAAGCACCATGGCAGAGAAGACCACGCCCCGCGAGAAGCGCAAGGCGCGCATCCGCAAGAAGCTCTCGGGCACGGCCGAGCGTCCGCGCCTCACCGTGTACCGCAGCCTGAACCACGTCTACGCCCAGGTGGTGGACGACGTGGCCGGGCGCACCATCGCCTTCGCCGGGACGACGTCCAAGGCGCTGCGCGAGGCGGTGAAGGAGGACGACAAGACCGACGCCGCGAAGAAGGTCGGCGCGGCCATCGCCAAGATGGCGCTCGAGAAGGGCGTCACCCAGGTCGTCTTCGATCGCAACGGTTTCGACTACCACGGCCGGGTGGCCGCGGTGGCGGAGGCGGCCCGCGAGGCCGGCCTCAAGTTCTAGGCACCGCAGGACCGAGGGACGAATGGCTGCTCCCATCAACGTGAACGATCTCGAGCTGACGGACCGCGTGGTCCACATCAACCGCGTCGCCAAGGTGGTCAAGGGCGGCCGGCGCTTCAGCTTCTCGGCGCTGGTCGTCGTCGGCGACGGCCAGGGCCACGTGGGCGTGGGCCTGGGCAAGGCCAACGAGGTTCCCGAGGCCATCCGCAAGGGCGGCGAGCAGGCGAAGAAGAACGTCTTCGTCGTGCCCCTCTCCGGGACCACCATCCCGCACGAGGTGCTCGGGCACTTCGGCGCCGGCCGCGTGCTGCTCAAGCCGGCCAGCGAGGGAACCGGCGTCATCGCCGGCGGCGCCGTCCGCGCCGTGCTCGAGGCGGCCGGGGTGCGCAACGTGCTCACCAAGAGCCAGGGGTCGCGCAACCCGCACAACGTCCTCAAGGCCACCGTGGCCGGGCTGAAGCGGCTGCGCAACGCCGACCGCGTCGCCCAGATGCGCGGCAAGTCGGCCGGCGAGATCCAGGAATAGGCGGGGGAAGACGATGGCAGCCATCAAGGTGACGTTGAAGCGGGGGCTGGCCGGCGTGCCGGCCGAGCAGCGGCTGGTGGTGACGGGGCTGGGGCTCAAGAAGACGAACTCCACCAAGATCCTCCCCGACACCCCCGCCACGCTGGGAATGATCCGCAAGGTCGGCTACCTGCTCGCCTGGGAGCGCGTCGACGCGCCGGCGCCGCAGGGTCGCCTCGCCAAGAAGGCCAAGGGCGCGTAGGGGCGCCTGGCGCCCCGCCCCCCCACGAGGGTAGAAAGGAACGCTCATGTCGTCGCTGAACCAGCTCAGGAAGCCCCGCGGGTCCACCAAGGTCCGCAAGCGCGTCGGCCGCGGCCAGGCCTCCGGCCTCGGCAAGACCGCCGGCCGCGGCGGCAAGGGCCAGAAGGCCCGCTCCGGCAACATGCACTTCGAGGGATTCGAGGGCGGCCAGATGCCGCTGCAGCGCCGGCTCCCCAAGTTCGGCTTCAAGAACCACTTCCGCCTCGAGTTCGAGGAGGTCCAGGTCGGCGACTTGGCGCAGCTGCCGGCCGGCAGCGTGGTCGACGGGGCCGCGCTCAAGGCCGCCGGGCTCGTCCGCGGGCGCGGCGACGGCGTGGTGCTGCTCGGCAAGGGCGAGCTCGCCCAGGCCTACACGGTGCGGGTCGAGCGGGTCACCGCCGGCGCGCGCGCGGCCGTCGAGAAGGCGGGCGGCAAGGTCGAGGAGCTGCCCCGGCGGCAGACCATGGGCGAGAAGCAGAAGGCCGAGAAGAAGGCCAAGGCCAAGGCGTAGGCGGCGACGGGGGATCCGGGATGCTCACCAACAGTCTGGCCAACATCTTCCGCGTCCCCGAGCTGCGCAAGCGGCTGCTCTTCACGGTGGGCATGCTGGCGGTCTACCGCCTCGGCGTCTTCGTCTCCACGCCCGGCGTGGACCGCGTGGCCATGCGCAAGGTGGTGGCCTCGCAGGGCGGCCTGCTCGGGCTCTTCAACCTGTTCTCCGGCGGCGCCCTCGAGCAGCTCTCCATCTTCGCGCTGGGCATCATGCCCTACGTGTCGGCCTCCATCATCCTGCAGCTCCTCACCGTGGTCATCCCGGCGCTGGAGAAGATGCAGAAGGAGGGTGAGGTCGGCCGCAAGCGCATCACCCAGTACACCCGCTACGGCACGGTGATCCTGGCGGCCATCCAGGGCATCGGCATCGCCACCTACCTCGAGTCGCTGCGCGACCCGAGCGGCGTCGCCGTGGTCACCACCCCGGGCTGGTCGTTCCGCATCCTCACCATCATCACCCTCTCGGCCGGCACCGCCTTCATCATGTGGATGGGCGAGCAGATCACCGAGCGCGGGATCGGCAACGGCATCTCCCTCATCATCTTCGCCGGCATCGTGGCCCGCATGCCCGACGCCATCTTCCAGCTCTACGCGGCCTACCGGGCGCCCGGCGCCGGCATGGACGAGCTGCGCCTCGTCATCCTGGTGGCGGTCATGGTGGCGGTGGTGGCCTTCATCGTCTTCGTGGAGCGCGCGCAGCGGCGCATCCCGGTCCAGTACGCGAAGCGGGTGGTGGGGCGGCGCACCTACGGCGGCCAGAGCACCCACCTGCCGCTCAAGGTCAACACCTCGGGCGTGATCCCGCCCATCTTCGCCTCCTCGGTGCTGCTCTTCCCGGCCACGCTCGCCAGCTGGTTCCCCTTCCTGCAGCGGATCTCCGACGAGATGCGCCCCGGCGGCTGGGTCTACAACACCCTCTACGTCGTGCTCATCGTCTTCTTCGCCTACTTCTACACGGCGGTGACCTTCAACCCGGTGGACGTGGCCGACAACCTGAAGAAGTACGGCGGCTACATCCCGGGCATCCGGCCGGGCAAGAAGACGGCCGAGTACATCGACTACGTGCTGTCCCGCATCACCTTCGGCGGCGCGCTCTACCTGTCCGCGGTGAGCATCCTGCCGACGGTCCTCATCAACCAGTTCGGCGTGCCCTTCTACTTCGGCGGGACGGCCCTCCTCATCGTGGTGGGCGTGGCCCTCGACACCGTGCAGCAGATCGAGGGGCACCTCATCACCCGCCACTACGAGGGCTTCACGGGGCCGCGCGGCCCCCGCATCCGCGGCCGGGCCACCGCCGGCCTGAACGCCTGACGGCGCCGGCCGGCGCCGGGAGACGAGCATGATCCTCATCCTCCTCGGGCCCCCGGGCGCCGGCAAGGGAACGCAGGCCAAGCTGCTCGCGCGCGACCTCCAGGTCCCGCACATCTCCACCGGCGACATGTTCCGCGACCACAAGGCGCGGGGCACCGAGCTGGGCCGGAAGGTGGACGCGATCATGGCGTCGGGTGGGCTGGTGCCGGACGACGTCACGAACGACATGGTGAAGGACCGGCTGGCGCGCCCCGACGTGGCGCGCGGCTTCATCCTGGACGGCTACCCGCGCACGGCCGCCCAGGCCGCCTTCCTGGACCGGCTGCTCGTGTCCATGGGCCGCAAGCTCGACCGGGCGCTCTCCTACGAGATCGCCCAGGAGCTGCTCGTCGACCGGATGAGCGGTCGGCGGAGCTGCCCCACCTGCGGCGCGGTCTACCACGTGACCGCCAACCCGCCGCGGCAGGCCGGCGCCTGCGACCGCGAGGGCGCCGCGCTGGTGCAGCGCGACGACGACCGGGCCGAGACCGTGGCCCGGCGGCTCGTGGAGTACGAGGCCAAGACCGAGCCGCTCAAGCGGTACTACCAGGAGCGGGGCTCCCTCTCCGAGGTCCCCGGCACCGGATCCCCCGACGAGGTCCTCCAGGCGGCGCTGCGCGTCCTGGGCCGGGCGAAGTAGCACGTGCAGCTCAAGACCGCAGACGAGCTGGCCCGCATGCGGGAGGCGGGCCGGGTGGTCTCCACCGTCCTCGGCGAGGTGGCTGCCGCCGCCGTCGCGGGGGTGAGCACCCTCGAGCTCGACCGGCTGGCGGAGGCGCGCACGCGCGCCCTGGGAGCGGTGCCGGCCTTCCTCGGCTACCTGGGCTACCCGGCCAGCATCTGCATCTCGGTGAACGACGAGGTCGTGCACGGCATCCCCAGCGCCCGGAGGGTCCTGGCCGAGGGGGACGTGGTTGGCCTCGACTTCGGGGCCAACCTGGAGGGTTTCCACGGGGACGCGGCACGGACGGTCGTCGTGGGTCGCGGCTCCGCGGAGGCGGCGCGGCTCGTCGAGGTCACCCGGGCGGCGCTGGCGGCCGGCGTGGCAGCGGCGCGCCCGGGCGGACGGCTGGGCGACATCGGGTCGGCGGTGCAGGGCACGGCGGAGGCGGCCGGATTCTCGGTGGTCCGTGAGTTCGTCGGCCACGGGATCGGGCGCAAGCTCCACGAGCCGCCGCAGGTGCCCAACTACGGCGCGGCGGGCAGCGGAGCCTGGCTCCGTCCGGGCCTGGTGCTCGCCATCGAGCCCATGGTGAACGCCGGACGGGCGGGGGTGCGCACGCTCGGGGACGGCTGGACCGCGGTGACCGAGGACGGGAGCCTTTCCGCCCACTTCGAGCACACCGTGGCCATCACCGAGGAGGGTCCGGAGATCCTCACCCGGGAGGGTACCTGACCGCCCTGCGGTTTTGGTGCACGCGACCCTTGCAAGCCGGAAATTCGTATGTTATGAGCCGCGCTTCGCATCGGGCCGGTGGTCCATGGCCGGGTGCGTCGGAAGACTCGGAATCTCGGGGGGGTGACTCGTCGCCTCCGCTCGTCCCGCCGGAAGGCCAGGCGGGGCTTTTCGTCTCGTACAGAACTCTCGGTCGGGTGAACAGGTCATGAAGGTCCGCGCGTCGGTGAAGAAGATCTGCGACAAGTGCAAGGTCGTGAAGCGCAAGGGCGTCGTGCGGATCATTTGCGCCGCCAACCCCCGCCACAAGCAGCGCCAGGGCTAGCCCGGGGCTAGACCCGGAGAACCGGAGACAGAGGAATGGCTCGCATCGCCGGCGTCGATCTTCCCGCAGAGAAGCGGGTCGAGATCTCGCTCCAGTACATCTACGGGATCGGCAAGGCCACCGCGAAGAAGGTCATCGACCGCGCCGGGATCGACCCCGTCACGCGGACGAAGGACCTCGACGACGATCAGGTCCGCAAGATCCGCGAGGCCATCGAGGCCATCACCCAGGTCGAGGGCGACCTCCGGCGTGAGACCTCCATGAACATCAAGCGGCTCATGGACCTGGGCTGCTACCGCGGCCTGCGCCACCGCAAGGGGCTGCCGGTCCGCGGCCAGCGCACCCACACCAACGCCCGCACGCGCAAGGGCCCGAAGCGCGGCCTCGTGCGCAAGCCGGCGGCCGCCGCCCCGGCCCCCCGCTAGTTCACCGGGCGTGACAGACATCGGAACGGAGATCGAGCGTGGCTGACGAGAAGCAGGCCGAGAAGGCGGAGAAGCCGGTGAAGAAGGCCGAGGCGGCTCCCGCCAAGGTCGAGGAGTCGGGTCCCCCGGCCGCCCCCAACCTGACCGGCATCGAGCCGGTGACCGCGTCCCCGGTGACCCCCAAGAAGGGGAAGAAGCGGGTCAAGAAGAACGTGGCCAACGGGGTGGTGCACATCAACTCCACCTTCAACAACACGATGATCACCATCACCGACCCGGTGGGCAACGTGCTCTCCTGGTCGTCGGCGGGCGCGCGCGGCTTCAAGGGCTCGCGCAAGTCCACGCCCTTCGCGGCCCAGGTCGCGGCCGGAGACGCGGCCGCCAAGGCCATGGAGCACGGCCTCAAGGCCGTGGTGGTCATGGTCAAGGGTCCGGGCGCCGGGCGCGAGTCGGCGCTGCGGGCCATCGCCTCGGCCGGCCTCAAGATCTCGCTCATCAAGGACGTCACGCCCATCCCGCACAACGGCACCCGGCCGCCCAAGCGCCGGCGCGTCTGAGACGGACAGGAGACGAACACAGTGGCTCGTTACACCGAAAGCGTCTGCCGGCTCTGCCGCCGCGAGAATCTGAAGATGTACCTGAAGGGCGACCGCTGCTACACGGACAAGTGCGCCATCGAGCGCCGTCCGTACCCGCCCGGACAGCACGGCCAGGGCCGGATCAAGTTCAGCGAGTACGGCGTGCAGCTGCGCGAGAAGCAGAAGGTGAAGCGCATGTACGGCCTGCTCGAGTCGGGCTTCCGCCACGCCTTCGCCGGCGCCGCGGCCGCCAAGGGTCGCACCGGCGAGAACCTGCTGCGCGGGCTGGAGCTCCGGCTCGACAACGCGGTCTTCCGCCTGGGCTTCGCCGACAGCCGCAACGAGGCCCGGCAGCTGGTCCAGCACGGCCACTTCCGCGTCAACGGGCGCAAGGTGACCATCCCCTCGTACCAGCTCCGCGCCGGCGACGTGGTCGACGTCCGGGAGCGCAGCAAGAAGGTGGCCCGCATCGCCGAGGCCATCGAGGCGGTGGACCGGCGCGGCGTTCCGGCCTGGCTGGAGCTGGACAAGGCGGGCTTCAAGGGCACGGTGAAGACCTCGCCGTCCCGCGAGGACGTCACCATGCCCATCCAGGAGCAGCTCATCGTCGAGCTCTACTCGAAGTGATTGACGGGGCGCGGCCCGACGGCCGCGCCCGCGAAGCGAAGGATTCCACTCGTCGAGTCGCGCGCCCCACGGTGCCCCGACCCCGCCGGCCTGCGGAGGGAGGGGAGGGGGCGGCGGCCAAAGGAGAAGGCCCATGGCGGACGCCATCGTCACGAAGAACTGGCGCGACCTCATCAAGCCTCGCGGGCTGACGGTCGACCAGGAGTCGCTCACCAACACCTACGGGAAGTTCGTCGCCGAGCCGCTCGAGCGCGGCTTCGGCATCACGCTCGGCAACTCGCTGCGGCGCGTGCTCCTCTCCAGCCTGCAGGGAGCGGCCATCACCTCGGTGAAGATCGAGGGCGTTGAGCACGAGTTCATGGCCATCCCCGAGGTCGCCGAGGACGTCACCGACATCATCCTGAACCTCAAGGAGGTCCTGCTCCAGATCCACTCCAACGAGCAGAAGACCCTCCGCATCGAGGCCGAGGGGCCGCGCGAGATCAAGGCCGGCGATATCGTCGCCGACGGCCAGGTCGAGGTGCTGAACCCCGGCCACCACGTCCTCACCCTGAGCGAGGGCGGGCGGGTGCGCATGGAGATGACGGCGCGCCGCGGCCGGGGATACGTGCCGGCGGAGCGCAACAAGGTCCCGGGCCAGCCCATCGGGACCATCCCCATCGACGCCCTCTTCAGCCCCATCCGCAAGGTGAACTACCAGGTCACCAACGCGCGCGTCGGCCAGCAGACCGACTACGACAAGCTGACCCTCGAGGTCTGGACCGACGGCTCGGTGGCCCCCGCCGACGCGGTGGCCTTCTCGGCCAAGATCCTGAAGGAGCAGCTGTCCATCTTCATCAACTTCGACGAGACCGAGGAGCCGGCCATCGAGATCGCCGCCGTGCCCGAGCAGGTGCTGAACGAGAACCTGTTCCGGTCGGTGGACGAGCTCGAGCTCTCCGTCCGCAGCGCCAACTGCCTCCAGAACGCCAACATCAAGACCATCGGCGACCTGGTGCAGAAGACCGAGGCGGAGATGCTGAAGACCAAGAACTTCGGCCGGAAGTCGCTGAAGGAGATCAAGGAGATCCTCGCCGAGATGGGGCTCTCCCTCGGGATGAAGCTCGAGAACTGGCCCCCCAAGACCGCGCCCGTGCCCCCCAAGGCCTAGCGCACCCACGCACCCTCCGAGGGAGACGCCGAGATGAAGCACCGCGTAGCCGGACGCCGGCTCGACAGGACCACCGAGCACCGGATTGCGATGTTCCGCAACCAGGTCACCTCGCTGCTCCGCCACGAGCGCATCGTCACCACCACGCCCAAGGCGAAGGACCTGAAGCGCATCGCCGACAAGATCATCACGCTGGGGAAGAAGGGCACCGCCCATGCACGGCGGCAGGCCTTCCGCGACGTGACCGACCCCGAGGTCGTCGAGAAGCTGTTCGGCACGCTGGCCGAGCGCTACGCCTCGCGCGCCGGCGGGTACTGCCGGATCATCCACAAGGGCAAGCGGCACGGCGACAACGCCGACCTGTCGATCATCGAGCTCGTCGACCGCGCGACCGCGGCCGGGGCCAAGGGCGACGACGACGCCAAGCCGGCCAAGGCCGGGAAGCCCGAGAAGAAGACCGAGACCAAGGCCAAGACGGCCAAGAAGGCCAAGGGCGAGTAGCCCGGAAGGAGGAGTATCCGATGGCGGTTGTCCTTCGCCTTTCCAGGGCGGGAACGCACAAGGCGCCGTTCTACCACGTGGTGGCCACCGACTCGCGCAAGCCGCGCGACGGCCGCTACCTGGAGGACGTCGGCCAGTACGACCCGACCCGTTCCCCGATCCGCCTGCAGCTCAAGGTGGACCGCGTCGATTTCTGGCTGAAGGCCGGAGCCAAGCCGAGCGCCACCGTCGCGAAGCTGATCAAGCTCGCGAAGGCGGCGGCCCCGGCGCCGGCCAAGGCCTAGCCGCCCCGCTCCCGTGCGCGACCTGCTCCTCTGGCTGGCGCGGGAACTGGTCGACCGGCCGGAGGCGGTCCGGGTCGACGCCGTCGAGCGGGAGCGCTCGGTGGTGCTCGAGCTCGACGTGGACGCCGCCGACCAGGGACGGATCATCGGCCGCGGCGGCAAGACCGTGCGGGCCATCCGCACCGTCGTGGACGCCGCGGCGCGGGGCCGGGGGCAGCGGGCCGTGGTCGACGTGCTCGACGGATGACCTGGGTGCTCCTCGGCAGGGTCGCCCGGGCCGTCGGCCTCGACGGCCGTGTCGGGGTGGCCGGGAGCGAGGGGGCGCTGGCGCGGATGAGCCGGGTCTCGCTGCGCGAGCCCGGCGGATCCCCGCGGGGCGAGGTCGAGGCCCGGGTCCTCGGGGCCGGGCCCCAGGGACGCATCTGGTGGGTGCGCCTCGAGGGCGTGCAGGACCGGACGGCGGCCGATGCGCTGCGCGGCCGGGAGGTGTGGGGGCGGCGGGAGGAGATGGGCGACCCGGGCGAGGGGCGCCACTTCTGGGCCGACCTGGAAGGACTGCCGGTGGTCACGACCACCGGACGGGAGATCGGAAGCGTCGCGGAGCTGTACGTGACCGGGGGCGTGGACGTGCTGGTGGTCCGCGGCCCGGTCGGGGAGAGGCTGGTGCCGCTCGCCCCATGGGTCACGGTGGACCGGGAGCGGCGGCGGGTGGTCGTGGACGCGCCCGCCGGGCTGCTCGACGAGGACGACGAGGAGGCTCGAGGGACGGAGAGGAACCGGACGTGAAGCGGCTGGAGGTGGAGATCCTGACCCTCTTCCCTCGCATGTGCGAGGGGTACCTCGGGGAGAGCATCCTCGGGAAGGCCAGGGAGTCGGGGCTCCTCGACGCGCGGGTGACCGACATCCGCGGGTTCGCCTCCGGGAAGCACCGGATCACCGACGACGCTCCCTACGGTGGGGGCGGCGGGATGGTGATGAAGCCGGAGCCGCTCACCGCCGCCATCGAGGCCGCCCGAGCGCGGCTCCCGGGGGCGGTGGTGCTGCTCACCAGCCCGAGGGGCCAGCCGCTCGACCAGCGGCTCGCGGCGGAGCTGGCGGAGCACGGACGGATCGTCATCGCCTGCGGGCGCTACGAGGGAGTGGACGAGCGCGTGAGGATGGCAGTCGACAGGGAGGTCTCCGTGGGGGACTTCGTGCTCACCGGCGGCGAGCTGGCGGCGCTCTGCGTCGTCGACGCCGCCGCCCGGCTCGTGCCCGGCGTCCTCGGCAACGAGGGCTCGGCGGCCCGGGAGAGCTTCGCCGGAGCCCCCCTCCTGGAGTACCCTCACTACACCCGCCCGCCGGCGTTCCGCGGAGTGGAGGTCCCCCAGGTCCTCCTCTCCGGGGATCACCGGCGCGTGGATCGCTGGCGCCGGCGCGAGTCGCTCCGGGTCACGCGGGAGCGGCGCCCCGACCTGTTCGCGCGCCTGGAACTGGACGAAGACGACCGCCGGCTCATCGAGGCCGGCGACGACGAGCTGTAAGGGAGAAGCGACGATGCTGCGCAAGGAAATTGCCGCCGTAGAGGCCAAGTACCTCCGCAAGGACGTCCCCGACTTCCGCGCGGGCGACACGGTGCGGGTTCACACGAAGATCAAGGAAGGCGACAAGGAGCGCATCCAGCTCTACGAGGGCGTCGTCATCTCCTCGTCGGGCGGGAGCACGCGCGCCATGTTCACCGTTCGCAAGGTGAGCTACGGCGTCGGCGTCGAGCGCATCTTCCCGGTCCACAGCCCCCGCATCGACCGCATCGAGGTGGTCGGGCGCGGGGACGTCCGCCGCTCGCGCCTGTACTACCTGCGCTCCCTGCAGGGGAAGGCCGCCCGCGTCCAGCAGGAAGAGGGCCCGGGGGCCGGCGCGGCCGCGAAGCCGGCCGGGGCCTGATCCCGGGGGCGGCCCGGGACTTTCCCGGGGTCCGCACGCGGAGTACATTTCCGGGCCGACGTGATCCTGCTCGAGATCGCAGCCCAGGGTGTACGCGGATTCGCGCCCGAGAAGGGGCGGATCGCCTTCCGCCCGGGGTACAACGTGGTGTCCGGCGACGGAGCGGCCCTGCGCCGTCTCGTCGCCGCGCTGTTCCACCCCGACCTCCCGCCCGACCCGGCCCTGCGCGCCGAGGGCGGCGCGGCCGGCGCGGTCCGGGCCGGCATGACCCTGTCGGGGGACGACGGCGTCACCTGGCGCGTCGTGCGGGACCTCGCCGGTCCCTGCCAGCTCCAGCGCTACGACGAGGAGCGCCGGGCCTTCTCCTCGATCCTGCAGGATCCGGCGCGGATCGCCGAGGTGCTGCGGGCGGCCGGCGTGCCCTCGCCGGAGCGGTTCGCGTCCGTGCTCTCCATCGCCGGGGGCGACTTCCCCTCCCGCCAGGCGCCCACCGGCCTCGGCGGGACGGCCGCGCTCGCCGCGACCCGCAGGAGCGGGGGCGCGCCGGCCGACGTCCGCAGGAGACTCGACGCGGCTCGGGCCGAGCTCGCCCATGCACACGCCGCCGAGGGCATCCAGACCCGGATGGACGTGGCGCAGTCCCGCCTCTTCAAG
>JBBIOL010000053.1:23057-23271 GCA_037443385.1 Anaeromyxobacteraceae bacterium
GAGATGCTCCGCTCGGGCGGCGACGTGAAGGAGCGCCTCCGCTCCGCCCGGGCCGGGGTGGAGGCCTTCGCCGCCGCCGACGAGGCGCTGGCGGCGCTGGGCGATTCCCGGGCGCGCCTGGCGGCCGCGGCGCGCGCGACGGCACGGCGCGACGATGCCATGGCCAAGGTGTCTGCGGAGCGGGCGGCGCAGGAGGCGGCCGGCGCGGCCCCAC
>JBBIOL010000054.1:0-22534 GCA_037443385.1 Anaeromyxobacteraceae bacterium
GGCGAGGGCGGCCGGGTCGGCCACGGGCAGCCGCTCCGCCGCCGTGGCCCGGAGGAGCGGCTCCGCGTCGGAGAGCGCGGCCTGTACCGCGTCGCGCGCCGCGGGGCCAGGGTAGCTCGAGAGCAAGTCGACCGCGGTGGCCCGGGCGACCACCGGCCGCAGCGGGTCACGCGCCAGCGCGGACAGGTCGGCCTGGGCCGCCGGGTCCCGGGCCCGGCCCGCGGCGATCACGGTGCCGTAGTGGGGCTTGCGCTTCTTCCCGTACCACCCGTCGTGGCGGGACTGGATCCAGGCCAGCGACCGGTCGGCGTGGCAGCCTGCCGCGCCGCAGGCGTTCGGGACGCCGATCGATCCGCTCAGGTCCGGTCGCGGGACCCGCATGGAGTGATCGCGCCGGAAGTGGATCACCATGAAGTCCCGCCCCGGCATGTGGCAGGAGACGCAGAGCACGCCCGCGCTGGGCTTCCCCTTCCACTCGGCCCGGTGGAAGTGGTGCGACGGGGCGTCGTAGGTGTCCGCCCGGTGGCAGCGGGTGCAGAGCCGGTTCCCCTCGTCGAGGCGCCGGCCGGAGTGCACGTCGTGGCAGTCGGCGCAGCGCACCCCGCTCGCGTGCATCTTGCTCTGCGTGAACGCGTGCCACTCGAAGTCCTCGTCCAGGATCTGGCCGTCGGGGTGGAACACGCCCTCGGCGAGCAGGGCGGGCAGGTAGTGGTCGAGGAGCTCCCCGCCCGGGAGCGGCGGGTCGGCGAACTGCGCCCGGCGGGAGTGGCACGGCGCGCAGAGCGCGACGAGCTCCCCCGGCGCGAGGCGGGTGGTCCGAGAGGGGAAGCCGGCGTTCTCGACCGGGGAGCGGCCCATGGCCGGCTGCTCGGCCCAGCGCACGTGGAGCGAGGCCGGGCCGTGGCAGGCCTCGCAACCCACGCTCACCTCCGACCAGGTGGTCCGGTAGGCGTCCGTCTCCGGGTCGTAGCGCTTCTGGACCGCCGTCGAGTGGCAGTCGGAGCACATGGCGTTCCACCCCTGCCCGGGAGAAGCCCAGTGGAGCCAGTCGCCCGGGGGGGCCTCGGGGCCGGGATTCACGTGGAACCAGCGCCCGCGCCCCACGTCCCAGGCGGCCGACAAGGCCTGCAGGCGCCCGCCGGGGAAGGGGACGAGGTACTGCTGGAGCGGGGCCACGCCGAACGTGTAGGCCACCTCGAAGTCCCGCATCGCTCCGTCGGGTCCCTCCGCGTGCACGAGGAAGCGCTCCCCGTCCCGGTAGAACCGCCAGGTCTTGCCCCGGTGCAGGAGCGTCGCCCCTCCGAAGTCGCCGAGGACGGTGCCCTCGCGCGCCGGCTGCATGGCGAGCGCGTGGTGGGAGCCCTTCCAGGCCGTGAAGGCCTTCTCGTGGCAGGTCCGGCAACGTTCGCTGCCCACGTGGCGCGCCCCGGCGTCCGGCGTCACCCGAGCGCCGCGCGCGTGGTGGACGGCCAGGTAGAGCGGGACCGAGAGCACGATGGCCACGGTGGCGGCCAGGCTCGCGATCCGGTATCCGCGGGGTGGGGACGTCATCTAGAGGTAGGTGACCTGGCCGGGCTCGAAGCGGGACCGCTCGACGGCGCGCGAGACGTCCACCTTCACGATCCCGCCCTCGATCACCACCGGGAAGAGGTCGAGCGGCCGGGGTGCCGGCGCGGACAGCACCTCGCCCCGCAGGTCGAAGGACGAGGCGTGGCACGGGCAGGGGAAGGTCCCGGCCTTCTCGTTCCAGGGCACGACGCAGCCGAGGTGGGTGCAGCGGGACGAGAGCGCGAGAAAGCCGCCGTCGGCGAGTCGCACGAGGTAGAAACGGCCGGCCGGGAACGCGCGCACCGAGGACGGGGTGAAGTCGGCCACCGGACCGGCCACGACGAGACGGCCGCCCCGGGCCGGCCCGCCGCGTCCCGGCCAGAGGTAGGCGGCCGCCACGGCGATCATCTCCGCCGCGGCGAGGAGACCGAGGATGCGCAGGACGCGACCGAGCGCGTCACGACGCGAGGGCCCCGGGTCGGGTCCGGTCCGATCCGGGGTCACGGCCACGCGAGGACCATCCCGGGACCGCGGAACAGGTTGCCCACGACGGTGAGGACGGCGAAGGCGACGATCCCGAAGGTGAAGGCGGACTGGACCGCCTCCGCCCGCGTGGCCCCGCGCCGCCGGGAGACGAGGCCCACGAGCAGCACGGCGGCCACCGTGCAGGAGGCGGGCAGGAGGCCCGTGCCGAGCACGGTCTGCAGGCCCGGCCCGGAGGCCGGCCCGCGACGGAGCCGCTCGCTCGCGAGGACGGAGACGACGGTGCAGAGGAGCGCCGCCGCGGCCGCGACCGCGGCGTGGAGGGCGCCCCGTGGCGAGGCGAACCAGCGCCCGGTGGAGGGTTCCGCACCGGCGAGGTACGGCAGGGCGGCCAGTCCGGCCAGGCCGGCGAGCGGGAGGGCCACGGCCCCGAAGGACGGGTGCAGGTGGACGAGCAGCTCCTGCAGCCCCTGGAAGTACCAGGGCGCCCGCGCCGGATCGGGGCTCAGCCCCGGGTTCGCGGGGGCGGAGAGCGGCGCGTCGAGGACCGCGGCCAGCAGGAGGATCGCCGCCACCGCGACGCGCGCGGCCGCGCCCTCACGGACGGTGAGATGGGGCGAGGTGGGCACCGGCGGGCCGCGGGCCGCTCCCCCGTCCGCGGGGAGGACCACCCCGCCGGCCTTGCGCACCCGCCAGAAGTGGAGGGCGAGCAGGACCAGCAGCGCGGCCGGGAGGACCGCGACGTGGAGGACGAAGAACCGGGCCAGCGTGGGCGCCCCCACGTCGGCGCCGCCGCGCGCGGCCCGCAAGAGCGCCGTCCCGGCCGCCGGGACCCAGGCGAGCATGCCGGTGGCGATGGTGACCGCCCAGTAGGCGAGCTGGTCCCAGGGCAGGAGGTAGCCGGTGAACGCGCTCCCGACCACGAGCAGGAGGAGCGCCACGCCGATGAGCCAGTTGCCCCGCCGCGGCGGGAGGTGGCCTCCGCGGTAGACGACGCGCAGGAGGTGCAGCGCCGATACGATCACGACGGCGTTCGCCGCCCAGTGGTGGGCGTTCCGGACGAACGCGCCGAAGGGCACGTCGTCGACGATCCGGCTCACCGCCCCGTGGGCCCGCTCCGGGGAGGGCTCGTAGACGGCGAGCAGGAGCGCCCCGGTGACGGCGAGGAGGAGCAGGAGCACGGCGGCCGCGCCGCCCAGGCCGAAGGTGTGGGGCAGCGCGAGCGCCCCGGCCGGGACGGTGCGGGGGTGGAGGTGGAGGAGGAGGTGCGCGAGGCCGGAACGGGGGCGGGGAGGCGGGGAGGGGTTCGTCCCGGTCCCGGTGGCGGTCGCGTTCCCCATGGGGAACGCATCCTAGCCCATCGAAGCCGCGCGCTGCTCGAAACGCGAGGGCGCACCGGGCCCGTGCCCGATGCGCCCCGGACGGACTGCGGCTGGTCGCCCCTAGAAGTGGAACTCGGGGGAGGCCACGAGCTGCAGGCCGCCGATCCAGTAGCCGTTGTAGCCGCCGCCCTCGAGCACCAGGTCGAGGCCGATGCCCAGGCGGCTGGCGTTGAAGAAGGAGGCCCCGCCGCCGATGCGGAAGGCGCCGCCCAGCTCGGAGTTGGGTCCGATGTACATGCCGCCGCCGACGCGGAAGCGCCCCACGGTGTCCTGCGACGGCGGCCCGAACTTGGCGACGTAGTCGATGGTGGGCTCCCAGACGGTGGCGCTCCGGGAGACGTTCACGGCGTCGAGGCCGTTGTAGAGGGTCCCGGTGGCCGTGCCCAGGAAGACGTTGAATCCGACGCTGATGTTGTTCATCCCGCCGAGGTTGAAGTCCACCTGGGGACCCACCGTGAAGGGGATGTAGCTCACGAAGGACCCGGAGCCGCAGGTGTAGGTGGGGTAGTAGCCGCCCCAGTAGTTGCAGTTGTAGTACCCGGAGTTGAAGAAGCTGACGCCCACGTTGACGCGGGCGACGTTGCTCCAGAGCTCGAGCCGCTGCACCGGCTGCGGCTGCTGGCCGGGCTGGGTGAAGGTGTACTGCGCCGCCGCGGGGGCGGCGACCGCCAGGAGGCAGGCGGCTGCGGTGATCCGGACGAGGTTTCGCATTCGTTCCCTCCGCGCCCAGGACGGCGCGTGCGTGTGAAGTTGCCGGCAGACTCGTCGAAGGGAATCCGCGACGCAAGCCCCTTCCAAGGGGGCGACCGCCCCGCCGGCCGGTGGCCGCGCCCTTTGCAGGAATCGCATAGGCGCCCGGGACCCGTCAGGCGGCGGGGCGGGGTCCGGCGGGGCGGGGTACGGACGCGCGCGCCGCGAGGGCGCCGCGGAGCGTCTCGCTGGGCCGCTCCCCGAACATGCGCCGGTAGTCGACGGCGAAGTACCCGAGCTGGAAGAAGCCCCAGCGCACGGCCACCTCGGAGACCGTGACGTGGGCTCCGGAACGCTGGAGCTCGGCGCGCACGGCCGAGAGCCGCAGCGACTTCCGGTAGGCCTTGGGGGAGAGCCCGAAGACGTCGTGGAAGGCGGCGTGGACCGCCCGGGGTGAGGCTCCGACCGCCGCGCAGACGTCGGCGACACGCACGGGCTGGTCCATGGACCGGTAGAGGAACGATTCCGCGCGTCGCGCGAGGTCGGCCCGGGGCCGGAGCGGGGGCGCGACCGGGTCGGGGGAGATCGCGTCGAGGAAGGCCCCGACGAGCTCGTCCTCCATCCGGGCGGCGCGGGCGGGATCGGCGAGGACGCGAGGGTTCGCGCGACCCGCGCGGATGAATCGAGCGCAGGCCCGGACCGTGGCGCGCAGCGAGGTGCCGTCCCGGGGGTGCAACCACGGCCCCACGCGCGTGGGCAGCGGCCGGCCCCAGCGCTCGAGCGCGATCCGTTCCAGCCGCTCCCGCCGCGCGGCGAGCACGAGCTCGGCGTGTGGACCGGGTGCGAGCACGTCGAATTCCTGCCCGTCGTGGGCCACCCCGACCGTGCCGCGGCGCCAGGGGATCCCCTGCAGGTGAAGGCGCTCCCCGGCCAGGACGACCACGAGGGCGGTCGAGCCGCGGGGGGGGGCCCCGCGGATGCGTGCCCCGGGTGCTCTCGCGACGAACCCGACCTGGAGCTCCCGGGTCTGGGCGAAGGCGACCCGTACCGACGGGCTGCCGCGCCCCACCTGGAGGTGGACCTGATCCCAGCTGGGGGCGACGACCTGGAGCGCCTCGAATCCGTCGAGCCGGGCCGTCAGGGCCGCCGGGGAGAACGGTGCGGGGGTATCTGGGTTCGAGGCTGTCACGCGGTCGGCGCACTCCGGTCCGGAGTCGAGACGTTCCGTCATAACCGGCCCGGGCCACCGGAGATGAGAAAATCGCCAGGGTGCTCCCACGGCGGGCGGCACATCGGGGCCGGGAGTGGGGCCGGATGGCCCTGTTTGGGTCGTTCCGATCGTGCGCAATTCGCACAGACGGACCCATCCGGCCGTCGTATCTGAACAGCCCCGGTTCGGACACGCGCAACCCTGGCCGAAGGAGCAAGACCTTGCACCCGAGACCTCCCGTGAATCCGTCGCTGATCCTGGCGCTCCTCTGTTCGGTCACGGCCCCGGTGGCGACCCGGGCGCAAGGGACGTCCGGCGTTCCCGGGTCCCCGAGCGCCACCCTCTCGATCGACGGTCGGCAGCTGCCGCCACCGCCGCAGAAGTTCGGCGGCAGGATCGAGCGGACGACGAAGGGGTCGAAGCCCTACTGGCCGGCGCGCGTCGCCCCGCCCAAGGGCGCGCCCAACGTGCTCCTCATCATCACCGACGACGTCGGCTACGGCGCCCCGTCCACGTTCGGCGGCGTCATCCCCACCCCGGCGCTCGACCGGGTCGCCGCGAACGGGCTGCGCTACACCAATTTCCACTCCACCGCGCTCTGCTCGCCGACCCGCGCGGCCCTCATCACCGGGCGCAACCACCACTCGGCCGGGTTCGGCGTCGTGGCGGAGCAGGCCACCGGGTACCCCGGATACGACAGCCTCATCACCCGGGACAAGGCGACCGTCGGCCGAATCCTCCTCGACAACGGCTACCGCACCTCCTGGTTCGGCAAGAACCACAACACTCCGTCCTTCCAGGCGTCGGCGATTGGCCCCTTCGACCAGTGGCCGGTGGGATTGGGCTTCGAGTACTTCTACGGCTTCATGGGCGGCGACACGAACCAGTGGCAGCCCGCCAACCTCGCCCGGAACACCACGTACATCTACCCGTTCCAGGGGAACCCCGGCTTCAACCTGACCACGGCCATGGCCGACGAGGCCATCTCGTACATGAACCAGGTGAACACCCTCACGCCCGACCAGCCCTTCTTCGTCTACTACGCCCCGGGCGGCACCCACGCGCCGCACCACGCCACGCCGGAGTGGATCAAGAAGGCCACCGCGCTGAACCTCTTCGGCAAGGGCTGGAACGAGCTGCGCACCCAGATCTTCGAGAACCAGAAGCGGCTCGGCGTCATCCCGCAGGACGCGAAGCTCACGCCCTGGCCGAAGGACCTGCTCCAGGAGTGGGACAAGCTCAACGCGGACGAGCGGAAGATGTTCCTCCGCCAGGTCGACGTGTACGCGGCCTACCTCATGTACACCGACCACGAGATCGGCCGGGTCATCCAGGCCGTGGAGGACATGGGCAAGCTGGAGAACACGCTCATCATCTACATCTCGGGCGACAACGGGTCGTCGGCGGAAGGCACGCTCGTGGGCACCCCCAACGAGGTGGCCATGTTCAACGGCGTGGAGGTCCCGGTCGAGGCCCAGCTGAAGTACTTCTACGACGCCTGGGGCTCCGACAGGACCTACAACCACATGGCCGTCCCCTGGACCTGGGCCTTCAGCACGCCCTTCTCGTGGACGAAGCAGATCGCCTCGCACTTCGGCGGCACTCGCCAGGGCATGGCCATCTCCTGGCCCGCGGTGATCAAGGAGAAGGGTGGCGTGCGCCACCAGTTCCACCACGTCATCGACATCGTCCCCACCATCCTGGAGGCGACGAAGGTGAAGCAGCCCCGGCTCGTGGACGGGATCAAGCAGAGCCCGATCGAGGGCGTCTCGATGGCCTACACGTTCGACGCGAAGAACGCCCGGGCGCCCTCGACCCACCGCACGCAGTACTTCGAGATGATGGGCGACCACGCCCTCTACCACGACGGCTGGATCGCCAGCACGAAGGTCATGCGCCCGCCCTGGAAGGTGACCGGCGGTGTGGGCGCCGATCCCGCGAGCTATCCCTGGGAGCTCTACGACCTCCGCAACGACTGGACCCAGTTCCAGGACGTGGCCGCGAAGCATCCGCAGAAGGTGAAGGAGCTCGAGGCCCTCTTCTGGAAGGAGGCGAGGCGCTACGACGTGCTCCCCCTCGACGCCACCGTGGCCACCCGGCTGGTCACGCCACGGCCGAGCCTGACCGCCGGCCGGAACGTCTTCACCTGGACCCGGCCGCTCACCGGCACGCCGAACGGCGACGCGCCCAGCGTGCTCAACGCCTCCTACCGCTTCACCGCCGAGGTGGAGGTGCCCGCGGGAGGCGGGGAGGGCATGCTCATCACCCAGGGCGGACGCTTCGCCGGGTACGGCTTCTACCTCCTCGCCGGCAAGCCCACCTTCACCTGGAACCTGGTCGACCTGAAGCGGGTGAAGTGGCAGGCGAGCGAGCCGCTCTCCCCGGGCAAGCACGTGCTCGAGTTCGACTTCAGCTACCAGGGGCTCGGGATGGGCACGCTCGCCTACGACGACATGAGCGGCATCGGACGGGGCGGCACCGGCGTGCTCCGGGTCGACGGCAAGATCGTCGCCGAGCAGAAGACGGAGCACTCCATCCCCCTCATCCTCCAGTGGGACGAGAACCTCGACGTGGGCTCCGACACCGGGACGCCGGTCGACGACGCCGACTACCAGGTCCCGTTCCCGTTCACCGGGAAGATCGGGAAGATCACGCTCACGGTCGATCGGCCGAAGCTGTCTCCCGAGGACGTGAAGCGGCTCGAGGCGGCCCATCGGAACAACCGGGCGAGCGAGTAGGGGGCACCGACATGAACGCGATCCGGCGGGGCGTGGCCCTCCAGGCCTGCCTCCCGGCGGCGATCGCAGGGGCCCAGGGCAACGTGGCCCCGAGCGATGTCACCGTGCCCACCAGGGGCTACGACGTGCGGGTGCAGGACTTCAACCACCAGCAGAACGGGACGTGACGGATCCCGGGGGAGTCCGCTCCATGACCGCCCTCCGCTCCGCGGCGCCGGTGGGGGTCGCGGCGCCGGCGGCGGCAGGCGCTGGCGCGGTGACCGCGACGAGGGGAAACGTCTCCATGCGGTGGACGGGTGGAGTGCTGGCGGCGGGAGCCACCGCGCGGCGTGCCCTGGTCGCGGGGCTCGTCCTCGCGGCCACGCTCGCGCCGGGTCCGGGAGCGGTGCGGGCGCAGGAGACCGACGCCACCCCACCGCCCGTGGTCGAGGTTCCACCCCGCGGAGACGCGCAGCCCCGGACCGGCGCCCACGCCGATCCGGCGCCGGTCGCCTGCACGAGGAGCCGGGAATGCGCGGCCCGGGAAGGGTACGGTAGCGTCTGCGTCGTCGGGACCTGCGAGCCCTACGGGGACACGCGCGACCTGTTCGACCTGTTCCGCGCCAAGCCGAAGGACAAGGTGGCTCCCGAGCCGTGGAAGCTCTACCCGTCCATCATCCCCGCGGTTGGCTACAACCCGGCGCTGGGATTCCTCATCGGCCTGGTCTCCAAGGCGGGGATGTACCTCGGCGATCCAGACGACACCACCATCTCCAGCGCCTCCCTCCTCGTGCTGCTCACGACCAACCAGCAGCTCGTGCTCCAGCTGGGCACGACGGTGATGACCGCGCGCAACGCGTGGGAGCTCATCGGCGACTGGCGCTTCCTGCTCTACAACCAGGAGACCTACGGGCTCGGGACGTCCACGCCGCCCGTCTCCACGGGCTTCAGCGTCCAGGGCTGGGGGACGACCACGCCCATCGACGGCGGACAGCCGATGAAGTTCGACCTGATCCGCATCCACCAGGTCGCCCTGCGCAAGGCATGGGGCGATCTCTACCTTGGACCCGGGGTGAACTACGACCGCTACTTCGGGATCGAGGACGAGCTCCTCGACCTCCAGGCCTCCCCGCCGACGGTCACCAGCCACTACGCGTACAGCACCTACTTCGGCTTCGATCCCAGCGCGTACACGCTCTCCGGGATCACGCTGAACGCCGTGTACGACAGCCGGGACTCCACCATCAACGCGTACCGGGGACTCTTCGCCCGGCTGGCCCTGGGCGGCTTCCCCACCTGGCTCGGAAGCAGCCAGGGGAGCACGATGGTGGCCGGCGAGCTGCGCGCCTACCTCGGGCTCTCCGACGCCGTGCCCCGGAACGTGCTGGCCTTCTGGCTGCTGGGGAGCGGCGTCACGAGCGGCCACGTGCCCTACCTCGCGCTTCCCTCCGTCGGCTGGGACGCCGCCGGGACGACCGGACGCGGCTACGTCCAGGGGCGCTTCCGGGGGACCGCAGTCGTGTACGCGGAGGCCGAGTGGCGCTTCCGTGTCACCGACAACGGCCTGCTCGGCGGGGCGGTGTTCGCGAACGCCACCACCATGTCCAGGCCGGCCTTCGCGTTCCAGGGGACGAGCGAGGCGTCGTCGCCCCTCTTCGCCGACGTGAGGCCGGCGGCGGGCTTCGGCGCCCGCATCATGATGAGCAAGGAGTCACGCACCAACCTGAGGGTCGACTTCGCGTGGGGCGTGGACTCCTTCGCCGTCTACCTGGGGGCCGGGGAGGTCTTCTAGGCCCCGCCCCGGACGGCCGAGCGGCCGCACGGCGCACCCGGCGTCCGCGGGCTGTCCCCCCGTTCGCCTGCCCTCCCTGCCAGACCCGCGGGCACGACCGGGCACGCCGGTCGCAAGAACCTCGCGCGTCCATCACGCGGAGGTCCACGTGCTCGTCCCGAGTTCCGCCACACCGACCGGCCACCCGTCCGCCGCGCTCCCCGGCCCGGGCGGCAACGCGACCGCGGAGGCCGGGCGGACCGCGCCCTCCACCGTTCGCCCGGCGGCTCCCCGTGCCGCCGACCCGGTCCCGCTCACCGGCCTCGCGGCCTGCGTGGAGGATGCGAAGGCCGCGGCCCAGTCGCCGCGTCCGGCTCCGCCCGACCCGACGTTCTTCTCCTCGCTCCGGACGCGGCTCCTGCTCGCGCTGCCGCGGCTCCCCACCCCGTACCGGACGTCGGTCGGCCAGCCGCTCCTGGCGCGCCTCGAGGCGCTCGGCCCGGGCGGGTTCGCCCGGCTCCTCGCCACCGACCCGGCGCGGCAGGGAAACGCACGGTTGCTCCTCGACGTCGCCCAGGCGGTCCTCCAGCGCGCCGAGGGGTACCAGTCCCGCTCCACCTCGGCCTTCCAGGAGGTGGTCTCCGACCTCTACGAGGGCTTCCTGTCCGCGGAGGACCGCAAGGGCGTGAAGCCGCCCGACCACGGCGTCAACCCGCCCGTGGTCCGGTGGGGCCCGCCCGAGGCGGGGCCGTACACCTGGCCCGCCACGGCCACCGGCTCGCTCGGCGTGGGGGCAGCCGTCGTCAGCCTGCCGGTCGGGAACGCCACGGCCGGGCTGCTCGCCTGGCCGGCGCTGGCACACGAGACCGCCGGCCACGACGTGCTCTCGGCCGACGAGGGGCTTCGCGAGGAGCTGTCGCGCGCGGTCGGCCGTCAGCTGCGCGCCGCGGGCCTGCCCGCCTCGGTGGCCACCTACTGGTCGGAGCGCATCGACGAGGCTGCGGCGGACGTCCTGGGCGTGCTGAACATGGGCCCCGCCGCGGCGGCCGGGATGGTGGCCTACTTCCGCGCCCTGAACGGCGCCTGGCGCGGGACCGCCGCGCTCCGGAGCGCGGGCCGGGAGGACGATCCGCACCCGGCCGACGTCGCCCGGGGCTGGCTCGCCGCCGAGACGGTGCGGCTGCTCTCCTTCTCCGGCGCCGGGCGGTGGGCCGACCGGCTCACCGCCGAGGTGGACCGGGACGCGGGCCAGGTCCGGCTCGGCGACACCGTCGTGCCGGCGGCGGTCGCGCGGGCCTCCGCCGCGCTGGTCGCCCGGGCGGTGGCGCGCACCCGGCTCCGTGCCCTCGAGGGCAGGGCGCTCGGCGCGATCCAGGACTGGACCGACCGGGACGAGGCGGTCGTGGCGACGCTCCGGGAGGGCGGCGCCCGGTACCGCCGCGGGACCTACGCAGCGCACGCCGTCGCGGCCGCGGTCTACGACGCCCTCTCCGGTGCGGTGACGCCCGCGCGGGCGCAGGAGCGCATGCTCTCCACCCTGTCGGAGATGCACGCGCGCAACCCGGACTGGTCGACGCGGCGGGACGCCCACATCGCCGCATGACCACGAACGCCCGACACGCCACCGTCCGACACGCACGCGTGGTGCAGCAGGCGCGATACGCGGGTGGGCGCGGACCCCCGGGAAAGCGCCCGGATTCCGCGCTCCGGGCCGGCACGCCGCACGCAATCCGGAGGAGGTGTGATGCCCCGGACGCCGCCCCTCCTCCTCGCCGCGCTGCTCGCCCTCTCCGGGTGTGGCGGCAGCGCCGCCCCCTGCGCCGGGGTCGAGGTGGGCGGGATGTGCTGGGTCGCCGGACCGGGCGTGACGCTCACCCAGGACCGCGCCGATCGCATCTACGCCATCGCCCGGCGCTACTGGGGGCAGAGCCGCGACCCCGGGCCCTGGACCGTCGAGTTCACCGTCACCCCGGTGACGCTCCTCGAGGACGTGCCGGGCACGGGCAAGATCGCCCGGCACGTGGACGGGGTCGAGAACTTCGGGTGGGCGTCCCCAGCCGCTCGCCGCATCGTGGTGCTGCCCTTCGGCTCGGAGGACTGCATCGAGCGCTCGGTCATCTTCCACGAGCTCGGCCACGCCTGGGGCGTGCGCGAGGGGGACCCCCGCCTTTACGGAGAGTACGCACTGATGCGCGAGGCGATGGAGTCGTCGGACTGGCCGACGTGCCTCGGCGGGCCGCCCGACGGGGACGGTGACGGGGACGATCGCTGACCCGGGGGCGCCTCAGGCGCGGGCGCGGGCGGATGCCAGCACGGCCAGGGGAGGCCGCGGCGCGTGCCGCTCGCCCTCGGCCTCGAGGCGCGCGAACCAGCGCGCGGCACGCCCCTTCAGCTCCCGCCAGCGCTGGTCGTCCGGGGCGGCCTCCGCGGCCGGGTTCCCGGCGCGCGGCGCCGGGAGGACGCGACGGCCCAGCGCCCCGCGGCCGAACGTCTCCCCGTAGGCGGAGCAGAGCGTGCGCTTGCAGAACGGACACTGGTAGTAACGGGTGGGGGATCCGGCAGCACACCAGCTCGTCATGAGGACGCCGCACTGCGTGCACTCGACCGACGATTCCATTTGCCATCTGGTGATATCGGTTCATGATCGACGCGTCAAGAAACCGGCCATGACCGCCGCAGTGAGCATCGACGGGCGTCTCGTCCCTCCCGGGGAGGCCCGGGTATCGGTCCTGGACCGCGGCTTCCTCCACGGCGACAGCGTCTACGAGGTGGTGCGCACCTACGGTCTCGCGCCGTTCGAGATCGACGCCCACCTGTCCCGCCTCCGCGCCTCGGCCGACCGGATCGCGCTCCGGCTTCCCTGGGAGGAGCCGCGCCTGCGCGAGGAGATCCTGCGCGTCGTCGCGGCCTCGCGGGGAGGAGACGCACCCGATCCGGAGGCCGCGCCGTGGAACCGGGGGGAACGCGCCGTCCGGGTGGTGGTCACCCGGGGGAGCGGCGAGCTGGGGCTGGACCCCGCACTGGCCGTCGCGCCGCTGGTGGTGGTCCTGGCCCTTCCGCTGCGGGGCCCGCCGCACGAGGCCTACCGCACCGGCGTTCCGGCCTGGCCGTTCGGGGGCCCGGGAGGCCCCAGCCGGGGCGGCGACCCGGCCGCCAAGACGGGCGAGCACCTCTTCCACGTCCTGGCGGTCGGCGAGGCCCGCGCCCACGGGGCCCACGAGGCCCTCCTGGTGGACGGGGCCGGATGCGTGACCGAGGGCGCGAGCTCCAACGTCTTCGCCGTCCGCTCGGGGACGCTCGTCACGCCGCCGCTCGCAGCGGGCATCCTCGCCGGCGTCACCCGGGGCGTCGTGACCGGGCTGGCCCGCGAGCTCGGGATCCCGCTGGAGGAGCGCCCCCTTCCCCTGCACGTGCTGGAGCGCTCCGAGGAGGCCTTCCTCACCTCCACCGTTCGCGAGGTCCTGCCGCTCGTGCGGGTTGGGGAGCGCGCCGTGGGCAACGGCCGCCCCGGGCCGGTCACGGCCCGGATCCATGCGGCGTTCCGGATGCGGGCGGGAGGCGGGCTCGAATCTGGAAAGCCGTCCCACCCGGGGTAGATTCCGGGTCGGAGGTCGGGATGATCGGCGACGGCGACGATTCGGGGATGAGCAAGCGGAGGCTTCGGAACTTCCTCGTCCACCCGGGCATCCAGCTCCGGCTGGTCAGCTACATGCTGCTCGTCGCCACGGCCATCGGCTCGGGCCTGGCGGTGATGGTCTGGACGTCGGGGCAGGAGGCGGGACCGGGCCTCGTCTTCGGCGGCGCGCTGGCGGGCGCGGTGCCCGGCCTGCTGGTCCTCGCCATCGTCCTCACCCACCGCGTCGCCGGTCCGGCCGTCGCGCTGGCCCACACCTGCCGCCGCGTGGGCGCGGGAGACCTCTCCCTCCCGCGGCCGCTGCGCCGCCGGGACCTGCTCGTGGATCTCGCCGACGAGGTGGCGCTCATGGTGGAGGGGCTGCGGGAGCAGGAGGCCGAGGAGCGCGCGCTGCTCGCCGACGCCGCAAGCCGGCTCCGCCGTGCCGGGGACCTCGCCGGAGGCGTGGAGATCGCCACGCGGCTCGAGGTGCTCGCCTCGCGCAAGAGCCAGCGGCTCGGCCTGTTCGCGTGACGGGCGCGCTCGCCGCCTCCCTGGTCGCCGCCCTGGCCGCGATCCCGGGGGCCGCGGACGAGCTCCCCGCGCCGCTCCCGCCCCCGTTCGTGGACCCCGCGCCCTCGGCGGGCGCGCCGGTGCCCGGCGACGTCCTGGAGTTCCTCTGGAGCCACCGTCTCGACTTCGGCCGCGGCGAGCCCTTCATCGCCATCCGCGTGGCCGAGCAGCGGGACGGGATCGCGGTCCTTCCCCGCGGCCCGGCGCGGCTCCTGCCGAGGGGGGCGCGCGCAGTCCGGGTCCCGGGTGGCGCCCGGCTGCACGCCCGGGTGGTCGGTGGCGTTCCGGCGCGCGTCGCCTGGCCGCCGCTCCTCGCCCAGCTCGCCGTGCAGGACCGGGAGGGCGTGGGCCGCGCGCGCGCCCTCTGGGAGTCGCGCGGGGTACCCACCCGCGTCCGCTCGATCGGCGGCGTCTACGGGATCTCCGGGCACGTGGTGGACAACCGGCGCACGCTCGTGCTGGCCGCGGGCGACTTCGGCGAGCGGGCGGCGCGGACCTTCGCCGCCGACGCCTGGCGGCGCTGGGGAGAGCGGCCCGAGCCCAGCCCGGAGCTGGAGGCGCGCCCGTCCGGCACCGTCGAGGTCCTGGGGGCGCGCGGCGAGGTGCTGGCGCGGGGCGAGGCCCTGGTGGTCGTGGACGGACCCGGCGACGCGGTGGAGGTGGACGGCCGGTCCTACCGGGGACGTGTCGCGCTCACCGTGGACGCCACGGGGCGGCTCGCGGCGGTCCTGCTCGTGCCGGTCGAGGAGCTCCTCCGGGGGCTCGTCCCGAGCGAGATGCCGTCCCGGTCGCCCCCGGAGGCGCTGCGGGCCCAGGCGGTGACGGCGCGGTCCAACCTGCTCGCGCAGGTGGGTACCCGGCACCTCGCGGAACCGTGGTCGATCTGCAGCGACGTGCACTGCCAGGCCTACCGGGGCGAGGTGGCCCACGCTCCCGCGACCGACGACGCCGTCCGGGCGACGCGCGGCGAGGCGCTCATCGACCCGGCCGACGGGCGGCTGGTGGACGGGGTCTACTCGGCCATGTGCGGAGGTCACGGCGAGGACAACGAGGCGGTCTGGGGGGGGACCCCGAGCCCGAGCCTGCGCGGGCGACCGGACCTGGGCGCCGCCGCCGCCGCCGAGTGGGCCGGAGGGCTCGCCGCCGAGCCCCGCCTGGCCGCCTTCCTGGCGGCCGCGCCCGCCGCCTGGTGCGCACGGGCCCCGGGCGTCCGCCCCGACCGGTACCGGTGGGAGCGACGGCTCGGGCAGGCGGAGGTGGATCGCATGCTCGCCGGGCTCGAGGTGGGCGCCGTCGACACGCTGGCCGTGCTCCGGCGGGGCGCGTCGGGCCGGGCCGTCTCGCTGCGAGTGGAGGGGGAGCGGGGGAGCGCCACGGTCCACGGGGAGCTGCGCATCCGGCGGCTGCTCGGTGACCTGCCCTCGGCGATGTTCGTGGTGACCGCCACGCCCGAGGGCTGGACCTTCCGCGGCGGGGGCTGGGGGCACGGGGTCGGCATGTGCCAGTGGGGGGCCATCGGCCGGGCCGCGGCCGGCCAGGACCATCGCCGGATCCTGGGCGCCTACTTCTCGGGCGCCGCGATCTTCCGCATGTACGAGTGACACGGCCGGGGTGGACCCGCTACCGTGCGGGTCCGGACCCTCGATCGCCCGACCCGAAACGACTCCCCCGGAGGCCTGCATGCGCGGACTGATGATGGACTACGATCTCACGCTCCTCCCCATCTTCGAGCGCGTCGGGAGGTACTTCCCCGAGGTGGAGCTCGTCTCCCGGTGGCCGGACAAGTCGGTCCAGCGGTCCACCTACGGCGCGTTCCACCGCCGGGTCCAGAAGCTCGCGAACGCGCTCGTCCGGCTCGGGCTCAAGCCGGGGGACCGGGTGGCCACGCTGGCCTGGAACCACGCCCGCCACCTGGAGGCGTACTTCGCCATCCCGCTGGCCGGGGGCGTGCTCCACACCCTGAACCCGCGCCTCTCGGCGCAGGACCTCACCTACATCATGAACCACGCGGAGGACCGCTTCCTCCTCGTGGACGACGTGCTGCTCCCGGTCTACGAGCGGTTCCACAAGGACGTGAGCCTGCGGGCGGTGGTGGCCTGGACCCACGGGCACGCCGCGCCCGACTTCGCCATCGACTACGAGCAGATGATAGAGCCGGAGATGAACACCTTCGCCTTCCCGCACATCGAGGAGGGACAGGCGGCCGGGCTCTGCTACACCTCCGGGACCACCGGGCGGCCCAAGGGCGTCGTCTACTCCCACCGGGCGCTCGTGCTCCACTCCATGGTGTCGGCGCTTCCCGACGCGCTCGACCTGTCCTTCTCCGACGTGCTCCTGCCGGTGGTGCCCATGTTCCACGTGAACGCCTGGGGGCTCCCGTTCACGGCGGCGATGATGGGCACGAAGCAGGTCTTCCCGGGGCCGCACCTCGACGCCCGGAGCCTGCTCGACCTCTTCCAGCGCGAGCGGGTCACGGTCACCGCCGGCGTGCCCACGGTCTGGCTCGGCATCCTCGACGAGCTCGACCGGAACCCGGGCGCCTGGGACACCACCTCGCTCCAGGCCATGATCGTGGGCGGCGCGGCCGCGCCCCGGTCGATGATCGAGGGGTTCGAGAAGCGCCACCGGCTGCGGGTGATCCACGCCTGGGGCATGACCGAGACCACGCCGCTCGGGACCGTCTCCCGGCTGAAGCCCCACCTCGAGAAGGCCCCGGAGGAGGAGCGGATGCGGATGCGGGCGGCGCAGGGCCTGCCGGTTCCCTTCGTCGACACGCGGGTGGTGGGCGAGAGCGGGCCGACCCCGTGGGACGGGAAGTCGATGGGCGAGCTGCAGGTCCGCGGCCCGTGGATCGCGAAGAGCTACCTCGCCAACCCGGCCGAGGCCGACAAGTTCACCATGGACGGCTGGTTCCGCACCGGCGACATCGTCAGCGTGGACCCGGAGGGTTACGTCCGCATCAGCGACCGCTCGAAGGACCTCATCAAGTCGGGCGGCGAGTGGATCAGCTCGGTGGACCTCGAGAACGCGCTCATGGGGCACCCCGCCGTGAAGGAGGCCGCGGTGGTGGCGGTGGCCCATCCCCGCTGGGGCGAGCGGCCGGTGGCGGCGGTGGTCCTGAAGGAGGGAGCGAAGGCCACCCCCCACGAGCTGGCCGAGTACCTGACGCCGCTCTTCGCCCGCTACTGGCTGCCCGACGCCTACGTCTACATGGAGGCCATCCCCCGGAACGCCACCGGCAAGTTCCTCAAGTCGGCGCTCCGGGACCAGCTGAAGGACCACCGCTGGGAGGAGGCCCCGGTCCCGGGCGCTCGCTAGCGGCCGGGGACACGGGAAGGTGCAGGCTGTGGCTCCGGCGGCGGGGCCGCAGCTGCCAGGCCACCACGAGCGCGGTGAGCAGGGCGAGCAGGCCCACGAGCGCCATCACCAGCGCGAGGCGCTCGGCGAGCACGCGGTCGGGTCCGGCCTGGGTCGCCGCCGCACGCCAGGCCAGGCCCGCGCGCCACGCCATGAACCCGCCCCCGACGAGGAGCAGGACCACCCGCAAAAGAAGACGCCCGCGCGAGAGTCGCACGGGCGTCGTGTACCGCAGGCCGGCCGGCGGGTCTAGCCGCCGCCCGCGATGGCCGACTCCTCGCGGAAGGTGAGGGTGCCGGCCAGGTAGTCCTTGTTCATGCGGGCGATGAAGTCGAGCTTCAGCCCCTTGGGGCAGGCCTCGGCGCAGGCGCCGATGACCGTGCAGCCGCCGAAGCCCTCGGCGCTGTGCCGCTCCACCATGTTGAGCGCGCGCTGCTTGCGCTCCGGCTCGCCCTGGGGCAGGAGCCCGAGGTGCGAGATCTTGCCGCCGGTGAAGAGCGAGGCGGAGGCATTGGGGCAGGCCGCCACGCAGGCGCCGCAGCCGATGCAGGCCGCCGCGTCCATGGAGAGGTCCGACTCCTTCTTGCCGACCAGGATGCTGTTGGCGTCGCGGGGGCCGCCCGCGTTGATGGAGACGTATCCGCCGGCCATGATGATGCGGTCGAGCGCGCTGCGGTCGATGGCCAGGTCCTTGATGATGGGGAAGGCCTTGGCCCGGAACGGCTCGAGCCGCAGCACCTCACCGTCGTGGAAGTGGCGCATGTGCAGCTGGCACACGGTGGTCAGCGGCTGGGGGCCGTGCGGGTACCCGTTGACCACGAAGCCGCACATGCCGCAGATGCCCTCGCGGCAGTCGCTGTCGAAGGACACCGGCTCCTCGCCCTTGGCGATGAGGTCCTGGTTGAGGACGTCCAGCATCTCGAGGAAGGACATGTGCTCGCTGACGTCGGGAAGTTCGTAGCGAGCGAAGCGGCCGGCGTCCGAGGCGCCGTTCTGCCGCCAGATCTCGAGCGTCAGTCTCACTTGTAGCTCCGGGTCTGGAGGTGGATGTTCTCGAAGACGAGCGGCTCCTTGTTGAGCGTCCAGGGCTTGTTCTCCCCGGTCCACTCCCAGGCGGCCGCGTAGGCGTACTCGGCGTCGTTGCGCTTGGCCTCTCCGTCCTCGGTCTGGTACTCGACGCGGAAGTGGCCCCCGCACGACTCGTTGCGGTGCAACGCGTCCGTGGTGAGCAGCTCGCCGAACTCGAGGAAGTCGGCCACGCGGCCGGCCTTCTCGAGCTCCTGGTTGAACCCGTCGCCGCTGCCCGGCACCTTCAGGTCCTTCCAGAACTGGTCGCGCAGCACCGGGATCTCCTTGAGCGCCTTCTCGAGGCTCTCCTTGGAGCGGGCCATGCCGACGTTCTCCCACATGATCTCGCCGAGCTTCTTGTGGAACCAGTCGGCCGAGTGCTTGCCGTTGATGGAGAGGAACCGCTTCTCCTGATCGAGCACGACCTTCTCGGCGGCCTTGAACTCGGCGTGGTCGGTGCCGGCCTTGGCGATGCCGCCGCGGGCCAGGTAGTCGCCGATGGTGTAGGGAATGACGAAGTAGCCGTCGGCGAGCCCCTGCATGAGGGCGGAGGCGCCCAGGCGGTTGGCGCCGTGGTCGGAGAAGTTGGCCTCTCCGAGCACGAACAGGCCGGGCAGGTTGGACATGAGGTCGTAGTCCACCCAGAGGCCGCCCATGGCGTAGTGCACCGCGGGGTAGATGCGCATCGGGACGGTGTAGGGATCCTCGCCGGTGATCCGGTTGTACATGTCGAAGAGGTTGCCGTAGCGCTCCCCGATGGCCTTGGCCCCGAGCCGCTTGATGGAATCGGAGAAGTCCAGGTACACGCCCAGGCCGCCCGGACCGACGCCCAGGCCGGCGTCGCAGGCCTGCTTGGCGGCGCGCGACGAGATGTCGCGCGGGGCCAGGTTGCCGTAGGTCGGGTACTTGCGCTCCAGGTAGTAGTCGCGCTCGGTCTCGGGGATCTGGTCGGGGGCCCGCTTGTCGCCCGCCTTCTTGGGAACCCAGATGCGGCCGTCGTTGCGCAGCGACTCCGACATGAGCGTGAGCTTCGACTGGTACTCGCCCGCGCGCGGGATGCACGTGGGGTGAATCTGGGTGTAGCAGGGGTTCGCGAAGAACGCGCCCTTGCGGTGCGCCCGCCAGGAGGCCGTGACGTTCGAGCCCTTGGCGTTCGTGGACAGGTAGTAGAGGTTGCCGTACCCGCCGGTGGCCAGCACCACCGCGTCGGCGATGTAGGACTGGATCTTCCCGGTGACGAGGTCGCGGGTGACGATGCCCCGGGCCCGCCCGTCGATGACGACGAGGTCGAGCATCTCGGTGCGGGGGAACATCTTCACCTTGCCGAGCTCCACCTGGCGCATGAGCGACTGGTACGCGCCGATGAGGAGCTGCTGGCCGGTCTGGCCGCGGGCGTAGAAGGTGCGGGAGACCAGCGCGCCGCCGAAGGAGCGGTTCGCCAGCGTGCCGCCGTACTCGCGGGCGAAGGGCACGCCCTGGGCGGTGGCCTGGTCGATGATGTTGTTGGACACCTCGGCGAGGCGGTAGACGTTGGCCTCGCGGGCGCGGAAGTCGCCACCCTTGATGGTGTCGTAGAAGAGCCGCCAGACGGAGTCGCCGTCGTTCTGGTAGCTCTTCGCCGCGTTGATGCCGCCCTGCGCGGCGATGGAGTGGGCGCGCCGCGGGGTGTCCTGGAAGCAGAAGTTCAGGACGTTGTAGCCGAGCTCGCCGAAGGACGACGCCGCGGAGGCGCCGGCGAGGCCGGTGCCCACCACGATGATGGTGTACTTGCGCTTGTTGGCGGGGTTGACGAGCTTGAGGTCCGCCTTCCGCTTGGTCCACTTCTCTGCGAGCGGTCCGGACGGGATCCGGGAGTCGAGTGTCGGCATCCGTGTCTCCTAGAGGCGGATCAGGCCGGCGACGACGCCGGCGGGGATGGTGAGGTAGGCGAGGGAGAGGAAGACGCCGATGAGGAGCGCGGCCCGGGTGATGGTCGGGGTCCAGAGCGGCTGGCGGAACCCGAGCGACTGCCAGAGCGAGTACAGGCCGTGGGACAGGTGCAGGCCGAGGCCGATCACCGAGAGACCGTAGAAGACCACCTTGCCGAAGCTGCGGAAGGTGTTCACCAGGTTCAGGTAGGCGTCGCCGTGGACGAAGCCGCCGTGGACCAGCGCGGCGCCGATGGTGAGGTCGAGCAGGTGGTAGACCAGGAAGGCCAGCACGAGCAGGCCCGACCAGATCATGGTCTTCGAGCCCACCGTGGCCGGGTTGGCGAGTGGCACCCGGTAGGGCTGGGGCCGCGCGGCGCGGGCGCGCAGGTACAGCTGGATGCCGGCGGTGGCGTGCAGCACCAGCGCCGTTCCCATGATGATGCGGGTCATCCAGAGCAGGCCCTTCGTGTTCTGCAGGAACTGGGCGTAGGCGTTGAACTTGCCCGCGCCCTGGAAGGCCTGGAGGTTGCCGAGCACGTGCCCGACCACGAAGACGAACAGGAGGATGCCGGTGACGGCCGAGACGAACTTCTTCCCGACCTGGCTGTCCCAGAAGACTGCGAGCCGGGAGACCTTGGCCGGCGCTGCGGTGCTGGCGGTTGCGACGCTCATCATCACCCCTCGAGGGCTGAAGGTGACATCGTCCAGGTCCCGATCCGCCGGTCGGCGGAGGTTGCGGGGCTCGGTCCTGGGCAATTGGGGCCGCGATTCTACGCATCGGCACCATGCGAAGGAAGCAGAAACGAGCGCAATCTTCGAGGACGAAAACGGTCCGTTATCGGACAGTGAATGACGCAGCGAATCATCTCATTCACCTCCCCCGGCGGGCGGCCGGAAGGCTAGATTGCCCCGCGTGAAAAACGTCTGCGTCTTCTGCGGTTCCTCCCCCGGACGGCGTCCCGCGTACGCCCGCGCGGCCCGGCAGCTCGGCGGGGCGCTCGCCGCGCGGGGGCTCGGCCTCGTCTACGGCGGCGGGAGCATCGGCCTCATGGGAACGGTCGCGGACGCCGCGCTCGAGGGCGGCGCTCCCGTGATCGGGATCATCCCGCGGGCGCTCGCCCGGAAGGAGATCGCCCACCACGGCCTCACGCGCCTGGAGGTCGTGCCCACCATGCACGCCCGCAAGGCGCGCATGGCCACGCTGTCCGACGCGTTCCTGGCCATGCCCGGCGGCATCGGGACCCTGGAGGAGCTCTTCGAGGTGCTGACCTGGGGCTACCTCGGGATCCACCAGAAGCCCACCGGCCTGCTCGACGTGGGCGGCTACTGGAAGCCGCTCATCCGCCTCCTCGACCACGCGGTGGAGGAGGGGTTCCTCCGCCCCGCCCATCGCAAGCTGGTGGTGGTGGATCGCAGCCCGGCGCGGCTCCTCGAGCGGCTCTCCCGCCACCGCGTCCCGCCCGCCACCCGCTGGATCGGGGCGGGCGAGACCTGACCGGTACCGGCGCGGTCAGGGGTCGAGCCGGAGCGTGCGCAGCCGCAGCGCGTTCACGATCACCGTGACCGAGCTGAAGCTCATGGCGGCGCTCGCGATCATGGGGGAGAGCAGCGTCCCGGTGAACGGGTAGAGCACGCCGGCGGCGAGCGGCACGCCGAGCACGTTGTAGGCGAAGGCCCAGAAGAGGTTCTGGCGGATGTTCCGCATGGTCCCGCGGGAGAGCCGCCGGGCCCGCACCAGGCCGGCCACCTCGCCCTTCACGAGCGTGATCCCGGCCGTCTCCATGGCCACGTCGGTCCCGGTGCCCATGGCGATCCCCACCCGGGCGGCGGCGAGCGCCGGGGCGTCGTTGACGCCGTCGCCGGCCATGGCGACGATCCGTCCGGCCGCCGTGTGGCGGGCCACCACCTCGGCCTTGCCGGCCGGCAGCACGCCCGCCTCCACCTTCGCGATGCCCACCTCGCGGGCCACCGCCTCGGCCGAGGTCCGCGCGTCGCCGGTGACCAGCACCACCTCGACGCCGTCGGCGACGAGCGCCGCCACCGCCCGGGCCGCCCGGGCTTCACCGGGTCGCGCACCTCGAGCCGCTGCAGGCCGACGAGCTCGGCGAGCTCCGCGCCTGGGAGCCGCGGATCCGCCTCGCACTCGCGCAGCTCCCCGAGCTCGCCGACGTCAACACCGACACGCAGGACAAGGGCCTGCAGACGTCGATCG
>JBBIOL010000055.1:0-22286 GCA_037443385.1 Anaeromyxobacteraceae bacterium
GGGGGATCCGGCGCCCCGGGCGCTCCTCGTCGCCGGACGGATCCTGGCCGAGCAGCCGGACGGGGCGGGGGAGGCTCGCCGGATCCTGCTCGAGTGCTGGGCCGGCCACGCGCTCGCGCCCGAGGCCCGGGAGTGCCGCACCCGCCTCGAGGCGCTGCCGGAACCGCACGGCGGGCCTCCGGGCGACGCGGACGCGCTGCGGCGCGCCGAGGCCCTGCTCGACTGGAACCGCAACGAGCAGGCGCTCGCCGAGGCGAGACGGCTCGGGGAGCGGCTGCCCGCGCCGGCCGCGGACGCCGCCGAGGGCTGCCGGGCGGCCTTCGTCCGCGGGAAGGCAGAGCGCAAGCTGCGCCAGTACGCGGCCGCGGCCGCCGAGCTGGAGCCGGTGGTGGCCGCCTGCTCCGATCCCGGCCTCCGCTCGCGCGCGCTGTACTTGCTCTCGGTGGCCCAGGCCAACGTGTCGAACGCCGCCGGGATCGAGACCTACCGTCGCTTCGCCCGGGAGTACCCCGATCACGCCCAGTCCGACGACGCCCTCTACTTCGCGGCCGACCTGCTCGTCCGGGAGGGGCGGAGGGAAGAGGCCCTCGCCCTGCTCGCCGAGCTCGAGGAACGCTACCCGGACGGCGACTACCGGGCCGACGCCATCTTCCGGTCCGGCTGGATCCGGCGGCGCCAGGGGGACCTGGACGGCGCCGTGGAGGCCTTCGGCCGGCTCGAGACGCTGTACCGGGGCACCGACGCCTACGAGCACGCCCGGGGGACGTACTGGAGGGCCCGGACGCTCGCCCAGCGCGCGGCCCACGGCGACCGGGAGCAGGCGCGCGCGGCCTGGCGGGAGGTGGTGAAGCGCTATCCCGGCGACTACTACGGGCTGCTCGCGCGCGCGCGGCTGGCCGAGTCCGGAGCCGCCGTCCCGGAGGCCCGGCCGGTCGGGGGCAAGGGCAAGGGGTTCCGCTACCGGTCCGGGCCGCTCGCCGCGGACCCGCACTTCCGGGCCGCGCTCGAGCTCCTGCGGCTCGGTCTCGACCACGAGGCGGCCGAGGAGCTGGCCGCGGTCGACCGGAAGGGCATCGCGACGAGCCCGGAGCACCCCGAGCCCCTGCTCCTCTTGGCGGAGCTGCTCGAGCGGGCCGGGGACCCGCGCGCGTCCCACCGACTGCTCCGCCTGCAGGGCCGGCAGGTCCTCCGCGAGCCCCCCGCCGGCATGGGGCTGCGGGTGTGGCAGATGGCCTACCCCCCGGCCTGGCGCGACCAGGTGGTGCGCTACGCGCCCCCGGCCGGGGTGCCCCCCGACCTGCTGCAGGCGCTCATGCGGGAGGAGAGCGCGCTCGATCCCGCGGTCGTGTCCTCGGCCGGGGCAGTCGGCTTGACGCAGCTCATGGTCCGCACGGCGGCGCAGACGGCACGCCGGATGTCGCTCCCCGCGCCGACCGCCCACGACCTCACCGACCCGCGTCTCAACATCCGGCTCGGGGCGTCCTACCTGGGAGACCTGCTCCGCCGCTTCGGTGGTTCGGCCCCCCTGGCGCTCGCCGCGTACAACGCGGGCGAGGGGAACGCGCGGGCGTGGTGGCGCTCGCGGGCCGACCTCCCGCTCGACGAGTTCGTCGAGGAGATCCCCATCCAGGAGACGCGCGGCTACGTGAAGCGCGTCCTCCGGAGCTACGCCGCCTACCGCATGCTCTACGGACGGGTGGGCGAGAAGCCCGTCCGCCTCGCCCAGGAGCTGCCGCCTCCGCCCGCACCGGCCCCGGCGCCCCCGTGAGCCTTCCGGGCGCCCGGGGGGCGCCCGTGATAGGTTTCCACCGATGCTCGACACCTCGGTGCTGGTGCTGAACCGGGTCTTCCAGCCCGTCCACGTGACCTCGGTGCGGCGGGCGGTGTCGCTCCTCTACCAGGGGGTGGCCCGCGCCATCGACGAGGAGTTCCGCCTCCTCGACTTCGAGAGCTGGGCGGCCCTCGGCGCCGCAGCGAACCAGGACGTGCTGCGCACGCCCACGCGCGCCATCCGGGTCCCGCGGGTGGTGGTGCTCGTCGCGCATGCCCACCTCCCGCGGCACCGGGTCCGCTTCTCGCGCCTCAACGTCTACGCCCGGGACGAGAGCACCTGCCAGTACTGCGGGCGACGCCTTCCCCGGTCGGATCTCAACCTCGATCACGTCGTGCCCCGCTCCCGCGGCGGGACGACGAGCTGGGAGAACGTGGTCTGCAGCTGCGTCTCCTGCAACCTCCGCAAGGGAGGGCGCACGCCCGACGAGGCGGGGATGCGGCTCCTGCGGACGCCGTCCCGTCCCCGCTGGACCGCCGTCTTCCGGGCCGCGGCGCGCCGCGCCCTGTACAGGCAGTGGATCCCGTTCCTGGGCCTCGTCGACGCGGCCTACTGGAACGTGGAGCTCCGGGACTGACCGTGCGACGGGTCCTCGAGCAGAGCTTCTACGAGCTCCTGGAGATCGCCCCCTCGGCCACCCCCGAGGAGATCGAGCGCGCCTGGGAGCGGGCGCGGGTGCTCTACGGGCCGGGCTCGCTGGCCGCCTACGCGCTCCTCACGCCCGAGGTGGCGGGCGCCCTCGCCCGTCGGGTGGACGAGGCCTTCGAGGTCCTGCTCGACCCGGCGTCGCGCGCGGCCTACGACGCGCGTCTCCCGGTCGACGAGGTTCGCGCGCCGGCGCGGGCCGCCCCGGAGCCGCCACCGCCGCCGGCACCGGCGCCTCCTCCGCCTCCCGCCGAGGCCCCGCGCCCCTTCGTGCCTCCCGAGGGCGCGGCGTGGACCGGCGAGCTCCTGCGCCAGGCCCGGGAGGCGCGGGGGCTCTCGGTGGCGCAGCTCGCCGAGCGCACCAAGCTCTCGCGGGCCCACATCGAGATGGTGGAGGAGGAGCGGTTCGCCGAGCTCCCGGTGGCGGTGTACCTGCGGGGAATCGTTCTGTGCCTCGCGCGCGAGCTCCGGCTCGACGGGCAGAAGGTGGCCCGCTCCTACCTGGAGCGGGCGGCGGTCGCGCAGGGGGCGGCGAAGCCGGGTCGCTGATCGCGTCCGGCTTGACCCCGGACCGAGGGCGGGCCACCATCGATCCATGCCGCTCATCGAGGCACCCGAGCAGGCGATGCGCCTCGCGCGCGCCATCTGCTCCGACGTGTCGCTCTACAACGAGGAGAAGGTCGTCCGCTCCATCGAGCGCGACGACTTCTTCGACGCGCTCCGCGAGGAGCTGGAGGAGGGGCGCGAGCTCTACCGCTCGCGGGTGGCCCCCGACCTCTACGCGCGCACGAACTACTACGACCGTGCCATCGTCGACGTGATCCTTCGTCCGAAGGGCCACGTGAAGTCGCGGATCTGGTAGGGCGAGGTCCCGCTGCCCCTCCACCACGAGTTCCGGGCCGGCGCGGGCGAGGTGGGCCTGCGCCTCGACGTGGCCGTCACCCGCCTCGCGCCGGAGCTCACGCGGGCACGCGTGAAGCGGTTGCTCGACGACGGTCGGGTGGTGGTGGACGGTCGGGTCTGCCGCGCCTCGTCCCGGATCCGGGGCGGGGAGCGGATCGTCGTGGAGGTCCCCGACCCGGAGCCTCCCGGCATCCAGGCCGAGGACCTCCCGCTCGAGGTCCTGCACCAGGACCGCCACCTGCTCGTCCTCGACAAGCGCGCCGGCATGGTGGTCCACCCGGCCCGCGGCAGCCCGGGCGGCACGGTGGTGAACGCGCTGCTCCACCGGCTCGGCGCCGGCTCGTCCCCCGGCGAGCGGCTCGGGCTCGTCCACCGGCTCGACCGGGACACCTCGGGCTGCCTCGTCGTGGCGCGCACCGAGGGCGCGCTCGCCGACCTCCAGGACCAGTTCCGCGGGCGCACGGTCGGGAAGGTCTACCTGGCGCTCGTGCACGGACGCCTCCCCGACGAGGGGCTGCTCCAGACCCCGTACGGCCGGCACCCCCGCGACCGGAAGCGCTTCACCTCCCGCTCCGGGACCCGGCGCGCGGTCACCGCCTGGAAGGTTCGCGAGCGCTTCGGCGACCGGGCCACACTCGCCGAGGTCACCCTCCACACCGGGCGGACGCACCAGATCCGGGTGCACCTCTCCGAGGCCGGACACCCCATCCTGGGCGACGCGTCCTACGGGGGCGCCCGGAGGGAGGCCCGCCTTCCGCCCGGCGACCGGGTCCGCCGCGCCGCCGCCGCCGTGGGCCGCCAGGCCCTGCACGCCTGGAGGATCACCTTCCGCCACCCGGGAACCGGGCGCGTGCGTACCTTCGAGGCGCCGATCCCGGCCGATCTCGCGGCGGCCGTGGCGGAACTGCGCCGGGACGGGTAGCGCGGTCGGCGACGCCTTCAGGCGTCGGGGGTCCGGGCCTCGAATCTGCGCAGGTCGTCCCGGGTACGCCGGGTCCCGTGGTCGATGGCGAGCCCAGCCTCCGTCAGCGTGCGCTCGGTCTCGCGGTTGGGGTGGCATCCGCCCGAGAGCGCAGTCCAGGCCGGCTGGCCCCAGTCCTGGAGCCGGGCCTTCCACGGGGTGGACGATCGGACGTGCTCGAGCGCGCGGACGGAGCCGCCGGGAGCGAGGACCCGGATGATCTCGCGCGCCGCCTCCCGGGGATCGGTCACCGAGCAGAGGACGAGACCGGACAGGACGGTGTCGAAGGTCCCGTTCCGGAACGGCAGGGCCTCCGCACGGGCCTGGACGAGGAGCGCCCCGGGCGCGCGCCGGCGGGCGCGGACCAGGCTCGCGAGGCAGGGGTCGATGCCCACCGCGGGTGCGCCGGCCGGGAGGAGCGGGAGGTCGCGCCCGGTGCCGCAGCCGAGGTCGAGGGTCCGTCCGCGCGCCCCCCCGGCGAGCCACCCGCGCCACCGGCCCAGGCCGAGCCGCTCCAGGATCGCCATGGTCGCGTCGTACAGCCAGGGGATCTGCTCGGCGCCGCGCACGGGTTGTCCCTAGTCGAGGTAACCCTGCGCCTGCAGGGAAAAGAGGTGGGCGTAGCGTCCCCCGCGCGCGAGGAGCTCCCGGTGCGATCCCAGCTCGACGACCCGCCCGCCGTGGAGCACGGCGATGCGGTCGGCCATGCGGACGGTGGAGAACCGGTGGGAGATGACGAGCGCGCTGCGCCCGGCCGCCAGCTCGCGGAAGCGGACGAAGAGCTCGTGCTCGGCCTCGGCGTCGATGGCCGCGGTGGGCTCGTCGAGCACCAGCACCTCGGCGTCCCGCATGAAGGCCCGGGCCACCGCGAGCTTCTGCCACTGGCCGGCGGAGAGGTCGTGACCCTTCTCGAACCAGCCGCCCAGGACCGTGTCGAGCCCGTTCGGCAGCGCGTCCACGAGCGGCCCCGCGCCGGCGCGCCGGGCCGCCTCCGCGACCCGCTCCCGGTCGTCGACGCGGGAGGGATCGCCGAGGCCGATGTTCTCCCCGGCGGTGAACTGGTAGCGGACGAAGTCCTGGAACACCGCTCCGAACCGGGAGCGGAGGTCGCGCGGGTCGAGATCGCGCAGGTCGACGCCCCCGTAGGTGATGCGCCCATCGGTGGGGGCGTAGAGGCCGAGGAGCAGCTTCACGAGCGTGCTCTTGCCGGCGCCGTTTTCGCCGACGAGGCCCAGCGTCTCCCCCGGCTCGAGGCGCAGGTGCACGTCGCGCAGCGCCCAATCTCCCTGCCCGGGATAGCGGAAGGAGACCCCCTCGAAGGCCACCGGGAGCGGCGCTCCCCGGGGCAGCCGGGCTGGCGGCCCGGGCCGGGGAACGTCGGCCGAGGTGGGGATGGCGAGGAAGGCGAAGAGGTTCGACATGTAGAGGGCGTCCTCGTACATGCCGCCCACGGCGGCGAGGATGCCCTGGAACGCCTGCTGCCCCTGCCGGAAGACCACGAGGTAGAGCGTCATGTCGCCGAGCGAGATCCCGCCCCGGGCGGCCCGGTCGGCGACGAGCAGGTACATCGCGTAGAAGGCGGCCAGCGAGAGGAGGCCGAACCCCGTACCGGCGAGGAGCCGGCGCACGGCGAGGCGGCGGTCCTCGTCGTAGAACCTCTCGAAGAGGCCCCGGTAGCGGCCGAGGACGAGCGGTCCCAGGTCGAAGAGCTTCACCTCCTTGGCGTGCGAGTCCCGGGTGAGCATCCACTCGAGGTAGTTGAGCCGCCTCCCCTCCGGCGCACGCCAGGTGTTGACGCGGAAGGACGCCGCCGAGAGCCGGGCCTCCGCCACGAAGGCCGGGACGGAGGCCACCAGGATGACGAGCACGCTCCAGGGCGACAGGCGCCAGAGCAGGGCGGAGAGGGCCGCCAGGGTCACCGTCCCCTGGGCCACGCCGAAGGACTGCATGACGAGCGAGAGGGGGCGGGCGGAGGCCTCCCGGCGGGCGTTCTGGAGCTTGTCGTGGACCTCGGGATCCTCGAAGTGACGCAGGTCGAGGGAGAGCGACTTCTCGAGTATCCGGACGTTGACCCGGTTGGAGAGGTGCGCCCGGAGGAGCTCACGGGCGAGCCCCAGGAGCCGGCCCGCCACCAGGGTCGTGGCGAGCAGGCCGAGCTCGACGAGGACGAGGCGGGTCACCCGCCCGGGCGCGGTGGGGTCGGCCGACCGGGAGGACGCGACGACGGCGTCCACGATGAGCTTCCCCACCCAGGCGACCGGGGCCGGGAGCAGCGCCAGGAGCGCGGTGAGCGCGCCGATGGCGACGGTGCCGCGGCGGTCGGCCTCCCAGACCAGCGCGAAGGTGCCGGGGACCTGGCCGAACACGCCGGCGGCGGCGGAGATCCGGTCGCGGAGGCTCGGGGACGAGGCCGGGTCCGGTGGCTCGGACCGCGGGGGGCGGGCGGGGGGCAAGGTCGGGGGATAGATAGCGACTTCAAATTTCCGTCGCCACGAAGTACATGGGTTCCCGATGAACCTGCCCGAGCCGAAGAGCGACGCCACCGCATCGACCCCCGCGTCGGACTGGTCCGCCGACCGGGCCATCCAGTACTACAACATGGCCGGATGGGGCGCCGGGTTCTTCTCGGTGAACGACAAGGGGCACATGGTCGTCCACCCCCACGGGCCGGGCGGGCCCACCATCGACCTCATGGACGTGGTCGAGGACATCCAGGAGCGCGGCATCGGCTTCCCGGTCGCGGTCCGCTTCATGGACGTGCTGCGGGCGCGGGTCCGCATCCTCAACGAGACCTTCGCGAAGGCCGTCGCCGAGATCGGCTACGGTGGGGGCTACTTCGGCGTCTACCCCATCAAGGTGAACCAGATGCGCGAGGTGGTCGAGGAGATCCTCGACGCCGGGGCGCCGTACCACTACGGGCTCGAGGCCGGCTCCAAGGCGGAGCTCATGGTGGTGCTGGGCTACAACGCCGACCCCGAGGCGCTCACCATCTGCAACGGCTACAAGGACGAGGAGTACATGCGGCTGGCCCTGCTCGGCCGCAAGCTGGGGCGCAAGGTGGTGGTGGTGGTGGAGAAGCTCTCCGAGCTTCCCGCCCTGCTGCGCACCGCCGACGAGATGGGGGTCGAGCCCTGGATCGGGCTCCGCTCCAAGCTCTCCACGCGCGGGACCGGGAAGTGGGAGTCCTCCTCCGGCGACTTCGCCAAGTTCGGGCTCACCACGCCCGAGATGATCGAGGCGGTGCGCATCCTCGAGGCGGCCGGGAAGAAGCACCTCTGCAAGCTCTTCCACTTCCACGTGGGGAGCCAGCTCACCGAGATCCGCGTGGTGAAGGACGCGGTGAACGAGGGGGCGCGCCTCTACGCCAAGCTGCGCAAGATGGGGCTCGGCATCGAGTACTTCGACGTCGGCGGCGGCCTGGGGGTGGACTACGTCGGCTCGCGCAGCCCCGGCTACGCCTCCTCCATGAACTACACGCTCGAGGAGTACGCGGCGGACGTCATCTACAACGTCCAGCGCATCTGCGCGAACGAGGGGGTCCCCGAGCCGCACATCGTCTCCGAGTCGGGGCGCGCCGTCACCGCGCACCACTCCTGCGTCATCATGAACGTCTTCGGGAGCATCGAGATCGGCTCCCGCGCGGAGATCACGGCGGCGTCCGTGGTGCAGCCCGGGGAGCACAAGGTGGTGCGCGAGATGCGGGAGATCGTGGCGTCGCTCACGCCGCGCAACCGCGCCGAGGCCTACCACGACGCGGTGGCCAAGAAGGAGGAGGCCCTGCAGATGTTCAAGCTGGGCATCCTGGGGCTGGAGGAGCGCGCCACCGTCGAGTCGCTCTTCTGGAAGCTGGCCCGGGGACTCGTGGCGCTCAACCGGGGACGCAAGCGCCTGCCCCGCGACACCCGCGACCTGGGGGACAAGATCGCCGACCAGTACATGGCGAACTTCTCCCTCTTCCAGAGCGCCCCCGACCACTGGGCCTTCGACCAGCTCTTCCCCATCGTGCCGCTGCACCGGCTCGAGGAGGCGCCCACCCAGGACTGCACCATCGTCGACATCACCTGCGACTCCGACGGCAAGATCGACCGGTTCATCGAGGGGGAGGGGGTCGACGAGACGCTCTCGCTGCACGCGCTCGTGCCGGGACAGCCGTACTTCCTCGGCATGTTCATGAACGGCGCCTACCAGGACGTCATGGGCGACATGCACAACCTCTTCGGGCGGGTGAACGAGGTCCACGTCTACGTCGACGACGACGACCCCGAGGACTTCTACCTGGGCGAGATCATCCGCGGGGACCACGTCGACAAGGTGCTCCAGGCGCTGCTCTACGAGCCCGCCGACCTGATGCGCCGGGTCAAGACCGCGCTCGACGTGCGCATCAAGGACGGCTCGATCCGTCCCAAGGACGGGGTGGGCCTGGCCCAGTTCTACGAGGGCGTCATGCGCGGCTACACCTACCTGCACGGCATGCAGGTGGAGCGCGGCGTGGCGCCCGGGAGCGAGGCCCCTCCGGCACCCGCGCCCCCGGTAACGGTGCCGGTGGCCACGGCGGCCGACGCGTCGGCGGCGGATCCCGCCGTGCCCTCTGCGGCGCCGGAGGCGTAGGAGGGCCGCCGCTCAGGCGGGGGTCTCGCCGCCCTTGCCGCTCTCGCCGGCCCGGTCGAGCGCCAGCTTGAAGAGGACCGGCCCGAAGAGCTCGTTCAGCGCCACCGCCGCCACGGCCAGCGCGCCGAACTGCGCGCCGAAGGCGGGGAACTGGACCTGCATCTTGGCGGCGATGCCCAGCGCCAGGCCAGCCTGGGAGACCAGGCCAGCCCACCCCCAGGACCGCAGCTCCGGGGCGTCGCCGGCGAGCCGCCCCGAGACGCGCGCGCCGACCACGGCGGTGGCCGCGCGGACGGCGAAGAAGAGGACGGCCGCGGGCCAGAGCTGGCGGATGAGCGGCAGGTCGAGGTGGGCGCCGGCGGTCGCGAAGAACACCACGTAGACCACCTCGCCGGTCTGCTCGATGGCGTGGAGCAGCCGCTCCCCCTGCCGGGAGAAGTTCTGGACCACGAACCCGGCGGTGAGGAAGGTGAGGAGCCACTCGAAGCGGAGGTAGGTGATCACGTCCACCACCACCAGCCCGAGGAGCAGGAGGACGAGCAGGACCTGGCGGCCCACGAAGCGCAGGTAGGCGACGAGCAGGAGGCCGAGCGTGGTCCCGATGGCGACGCTGCCCAGCAGCTCGTGTCCGAGCTCGCCGAAGGCCGAGAGCGAGAGGGTGGCGCCGGGATCGAGCAGGGGACGCACCGCGGTCGTCACCACCGCGAGCAGGACCACCACCACCACGTCGGAGCTCATCACGAACCCGACGGTGAAGTCGGTGAGCCGGCCGGCCGGGCGAGCCTGCGTGAGGATGCCCATCACGGCCGACGGGCTCCGGGTGATGGCCACCACCCCCCAGAGCAGGGCCACCGCGAAGACCGCGGGGAGCTCCATCCCCCGGGTGAACGGCACGAGGTCGCGGGCGAGCACGAAGGTGGCCGGGACCACGACGAGCGCGAGCCCGTTCTGGACCAGGGTGGCCGCCGCCAGGCTGCGGAAGCCGCGGCGCACCGACTCGAGCCGGAGCTCCGCGCCGCCGGCGAGCGCGATGAGGGCGAGCGCAAGCGAGTTGACGATGCCCAGGTCGGACACCGTCCGGTGATCGACCGCGTGGAGCGCGTGCGGGCCGGCCACGATCCCGACGAGGAGGAACCCGGTCAGGTGCGGGAGGCGCAGCACCTCGAGGAGGCTCGAGGCGAGCGTGCCGCCGAGCAGGAAGAAGCCGATGGCGGCGAGGTCCCGGCCGGCGCGCTGCCACTCCCCGGGGAGGCCCCCGGTCAGCCGGTCCGCGAGGAGC
Organism: Anaeromyxobacteraceae bacterium; assembly: GCA_037443385.1. Lineage (GTDB taxonomy): Bacteria > Myxococcota > Myxococcia > Myxococcales > Anaeromyxobacteraceae > CAIOAK01. The sequence continues at coordinate 10,228 of JBBIOL010000055.1, forward strand.
ATGAGGGCGAAGAGGGCGAGGAGCGCCCCGAGCTCGACGAGGCGATGGAGGAGGCCCTTTCGCGCCGGGGCGCTCACGCCGGGATCTCCCCCGCCCGCCGGAGGGCGCGGCGAAGCGCCGGAGGTCCGACGAACTCCCCGAGCACGGCCGCGGCGAGCGTGGCCGGGAGCACGATGGCGCCGAGCGGGCCCGGGTAGCGGAGCTGGACGGCGACCGCCACGGCGACGCCCAGCGGACCCGGGGCCAGGAAGGCGAGCGCGAGGGCGGGTCCGGCGCGCCGGGCGTCCCGATCGAGCGCGGCGACGAGCCCGGCCGTGAGCACCGAGGCCACCACCCGCGCGGCCAGGGCGGCTGCCACGATCCACAGCACGCCGGCCGGCGGGACCTCGGTCCTCGTCCCGGCCAGGAAGAGGGCCGGGAGGACCACGGCCCCCTCGACGTCGCCGACGGCCGTGCGCGCCTCGGCGCGCCGGGGGGAGACGAGGGCCAGCGCGAGACCGAGCGTGAAGCCGGCGGAGAGGACCGAGACGTCCACGCGCTCGGCCGTACCGGTGGCGAGGAGCGAGAAGCCGAAGGCGAGGGACCAGAACACGGTCCTGCGGAAGGCGCGCCCGAGGAGCGCGGCGAACAGGAGGCCGAGGGCCGCGCCGAGCGCGAAGCCGCCGAACGGGACCGGCGGCACCCCGCGGGAGGCGTCGGCGGAGATGACCACGCTCACCGCAGCGATCGCCACGAGGTCGTCCGAGCGGGTCACCCCGGCGATGCGCCGGATCAGGGGACCGGAGGCCCCCAGCCGCTCGGCGGCCCAGCGGGCCGCGTGGCGGGAGGTGTCGGACAGGGCCGCGCCCGTGCAGAGGGCCAGCGCCCGGCGCGACTCGCCGTCCGGGACGAGCTCCCCGGCACCCGGGACCCGCTCGAGCACGAGCCACACCGCCCCGGCCACGGCACCGAGGGAGAGGAGCCCGGAGAGCAGGCCCAGCGCCAGGTCCGCAACCGGGATCCGCCGGTCGCCGTCGACGCCGAAGGTGACACCGACGAGGAGGGCGATCCACCCGCTGGCGAGGAGGACCACCGGCGCGAAGTAGGCCACCTCGGCCCCTCCGAGGAGCCCGAGCGCCGACGGACCGGCCACGAATCCGAGCACGAGCCACTCGGATCCGGATGGCAGGCCGCGCCCGCGAAGGCCCCGGCCGCCCATGAGGAAGCCGCCCATGTAGGCGACGACCAGGAGGACGAGGAGCGACTGCAGGGTGCTCACGCCGCCGGGCCCCCGCCGAGCTTCACCCCCTCGGCGCGGAACGCGGAGGCCACCCGGACGGCGAGGTCGGCGCCCGGACCGCCGACCCGGTAGAGCGCCGCCACCGCGTCGAGGCGGACCAGCTCGGCGGAGGTGCCCGGACCGCCCGTGCGCAGCAGGATCTCCCGGACCAGCGCCTGGTCCTGGCCGGGGTCCACCGCGACCTCGAAGCGGGAGGCGGCGGCGAGGCCGGGCAGCCGGGTGGGGGTGAGCAGGGTGGCGAGGTGGGGAACGAGCACCCTGCGGCCGGTGGCGTCCTCGATGGCGACGTCGAGCAGGCCCACCTCCCGGACGACGCCCGAGGCGTCGCCGATCTCGGCGACCTGGCCCGTCCGGTAGGTGCGGCGGAGGAGCCGGGGGAGGCCGGCGGCCACGTTGGCGAGGGTGGGTGCCGCCGCGAGCGCCACGGCGACGAGCGCGGCGGTGCCCACGCTGGCGAGGACGCCCTGCTCGCTGCCGGTGAGGAGCGGCGCGGCGAAGACCGCGGCGGCCACGACGAGGAGGATGCGGACGAGCTGCCCGACCGGCTCGGCCAGGTCCGCCGGGACGTGCCGGAGGTGCGTCTCCCCGACCGCGACGCTCCGGAAGAACAGGCGGACGGCCCGGAGCGCCACCCCGAGGAGCGCGCCGGCGAGCAGCGCCGCGACGGCCACGGGCAGGGCCCCGGCCACCCGCCCGACGGTGCCGGCCGCGGGCCCGAGGACGAACTGGCCCATCCGGAACCCGGTGCCCCGGGTCCAGGGGAAGAGCGAGAGGGCGAAGACCAGCCAGGCGTAGGCGATGGCGGCCTGGAGGACGAGGCGACCGACCCGCAACCCCACCGCGATGGCCCCGGCCACGCCCTCCGGGCTCACCACCTCCACGCCGCGGAGGCGGAGCGACGGGGCCCTGCGGCGGCGCTCGTGGAGGACGGCCTCCACGTGGCGCTCGAGGTCGCCGACCTTCCCGAGCAGCAGCCAGGCGAGGAGCGCGGAGAGCACGAGGAGGGAGGCGTGGAACACCCCCTCGGCGATGCGGGCACGCCGCCGCTCCGTCCGGAGGGCCCGGTCGACCTCGGCGGCGGCCGAGCGGGAGAGCTCGGCGGCGTCGCGGACGCCGGCGGCGGCCGCGTCCTCCGGCCCCAGCTCCAGGACGGGTACCGTGCCCACCCGGAGGAGGAAGGCGTCGCCGGCCGGCTCCACGACGGTGGTCGCGTCGCCTCCCGCCTCGAGCACGTCGGCGAGCGCCCGGCTGGCCGCCCGGGCCCGGTCGGGAGCGGGGACGCCGCCGCGCGGGGCGTGGAGCGTGACGACCCGGGTGTCGCGGAGCGTGACCTCCGGACGGGCGGAGGGCGACGCCGGTGCGGCCCCCGCCTGGGCCGGTGCGACGCACAGCGCGAGGGCGGTGAGGAGGGCGATCACGGCCACAGACTCGGGGAGCGGCCCGCTCGCGGTCAAGGGCCCATCGGGAGGAACCCGGCTCGCCCGCGCGCGTGCTCCGCGAAGGCGGTTGGTGGCCCCGGAGGTCCGGGTTAGATTCCGGTCGGGAGGCTCGATGACCCCAGCGATCCTGCTCGCCGCACTGGCGCTCGCCGCCGAGCCCGCGACCTTCGTCGCGGTGGCCCCGGGTTACCCCGGGACGACGGCCGAGGCCCAGCCGGCCATGGACGCGTTCGCCGCGGCCCTGGCCGCGCGGGCGGCCCTCCCGGCCGGGTCGCTCCGGGCCGCCTACTTCGAGAAGGATCGCGCCGGTGCCGAGCGGCTCCGGTCGCCGGACGCCTCCCTGGGGATGGTCTCGCTCCCGTTCCTGCTCCAGCACGAGAAGGACCTCGAGCTGACGCCGCGCCTCGCCGCCGTGCAGAAGGGCACCGGGGCCACCGAGGTCTGGTCGCTCGTGGCACGGAAGGGGCGGGTGACCGGGCCGGCGTCGCTGGACGGCTGGCAGGTCTCGTCCATCGCCGGCTACGCCCCGGCCTTCGTCACCGCCACCGCGCTCGCGGCCTGGGGCCGCATGCCGCCGTCGGTGAAGGTCGTGCAGTCGGGGCAGGTCCTCTCGGCGCTGCGCAAGGCGGTCGCCGGGGAGGACGTGGCCGTGCTGCTCGACGGGACCCAGGCCGCGGCCCTCCCGTCCCTTCCCTTCGCCGCGGAGCTGGAGGTGGTGGCGCGCTCGTCCCCGCTGCCGGCGGGCGTGGTGGTGACCGTGGGCAAGCGGCTCGGCACCTCGCGATGGACCGCCCTCGAGCGGGCGCTCCTGCAGCTCCCGGACGACGCCGCCGGCGCCGCGGCGCTCGCGGGCATCCGGCTGCAGGGGTTCGCGCCGCTCGACCCCGCCACCCTGGCCGCCGCTCGCAAGGCGTACGCGGCCGCCGCGCGGTGATCCGAGGCCTGCTCCTCGCCGCCGGGATGCTCGTCGCCGGCGCCGGCTGCACAGCCGCGCTCAAGGAGCCGCCGCCCATCTCCACGCTCCAGCACGGGCCGGCGGGCACCGTGCCGGCCGCCGCGCTCCTCCAGGAGGCGAGCGAGGAGTTCGCGCGACGCCCCGACCCGGCCGCGGTGCGACGCTCGGAGGGGCTCTGCCTCGCCGCCGCGCAGGCCGACGAGGCGCAGGTGGACGGTCTCGTCTGCGCGGTCCGGGCCAAGGCCTGGCTCGCCGAGCGGGAGAAGGACGTGAAGGTCCGCACCGACCTCGCGGTGAGCGGGGTCCAGGCCGGGCAGTGGTGCCTGCGCCGCGACCCGGCCTCCACCCCCTGCAAGTTCTGGCTGGCGGTGGCGCTCGGTCTCCAGGCGCGCGACCGGCCCACCACGGTCGAGGACGGGCTGAAGCGCATGGCGCAGCTCCTCCGGGAGGCGGCACGCGAGGCGCCGCTCTACGACGAGGCCGGACCGGAGCGGGTGCTCGCGATCCTGCTCCTGCGCGCCCCGGGGTGGCCCATCGGGCCCGGGGACGTGGAGGAGGCGCTGGTGCACGCCCGCACGGCGGCGGAGCTCCGCCCGGGTTACCCTCCGAACCAGCTCGCGCTCGGCGAGGCGCTGCTCCGGAACGACGATCGGGCCCGCGGCGCCGAGGTCCTGCGCCGGGCCATCGAGCTGTCCGGGAAGGCTCCCTGGTCGGCGGATCCCGACGCGCCCGGCTGGGTCGCCGACGCCCGGGCGCTGCTCGAGCGCTGAGGGGAATCCGGATGGCGATCGACGGGACGCACACGACCTTCTGCCGGATCTGCGAGTCGCTCTGCGGCCTCGTCGTCGACGTCGACGGAGGCCGGGTGACGCGGATCCGGGCCGACGACGCCCACGTGGCGACCGGCGGGTTCGCCTGCCCGAAGGGGCTCCGGCAGCACGAGATGTACGACTCCCCGGACCGGCTGCTCGCGCCCGAGCGGCGCGTCGGGGACCGCTGGGAGCGCGTCGCCTGGGACGAGGCGCTCCGCGACATCGGGAGGAAGGTCCGCCGCCTCCGCGCGGATCACGGTCCGGACAGCATCGCCATGTACGTCGGGACCGCCGCCGGCTTCGGCGTGCTCCACCCGGTGTTCGCCCAGGGCTTCATGACCGGGCTCGGCTCCCGCTCCATGTACTCGTCGTCCACCCAGGACTGCGCCAACAAGTTCGCGGTGGCACGCGAGGTCTACGGGTTCCCCTTCACGCAGCCCTTCCCCGACCTGGAACGCATCCGGTGCCTCGTCATCGTGGGCGCGAACCCGGTCGTCTCGAAGTGGAGCTTCCTGCAGGTCCCGAACCCGGCGCGGGCGCTGCAGGCCATCGAGGCCCGTGGGGGCCGGGTCTTCGTCGTCGATCCGCGGCGCACGGAGACCGCCCGCGCCGCCGGGGAGCACGTCTTCATCCGCCCCGACACCGACGTCTTCTTCTACCTCTCGTTCCTGCGGGAGCTCCTCGCCGGCGGGGTGGACGAGGCGCGCGTGGCCCGCCACGCCCGGGGCCTCGAGGCCGTCCGGGAACTCGTCGCGCCCTGGACCCCGGAGCGCACGGCGGAGGTCACCCGGATCCCGCCGGGCAGGCTCCGGGAGATGGTGGAGGCCTTCCGCACCGCCGACGGCGCCGCCCTCTACTCCTCCACCGGCGTCAACATGGGGTCGAACGGGTCGCTCGCCTTCTGGCTGCAGGAGGTGGCCAACCTGGTCTCCGGCAACCTCGACCGGCCCGGCGGCACGCTGGTGGGGAACGGGGTCATCGACTTCGCGGCCTTCGGGAAGCGGACCGGGACGCTGCTCCGGTCCGATCGTTCCCGGATCGGCGATTTCCAGTCGGTGAACGACGGGTTCCCCGGGGGGATCCTGGCCGACGAGATCCTGACGCCCGGCGACCGGCAGGTACGCGCGCTCTTCGTCACCGGCGGCAACCCGCTCCTCACCATGGCCAACTCCGGCCGGCTCCGGGAGGCGTTCGGAAAGCTCGAGCTCCTGGTCACGCTCGACCTGTTCCGGAACGAGACCGGATCGGTCGCCCACTACGTCCTCCCCTGCACCTCGCCCCTCGAGCGGCCCGACCTGCCCTTCGTGTTCCCGCTCATGCTCGGGCTGCAGCAGCGGCCGTACCTGCAGGCCACCGAGGCCGTGCTCCGGCCGCCGGGCGACGTCCGGGACGAGGCCAGCATCTACCTCGACCTGTGCCGGGAGAGCGGCGTGTCGCTCTTCGGGTCACGCGTGGCCCAGTCGCTGCTCCAGGCCCTCCGGGGCGTGGCGCCCCGCCCCGGCACCCAGCCCGCGGTTCCCCAGCGCCTGCTCCTCTCCGCCATCCTGCGGGCCACCCGGCAGGGGTCGTTCCGGGCGCTGCTCCGCGAGCCGCACGGCCGGCTTCGCGAGCCGCACCGCGGGGGCGACTTCCTGGGGCGGCGGGTGGTCACCGACGACGGGCGGGTGGACCTCGCGCCCGCCCGGCTGCTCGAGCAGGCCCGCAAGCTGCCGGAGGACTTCGAGCGGGAGCGGAGCCGCCGCGATCAGCTGAAGCTCGTGACGCGGCGCGCCGTCGCGACCCACAACTCCTGGACCCACAACATCCCGGCCTTCGCGGCGCCCGGCACCAACCTCCTCTACGTGAATCCGGAGGACGCGGCCCGGATCGGCCTCGCCGACGGCGACCTCGCCGACGTCTCCACCCGCGTGGCGACGGTTCGGCTCCCGGTGAGGCTTCTCCCGGACCTCATGCCCGGGACGGTCGCGCTCCCCCACGGGTGGGGACACCAGCACGCGACCGGGCTCTCGGTCGCCTCGCAGACCACCGGGGTGAACGTGAACCTGCTCGCGGCCGATGGCCCGGAGGGCATCGAGCGGGTGAGCGGGATGGCGCACCTGACCGGGTTTCCCGTGGACGTGCGACCCGCCGCGGGGCCGCTCGAGCCCCGGAACTGGTCGGGAATTCCTCCCGGTCCCGCTCCCTGAGCGCGGGCTGTACCCGCCGGGGGCCGGAGCATGTCCCCTTTGTGACGCAGCGTGACTTTGTCGGGATTTACCCGCCAAACTTGCAGCGGTTGCCCGCAGGTGGGATATACCGAAGGTTCAGATTCCCGCTCGAAGAGGCGGCCCGAAGCCGTCTTCCATGGGAAGGAGAGCCATCCGATGAAGAGGATCCTTTTCGCCGCAGCGATCGCGCTGATCGGTCTCAATGCCGGCAGCGCCGACGCTCAGGGCTTCAAGCCCGATCCCAACATGAACTACAAGGTCCTGGCCTTCCGCGCCGTGGAGACCGGCAAGCTCGATGGCGTCGTCGCCTCGGTGGATCCGGCGGGCCGCGCGCTCGCGATCAAGGGGCCGAGCGGCAAGGTCCGCACCCTGAAGGCGGGCAAGAACATCCAGGGCCTCGAGAAGATCCACGTCGATGACCGCGTGGTGGCCGAGTACTACCGGTCGGCGACCTTCTACGTCGACGACCAGAAGAAGGCCCCCATCCACCCGGAGGCCGTGAGCGCCTTCATGGCCGCCTCCCGGTCGAACGAGGTGGTGGAGGCCGCCGAGGTGGCGGCCGAGGGCTCCGCGACCATCTCCGGCATCGACAAGGGCGCCGGCACCGTCACCTTCACCGGCCCGGGCGGGCGTAGCGTCCCGGTCAAGGTGGAGAACCCGGCGCTCCTCGACGGCATCTCCGTCGGCCAGCAGGTCGACTACAAGTTCGTCGACGTGGTCGCCATCGACCTCAAGGTCACGCCGAAGCCTGTCCCGCCGCCTCCGCCCCCGCCGGCCAAGGCGAAGATCGAGGGCAAGAAGATCGTCATCACCGACGTCATCTACTTCGACACCAACAAGGACACCATCAAGCCGGTCTCCTTCGACGTGCTGAACGACGTGGCCACGGTCATGAAGTCGAACCCGGGCATCAACGTCCGCGTCGAGGGTCACGCCTCCAAGGATCCGGCGTCCGCGAAGCGCGGCAAGGCCGGCGCCGAGTACAACCTGAAGCTCTCCGACCTGCGCGCCAAGGCCGTGAAGGCGTACCTGATCGACAAGGGCGGCGTCCCCGCCAGCCGTCTCGACGCCGTGGGCTTCGGCTGGAACCAGCCCATCGCGCCGAACGACACGAAGGAGGGGCGCGCCAAGAACCAGCGCGTCGACTTCGTCATCACGAACTAGCCGCACGGCGTTTCCGCATCTCGGCGGCCGGTCCCTCCGGGGGCCGGCCGCTTTCTTTCGTGCTAGCATGCGCGGCCTCACATCGGAGGTCACCATGGCACGCACCCCGGCGCTGCTCCTCGTCCTCGGTCTCCTCTCCGCCGGGATCCCGGCGACCGCCCGCGCGGAGGACCCGCCCGCGGCCGCGAAGCCGGCGGATTCCGGAGCCTCTGCCCCGACCGGCGCTCCGGCCGCCGCCCAGCCCGCGACGAAGGCGGCGGACGCCATCGTGGGCGAGGTCATCACCCTCCCGTTCAACCGGACCGCGGCCTACGGTCCCGGCGTCGTGCGCGGGCCCAACGTCAACCTCACCGACTCCGGGAACGGGGAGTGGAAGGGCAACATCAAGGACCTGAACGGCGTCTTCACGGTGACCGAGAAGCGCATCTCCGGCGCCAACCTGAACATGGTCATGGACCGGGACCCGGACGAGTGGACCTGCCAGGGCACCGTGGACGGCAAGCGGGTGCGCATCGTGATGTCGAAGGACGGCCTGACCGCGCGCTACGACAACCGGCTCTACGACCTGAAGCGGGTGGCCCCCGACCTGTGGGCGACCGTTCCCACCGGCCCGGCCCTCCGGGTGAAGGGGGACGCCGCGGCGGCGAACCCCTATTACCCGCAGTTCATCCTGGCGCTGCTCGCGGTGCTGTAGGGAGCGGCGGGACAGGGGAATCGAACCCCCCAGCAGCCATTCTCATGACCACTCACCGGTTTTGAAGACCGGGCCCGGCACCAGCCTGGGACGTCCCGCCGTCGTCGGGTGTAGCCCGCGCGGTCTCGCACGGTCAAGCAGCCGGGTCAGCGGGCCTTCGACGGCCGGTCGGCGGCCGCGGGAGCGGCGTGCTCCTCGCCCCAGGGCGCGAGCCGGAGCGCCGACAGCTCGTGGGGCATGGCCCGGCGGAGCACGCGGAAGTACTGCATCGGGGAGTAGAAGACGAAGTTCGAGGCCCGGCTGGTGTACATGCAGGCGTAGTCCTCGATCTGCTCCCCGATGCGGGAGTTCTCGCTACCCTCCTTGAAGGTGAGACCCCAGTAGCGGTTGTTCCCCGCCTCGACCCGCCCCTGGAGCTCGGCGATGCGTGCGTCGGCGTCTCGCAGCCCGGCGCGCAGGGCCTCGAGCTCCCGTTTCATGCGCTGGCGCTCGGCCTCGATGGCGGAGGCCCCGCCGTCGCCCGGGGGAAGGCGATCGAGGCGCCGTTCCAGGCCGTTCAGGGCGGACCGGTGCGCGGCCGACTCGTCGTCGAGACGCAGCCGCAGGTCCTCGAGGACCGCGACCTCCTCCAGCGCCGCCCGGTTCCGGTCCAGCCAGTCGATCTCCCGCTCCAGCTCCTCGATGACGAGGCAGGTGCGCCACTGCGAGCTCTTCTTGGAGCGCAGGATGTCCGCGTAGATGTGGTCGCCGACGTAGAGCACCCGGTCGCCGCGGGCGCCGAGCAGCCGCTCCAGGTCGGTCCGGTTGCCCCCGACGTAGGTGTGGCCGCGCTCGAACACCCCGACCTCGCCGGGCAGGGGCGCGCCCGCGGGGTCGAGCTCCACGAACGGGGTGGAGCCGGAGAAGAAGCCGGGCTTCGCGGAGGCCGTCACCACGGCGTCGAAGTAGTTCCGCCAGCTCGCGTACTCCGGGAGCACCCCGTCGAGCACGTGGCGCATCACCGCCTCGGTGTAGTCGAGGTTGGAGTTCGTGAGCAGGAAGAGCTTCTTGCCCGACGAGCGCAGCTTGTGGAGCGCGGGGCCCAGCTCCGGGTCGCGGACGATGAAGCGCGGCAGGTCGGCCTTGATCCGGGTCTTCAGCGTCCCGTCCGCGTGGATCTGATCCATCGACTCGCGGATGTCCTTGAAGAGCCGGTCGTAGTCGAGCTCCGCCCCCGGGCGGTCCTCGCGCTCGATGATCTGCGCGAAGAGCGCCGCCTCGGGCAGCGAGAAGAGGGTGTCGATCCAGGCGAACCGGGGGGAGGAGAGCGCCACACGCTCGTCCCGGTAGAGCCGGTAGCGCTCCTCCCGGGGGACCGCGGTGAGGCCGTGGTAGGCGCGGCCCACGTGGTTGTGCCGGTCCATCTTGAAGATGTTGCCGGTCTGCTTGTCGATGACGAGCCCGCGGATCACGAACTCCGACTGGTAGGCCAGGTCCCGCAGCCGCTCCGGCCAGCCCCGCCGCTCGATCATGCGGGCCAGCGTCATGTGGAAGGCCAGGTCCTCGAGGTGGCGCAGCTGGTAGATGGCCAGCGTGTAGTCCATGTCGAAGCCGACCACCTCGATCTTGTCCATCCGGAGGTTGCGGTTGACGAAGATCTGCCGGGAGGCGGGCACGTCCCGCCCGCCCGCGCGCGGCCCCCCCAGGACGGCGCGCACGACCGGGTCCAGGTAGGCGGCACCGTTGCCCGGCACGGGCCCGGAACCGGGCGGGTCGTCTCGCGCGGGCATGGCCGGGAGATAGCACGGCGCCGCGGGAGGGGCGAAGGTTCCTTCGGGAACGGGATCCCCGTGCGGAGCCGGATCCTTGCGCCTCCGGGGCGGTGTGGCAGGCTCGACGGGTGCCCCTCCCCACGCCCCCCTCCCGAGCCCCGCGCCGCCGGCGCCGTGCGGGGCCCAGCGTGGGGGAACTCGCCGAGCGGCTCTCCGCGCTCGAGGCCCGGCTGGCCCGGGTCGAGGAGGGCCGTCCGCCCCCGGGCGACGAGCGCACCTCGACGCGCCCGGCCCCGCGCGCGCCGCGCCGCTGCCTGGGCTGCGGCCTTCCGCTCCGGCGCCAGGCGGGGCGCTGCCGGTGGTGCGGCCGGCCCCTCTGAGCGTTATCCAGGGGAGGAGGCGTCCTTGCCCCCCGATCCCGACCTGCTCCCCGTCGACCTCGCTTCCGTCGTCAGCCACGTCCTCCCGAACGGGCTCCGCGTCCGGGTGCTTCCCGACCGGCTGGTCCCCGCGGTGAGCTACTACACGTTCTACCGGGTCGGATCCCGCGACGAGCGGCCCGGCCGGACCGGGATCTCGCACCTGCTCGAGCACATGATGTTCAACGGGACCGAGCGCCACGGGCCGAAGGAGTTCGACCGGGTGCTGGAGGCCCACGGCGGCTCGTCCAACGCGTACACGTCGAACGACGTCACGGCCTACCACGAGGACTTCGCGAGCGAGGCCCTCCCGGTGGTGATCGATCTCGAGTCGGACCGGATGGGCGGGCTCGCCATCACCGACGCGTCCCTCGCGCAGGAGCGGTCGGTGGTGATGGAGGAGCGACGCCTCCGCACCGAGAACTCGAACTTCGGCCTGCTCGAGGAGCAGCTCGAGAGCCTGGTGTTCCAGGCCCACCCGTACCGCTGGCCGGTCATCGGGTGGATGGACGACATCGCACGCATCGGCCCGGAGGACTGCCTCGCCTGGTTCCGCACCTACTACGCGCCGGGCAACGCCACCATCCACGTCTGCGGCGACGTCGACCCCGACGACCTGCTCCGCCGGATCGAGTCGGCCTACGGCGCCATCCCGGCCGGGCCGCCCGTGCCGGCCCCGGCCGGAGGGGAGCCGAGGCAGCGCGGGGAGCGGCGCGCGGTGGTCCGGCAGCCCGCCCACGCGGCCGCCATGCTGGCCGGGTTCCGCGGCCCGGCCGCGCGCGACGCCGACACGGCCGTGCTCGACGTCCTCCAGGCGTGCCTGGCCATGGGGGAGGGGTCGAGGCTGCGGCGGAGGCTGGTCCAGGAGACGGAGGTCGCGGTCTCGGTCGGCATCGGGTGGTCCTGGCGGGCCGATCCGGGCGTCTTCTCCTTCTCCATGGAGCTCGCCCCGGGCGCCTCGCCGGCCCGTGCCGAGCGGGCGCTCTGGGCCGAGGTCGACCGGATGGCCAGCCGCGGACCGAGCGAGCGCGAGCTCGCGCGCGCGCGCGCGCTGCTCCGCAGCGTGGCGCTTCACGAGCTGTCGACGCGGAACGGGGTGGCGCACGCGCTCGGGCAGGCCGAGGCCCTGCTCGGCGACTGGCGGGAGGCCGGCGGCGCGCTCGCCCGGTACCGGGCGGTGCGCCGGGAGGACGTGATCCGCGTCGCCCGGACGTACCTCGACCCGTCCCGCCGGAACGTGGTCTGGCTCGAGCCCGGGGACCCGGCGTGAGCGGGGTGGTCCTCCCCGAGATCCGCTCGACGCGCCTGCCCGGCGGGCTGGAGGTGGTCGTGGCCCGGC
>JBBIOL010000056.1:0-21633 GCA_037443385.1 Anaeromyxobacteraceae bacterium
CGGCCCTCCGGCGGCGCCCACCCGGGCCCCGCCGGCACCCGCCCCGCCCGCCGCCGGGCCGCCCGTCGCCGCCCCTTCCGTCGCGCCGCTCCTCCCGGCGCCGCTCCTCTCACGGGGGCGCAGGGTGGCCTCGAGCCCTCCCGGAGGGGAGGTGACGGTGGACGGCGTCTACCGGACGAGTGCCTCCTGGGCCGGTGGCCACCCCACCCCGGCGCGGCCGTCCTGGCTCGCCATCGAGGTCGGGCCGGGGCCCTCCCGCGTGCTCCTCTCCTGGACCTCCTCCGGGAACCACGACTACCTCGACCGGAAGTACGGCGCGCCGGTGGACTACCGCATCGAGACCTCGGCCGACTCGACCGACGGCGCGAACGGGATCTGGCGGACCGCGCTCTCGGTCGCCGCCAACCCGGCGCGGACGAGGGCCCACGCCGTCGACTTCGCGGGCCAGCGCTGGATCCGGCTGGTCGTCACCGGCCTGTCCCCGGACGTGTTCCCCTACGGCCTCTTCCTCGACGAGGTGGACGTCCACGACCTGTCGCGCGGCGGGAACGACGTCTGGGTCTTCTTCGGCGACAGCATCACGTCCGCCGTCTTCGACCGGGCCCCGTCCCGGCAGCCCGACTTCGCCGAGGCCATCGCGCGCCGGCACCCGGGCTACCGGCCCGCGGTGGTGAGCGCGGGGTACGGGAGCCTCCACCACGCCGACGCGGTCCGGCGCATCGACGACGTGCTGGCGCTCAACCCCGACGCGCGGGTGGTGGCGCTGGCCTTCGGGTCGAACGACTGGGACCCGGTCGCGTTCCGTCGCGACCTGCTCGCGGTGGTCGGGAAGGTGCGGGCCGCCGGGCGCATCCCCATCGTGGCGCGCATCCCATTCCGCGCCGACGCCCGGGAGGACTTCGCGGCACGGCTCGACGCGGTGGTGGACGAGGTGACGGCCCGGGAGCGGCTCGTACCCGGCCCGGATCTCTACGGATGGTTCCGCGCGCACCCGGAGCGGCTCACCGACGGCCTGCACCCGGACGACGCCGGCGCGATCGAGGTGATCCGGCGCTGGGCGGAGGCCGCCGCGCCGCTCTACCCGTGAACCCGGCGCCGGGGGCCGCGACCGGACCGGCTACGCCACCGCGGCGGTGACGCCGGCCTTGAGGAGGAACCGGGCCAGCCCCATGTCGTGCGCCAGGATGTGGTAGCCGAACCAGTCGGGCAGGCGGCCGACCGCCCAGCGGCGGAACTCGGGCGTGACGCCGGCCTTCGCGAGCACGTCGGCCTGCCGCCGGGCGTCCCGGAGGAAGACCTGGTGGGCCTCGCCGTGGCGCGCCCGGTTGGGGTAGGCAAGCTCGGCCATCCACCGCTCCTCGTGGGCGAAGTGGTCGCCGACTCCACGGATGACGCCCTCGAGCGCCTCGCGGACGGCGTCGACCTTCCCCGCGTTCACCTTCTCCACGAAGGCGGCGATCGCCAGGCTGAGGGCCTCGTGCTCGTCGTCGATCGGGTCGAACCCGGTGCTCGTGTACACGCGTTCGGCGTCGGCCATGTGCGCCACCTCCACGGGGACGGATCGCAACCGGCGTGCCGCGCGGCCGCCCTCGCACCTCCGTGGAATGACTCGCGTACGAGGCCCGTCCGGGCCGGGAGGGAACACCCTGGGGCGCCGGGGACCCGTGCCGCCGACCCCCGGGCCCGTTCCCGGGGTCGCCCGGGGCGGCGCGGCGGATACAATGTGCGACATGGCCAACGACGACCCGTTCCTCGCCGCGCAGGACCGCGTGAAGCGGCTCTCGAAGCGCCCGTCGAACGCCGAGCTGCTCGACCTCTACGGGCTCTTCAAGCAGGCCATCGAGGGGGACGTGCGGGGGAGCCGCCCGGGATTGCTCGATCCGAAGGGCCGGGCCAAGTTCGACGCCTGGACGGCCCGGAAGGGCACGGCCACCGCGGACGCGAAGGCCCGGTACGTCGCGCTCGTGGACGCGCTCGTGCGCAAGCACGGCTGACCGGCGGCCCGGACCTCGACCGTGCTCCTGACCTCGGTGGTGATCGCGGTGCTCGCGGGGGCGACCGTCGCCGCGCCGCCCACCCGCCCACCCCTCGGGCCCCGGCATGGCTCGGCGCTGGTCGAGTCGATCGAGGACCCGGCCTTCGGCGACCTGCCGGAGATCCGCCAGCGCGGCGAGCTGCGCGTGCTGGTGGCGTACGGGGTCACCACCTTCTACCTGCAGCGGGGAAGCCCGCGCGGGCTCGAGGTGGACGCCATGGCGGAGCTGGAGCGGCGCCTTCGCCAGGGACGGCCGCGCGGGGAGTCGCCGCTGCGCGTGGTCTACGTGCCCACCCCGTTCGACCGGCTCCTGCCCGACCTGGAGGCGGGACGGGGCGACGTGGCGGCCGCGCTCCTCACCGTCACCGGGGCGCGCCGGGAGCGGGTCGACTTCTCCGAGCCCTACGTGAAGGACGTTGCGCAGGTGCTCGTGAGCCATCGCCACGCCGCGCCCGTGCGCGGGCCGCGCGACCTGTCGGGCCGGCGCGTCCACGTACCGGCGGCCTCGAGCACCATCGAGGGGCTCCGGGCCGTCTCCGCCGCGCTGGTCGCGCAGGGGCTCCCGGGGATCGACGTGGTGGAGGTGCCGGGAGAGTCCTGGGAGGGGGTCCTGCAGATGACGGCGACCGGGATGTTCGCCCACACCGTCGCCGACGACTTCCTGGCCCGCCTCTGGGCGCGGGCCCTCCCCGCGCTGCGCGTCGACGAGCAGGTCCGGCTGCGGGGCGAGGGCGGCTTCGCCTGGGCCCTGCGCAAGGGCTGCCCGGAGCTGCGGGCCGCGCTCGACGATCTGGCGCGGCGCCGGTCCAGCCGGACCGACCGGGACGTGGCCGAGTCGATCCGCCGGTACACCCGGGACTCGAAGCGGCTCCTCAACGCGCTCGCGCCGGTTTACGACGAGCGGCGGCTGGCGGTGGAGCAGGCGCTGCGCGACGCCGCCGCCCGCCACGGGTTCGACTGGCTCCTGCTCGCCGCCCTCGGGTTCCAGGAGTCGCGCCTCGATCCGGAGGCGCGGAGCTCGGCCGGCGCGGTGGGTCTGCTCCAGGTGCAGCCCGCCACCGGCCGCTGGCTGGGCTTCCCGGACGTCTGGCCGATGCGGGAGAACGCGATGGCCGGGGCGACCTACCTGGCGCTCCTGCGGCGGGATCATTTCCAGGAGCCCGGCATCGCGCTCGAGGACCGGGTCCACTTCGCGCTCGCCGCCTACAACGCCGGCCCGGCGCGCATCGCCGGCCTGCGGCGCAAGGCGCGGGCCCACGGCCTCGACCCCGACGTCTGGTTCGGCCACGTGGAGCTCGAGGCCTACCGGGAGATCGGGCAGGAGACGCCCCGGTACGTGGAGAACATCGTCCGGTACTACGTGGCCTACCGGCTCGCGAACGAGGCCGCCGCGGCGGCCGACGCCGCGGGACAGGGCGGCGCGGGGCGCGCGGGTCGGCCGTCCACCCAGTGATTCCGAACACTTGGGTTTTCCCGTCCGGGCGACCCCCTCCCCCTGCCCGTGGGGGTTGCGCCCCAACCGGATTCGTCCTAATTCCACCCACCGCCACCCCGCAGAGCCCCACCGGCCCGGAGGAAGTCCCAATGCGACTCGTCGCCCTGCTCGTGCTGCTCGCCACCCTCGCCCCCGCGCACGCCCTCGCCGAGACCGGGGCCAAGAAGGCCGGGCGCGCGAAGTACGATCCCGCCACCGTCGTCACCGTGAGCGGCACCGTCCTCGGCGAGCAGCGGGTGGACACCGGCAAGGGCCCGAAGGCGGTGCGCCTCGTCGTCAAGGTCGGCGAGGAGCAGGTCTCGGTCCAGCTCGGGCCGGACAGCTACGTGAACGGCCTCAAGGTCAAGTTCGCGCCCGGCGACCTGGTCTCGGTCCAGGGGTCGAAGTTCACCTACGGTGACAAGTACGGCATCATCGCCCGCTCGGTGACCCGCGGTGGCGACACCGTGACCTTCCGCGACGCGAAGGGCAAGCCGGCCTGGAAGGCGGCGGGCGGGATCGCCGGGTCCGTCGACCACTCCTGATCCCCCGGGGCGGCGTCCCGGAAGTTCCCACCCGGCTCCGGCTCCGGTAGGCTCGTCCGCGGACGCCCCGGGCACCCGGACGCACGGCTCGCGGTCGCCCACCGCGATGCCCGACGACCCCGCAGTCTTCCTGCGACATCTCGACCGGGAGCTCGAGCGCAAGACCCGCGAGCTCGAGGCCGTCGAGCGGCAGCTCCGGCGCGAGCGCGACTTCGCCACCCGTGTCATCGACGCGGCCCAGGCGGTCGTGGCGGTGGTCGACGCCAGCGGGCGGATCGTGCGCGCCAACGCCTACGCCGCCGCCGTCACCGGCACGCCGGCCGGGGCGCTCGTCGGGGCCGACGCGGTCGACGTCTTCTTCGCCGCCGACGCCCGGATCGCCGCGCGGGCCATGCTGGGCTCCGCGCTCTCCGCGCCGGCCGGCGACGCGGGCACCCTGCCCCTCCTCACCGCCTCGGGCGAGCGCCGGGAGTTCGGCTGGTTCCCCTCCCCGATGCCCGACCCCGACGAGCACGCTCCGCTCCTCCTCCTCGTCGGACGGGACATGACCGAGCGGGAGCGGCTCTTCCGGGAGGTGGAGCGGCTCTCCACCACCGATCCCTTGACCGGCCTCTCCAACCGGCGCCACTTCGACGCGGTCGGGCAGCTCGAGGTGCTCCGGGCGCGCCGGCACGGCCGCCCGCTCACCGCGCTCCTCCTCGACGTGGACGACTTCAAGCGGGTGAACGACACCCACGGCCACGCCGCCGGGGACCGCGTCCTGGTCGGGCTGTCGGGGATCTGCACCTCGCTCACCCGGCGCACCGACCTGAAGGCCCGGCTGGGAGGCGACGAGTTCTGCCTGCTCCTCCCCGAGACCTCGGTCGCCTCGGGGCAGCTCCTCGCCAGCCGGGTGGGCGCGGGTCTCGCGGAGCTCGCGTTCGAGGCCTCCGGGGCCCCGTTCCACGTCACCACCAGCGTGGGCGTGGCCGGGTACGCCGGCGAGGAGGACCTGGCGAGCCTCGTGGCGCGCGCCGACCACGCGCTCTACGCCGCCAAGGAGGCCGGGCGCAACGGCGTGGTCACGGCCGGGGAATGAGGGGCGGCTACAGGCCGCGCGCCCAGGACGAGAGCAGCGCCCGGTCGGCCGGCGACAGCTTCGCCTCCGGGTGCGCGATCACGTAGAGGAAGGGCGGCATGTCGCCGCGCTCCAGCTCCCGGGCCAGCTCCTTCCGCGCCCGCGCCGCCTGCCGCGGGTTCCACGCGGAGAAGTTGAGCTCCCCGCGCCCTTCCTTCACGTCGTGCACCACGAGCCAGGACAGCGGCGCCACGTAGGCCTGGAGCGGCCAGACCGTCTCGTTGGAGTGGCAGTCGTAGCAGGCGCGCCGGAGCACCGCCTGCACCTCGGGCGGCGCGGGCGCGGCCGCCTCGACCGGCGGATTCGTGCGCGATACGGGCCAGAGCTGGATGGCCAGGAACAGCACCCCCACTCCCGTCGCGACCCGGGTCCATCTCATGGCCCGAGGCAACCACAGGACGCCCCCGCGCGCGAGCCCCGTCGGGAGGGGACTGGCGGCTCCCGCGGTGCCGGCCCCCGGGGGGGCGCGGGCCTTTACACGATTTACGGACCGCGGCCCTCCCGCTCCGGATCCTTTTCCGCCGTGCCCCTCCGGAGGACGGGACAGGGTGACCTCCCCCTCTTAACTACCTTTACCCCACCCAGGAGGGCGCATGGACTTCGACAGGGAAGTGGCAGAGCTTCGCGAGTGGTTCCAGAGCCCTCGCTTCGCCGGCGTCCGCCGCGTGCACACGGCGCGCGAGGTGATCGAGCAGCGCGGGACGATCCGCCCGGACCACACGGTGGCGCGCGAGGCCGCCGCGGCGTTCCACGCCCGCCTGCGCCAGCTCTTCTCGGAGAAGCGCAGCATCACCACCTTCGGCCCCTACTCCCCCGGCCAGGCCGTGGCCATGAAGAAGATGGGCATCGAGGGGATCTACCTGGGCGGCTGGGCCACCTCGGCCAAGGGCTCCGACCAGGAGGACCCGGGACCCGACCTGGCGAGCTACCCGCTCTCGCAGGTGCCCGACGAGGCGGCACCCATCGTGCGCGCGCTGCTCACCGCCGACCGGAACCAGTTCCACGCCCGCTCCCGCATGACCGAGGAGCAGCGCAAGGCCACCCCGGAGGTGGACTTCCGCCCCTTCATCATCGCCGACGCCGACACCGGCCACGGCGGCGACGCCCACGTGCGCAACCTCATCCGCCGCTTCGTCGAGGTGGGCGTCCCCGGCTACCACATCGAGGACCAGAAGCCGGGCGTGAAGAAGTGCGGCCACCAGGGCGGCAAGGTGCTCGTGGCCGAGGACGAGCAGGTGAAGCGGCTCTCGGCCGCGCGCTTCCAGCTCGACATCATGGGCGTGCCCGGGATCATCGTGGCCCGCACCGACGCCGAGTCGGCCACCCTCCTCGACGGACGCGGCGACGACCGCGACCAGCCCTTCGTGCTCGGGGCGGTCAACGTCGCCATCCCCACCTTCAAGGCGGCCTTCCTCGCCATCCTGCGGCAGTTCCACCGCGCCGGCGTGGAGGAGCTCTCCGGTCACCTGCTCTACGCGCTCTGCGAGGACGAGTACGCCGCGGCCGACGCCTGGCTCGCGCGCAACGGGTTCGCCGACGCCGTCGCGGCGGCCGCCGCCGACTGGCAGGCCGGCACGATCGCGTCCGTCGACGCCGCGCTCGACCGGGTCTTCGACAAGTTCGTGGACGCCTGGCAGGCCGAGGCCGGCATCTGCACCTACGCCGAGGCGGTGGGCAACGTCATCGCCTTCCGGCACGCCGAGGGCGACCCGCCGCCCATGAACAAGGAGCAGTGGATGGCCTTCGCCGAGCGCGCCCCCTGGTACAAGGCGCGCGAGAAGGCCCGCTCCATCGGCGTGGAGATCACCTGGGACTGCGAGCACGCCAAGACGCCGGACGGCTACTACCAGGTGCGCGGCGGGATCGACTACGCCATCGCCAAGTCGCTCGCCGCCGCGCCGTTCGCCGACATCCTCTGGATGGAGACCAAGACCGCCGACCTCCACGACGCGAAGCGCTTCGCCGACGCCATCCACGCCGTCCACCCCGACAAGATGCTGGCCTACAACCTGTCCCCGTCCTTCAACTGGGACACCACCGGCATGAACGACGAGCAGATGCGGGCCTTCCCGGTCGAGCTCGGCAAGATGGGCTTCGTCTTCAACTTCATCACCTACGGCGGCCACCAGATCGACGGGCTGGCGTCCGAGGAGTTCGCCACGGCCCTGCGTCAGGACGGGATGCTGGCGCTGGCGCGGCTGCAGCGGAAGTTCCGGCTGCTCGAGTCGGGCTACCGGACCCCGCAGTCCCTGGTGGGCGGGCCCCGCCTCGACGCGGCGCTCATGTCCATCTCCGGACGCACCTCGACCACCAAGGCCATGGGACAGGGCTCCACCCAGCACCAGCACCTGGTGCAGACCGAGGTCCCGCCCAAGCTGCTCGAGGAGTGGGTGGACACCTGGCGCAAGCACCACGGCATCGCCGAGAAGCTGAAGGTGTCGCTCAAGCCCCGCACCGCCGGCTCCGACCTGCTCGAGCTGGCCCTGCTCGGGCCGGACGGCAAGGTGCGGGCCAACGTGGTGTTCGCGGTCATCCAGGACCGGCGCGGCCGGAACATCCTCTCGGTCCGCGACCAGAACAACTTCGACCTGGCGCTCCGCAAGAAGCGGCTCATGACGCTGCTCCAGCTCTTCCTCATGCACCGCTACAAGATCTACTCGGTGCACTACGTCACCCCGACCGAGGACAACCAGCGGCAGGCCGAGGGCATGCGGAAGCAGGGGATCTTCTCGGTGGTGAACGAGGAGGTCGGCGAGATCATCGTCGCCGACGTGGCCGCCGAGCGCGTGAAGGAGCTGCTCGCCCCGGATCGCGCCGCGCTCGGGAAGTTCGTCACGACGCGCTAGACTGGCCCCCGCCCACACCCGATCCCGGAGCCCCCATGATCCGCGCGGACGTCCTCCAGCAGTTCCCCGCCCTCTTCGGCAAGAAGACCGTCAACGGCCGCACCCTCGACGTCGACGAGACCATCACGCTCCTCTCGCGGGAGATCGACCCGGCCATCGCCGACGCGCTGGCCCGCCGCCGGGCGGTGCTCTCCGACCCGGCGCCGGTGACCGCCAAGTTCGGCTGGCCGTCCTGGGACGAGACCTTCGACGACCCGGTCTCGGGCCGGCCCTTCACCTACCGTCAGATCGTGCAGGGGCTGGTGGACAACTTCCTGGGTCGGGACACGCCGCTCCGCTGGCGCATGAACGACGAGGTGCCCATCCCCGAGCACGTGCACCCCTCGCGCAACCCGGGCCTCGAGCTCACCGGGCCCTGGGCGCCGCTCGACATGGCCATGAACGCGCTCAACAGCCCGGCGCCCATGAACATGCCGGACTTCGAGGACGCCTCCCCGCCCCATTTCCGTCCGGACGGCACCCCGCCCTCCGAGCCGGTGGGGGTCTTCGCCGCGCTCCAGAACGCCAAGGACGTCTTCGACGGGAAGTGGAACGGGCGCCCGTACGAGGTGGTGAAGAAGGGCAAGACCCGCGCCTACCGCATCGACCGCCCGCCGGCGCAGTGGCCCACGCGGCTGGCCCGCCCGCCCAGCATCCACATCCGCTACGACCACGTCACCGTGGACGGGAAGCCCGCCCCGGGGACGGTGGTGGTGGCGGTGCTCTGGGTGCTCAACAACTTCGACGCGCTCCGGCGGGCCGGCAGCGGCACCTACTTCTACATTCCCAAGATGCAGACGCCGCGCGAGGCGGCCATCGTGGAGCGCCTGCTCTCCCG
This sequence comes from Anaeromyxobacteraceae bacterium, assembly GCA_037443385.1. GTDB lineage: Bacteria > Myxococcota > Myxococcia > Myxococcales > Anaeromyxobacteraceae > CAIOAK01. The sequence continues at coordinate 8,895 of JBBIOL010000056.1, forward strand.
CATCGAGGAGCTCGTCGGCGTCCCGGCCGGCACGCTCAAGGCCAAGATGCTCTACGAGGAAGGCATCGCCGGCCGCTACCTGCCGGCCATCGCCTGGACCTTCCGCCGCCGGCTCCTCGGCACCAACGTGGGGCGCTGGGACTACCTGGGCAGCCTCATCGAGATGTGGAAGGACGACCCGAAGGGCCTCTTCCCCGACCCGCAGTCGGTGGGCATGGCCACCCCCAACATGATCGCCTACCAGCGCTACAACGCGCTGCTCATGACCATGGCCGGCATGAAGGGGGGCGAGCTCGTGAACGCCTCGCCCATCGGCGGCATGGCGGCGGTGATGATCTACCAGAAGGGCGACCCCTACGGCCGCTCCCGCTACAACCCGCTCGCGCTCCGGGCCATGGTGGTGGACAAGATGCGCGAGCGGCTGCTCGGGCTCACCCTCGTCCCCGACGCGCCGCTCCCCGTGGGCGCCCGTCCCACGCTCGAAGACGTGCGCTCGGGGAAGGTGAAGGGCCGGCTCTACGACGCCTACCGGCAGAGCTGGGTGGCGAGCCCGGAGGTGGAGTACGTCGCCGCCGGGAACGGGCCGCTCCAGGCCGGACTCGCCGACCTGCAGGCGCTCGTGGACCGGAAGCTCGAGACCGTGGACGTCGACGGACGCGCCGTCCCCACGCCGGCCTCGGGGCTCTCCGCCGCGGAGCGGGAGCTCCTCCGGTCGCGGGGCGTGCTCGACGCCGACGGGCGCATCACGCCCACGGTGGTGACCCGCGAGTCGATCGACGCGCCGGAGAAGGTGCTCTCGGCCGGGCTCTGGGACGCCATCTACCGCCCCCCGGCGGGCGAGATCACGCTCGAGCACGTGCAGCACTCGCTCTACATGGCGGCCAACTACGGCTTCCAGATCCTGAACGGCAACTTCGCCGCCGCCATCGACGACTACGAGCTGAAGCTCCGCTTCATGAACGACCTCGCCACGTACCGGATCTACGTTTCGTGGCTCTGGTCGCTCGCGCACCACCGGGCCGCGCTCACCCGGGACGGCTTCCTCCTGCGCCAGGAGCTGACCGGCGACGGCGTGGTGCTGGGCCGGAAGGCCCGGGAGGTGAAGGCCGGCACCCGCTTCGACCGGGCCCTCTTCGACGAGGTCTTCGCCGCCCACGACGAGTGGACGGCGGCCTTCTTCGCCGAGCAGGACCGTCGCGGGGAGCCGGGCCGGTTCGACCGCAGCAAGGCGCCGGTGATCATGTCGCTCCTGCGCCGCCAGCTGCTCTCGCCGCGCTACGTGCAGCACTCGGCCCGCGTGCTCTTCGTGGTGGGCTCGGCGCGGCCGGAGCTCCACGGCGCCATCCTGGACGCCATCTTCGACCTCCCGCGCGAGGAGGTCGTGCGCCGCGTCCAGGCCGGCACCATGGACCGCGCCGCGCTCGAGGCCCACGATTACTGCCTCGACCTGCCCCCGGCGTAGCGCGGGGCCGCCGCGCGGCGTGTAGGGAAGGCACACCTTTAGTCCCTTCTCATTCTTCGGGCGTGCCCGAAGGATCGCTTGAAGGCCGGCTGGCCCGGGCCCACACTCGTGGAGAACCCGACCGCAGGAGGTCCTGGCCGTGCCCTTCGCCCTTCCCGAACGCCCGGGCGTCCCGTCCGCGCCGGATCCGTGCCCCGGCCTGTGGCGCCCCGACCTCGCCACCGGCATCCGCGAGATCGACCGCCAGCACGAGGAGCTGCTCGCGAACGTCTGCATCCTGCGCCGGGCCGCGCGCGGCGGCGACGTCGGGCTGGCCGAGGGGGTGCTGGCCTACCTGGAGCGTTACGCCGCGGAGCACTTCGCCACCGAGGAGCGCGCCATGTGGGAGGCGGGCTACCCCGGCCTCGACGCGCACTGGTCCCTGCACCTCTCCTTCGCCACCGAGCTGGCGCGCCGGAAGGCCCAGTACATCGCGAGTCCGGCGCGGGTCGAGCTCCTCCAGGAGCTGGGACGCTGGATGGACGCCTGGCTGGCCGAGCACCTGCCCGGTCCCGACGCGGAGATGGCCCGCTTCCTGCGGAGCCCGGACGCGGTCCCGCCGCTGCGACGCTGATCCACCCCGGGAGCGCGGGGCCCGGGCCGCGCGGGCGGCTACCAGCGCCGGACCGGGCCGGTGTCCACGTGCACGAAGTCGGAGGCCGCGTAGTACCCCACGCCGCCCCGGCGCAGCTCGAGGGCGGCGTCGCGCAGCGTGGAGGTCCGCACGTCCGGGAGGCGCACGTCGACGGCGCGCCCCTCCATGTGCAGGCTGTGGCGGGCCTGGCCGCCGCGTGCGGCGCGAAGCGACGCGTTGGTGGCCGCCGATCGGTACCCGCTCACCACCTGGAACGGCTCCCGGGAGCCCGTGGCCAGCCGGAGCGCGTGGAGCTGGTCGAGCAGCGCGGGATCGACGGGGTGGCGCTCCTCGGTGCGGAAGTCGCGCAGGAAGTCCTCGAGCCGCAGGAGCCCGCCGGGCAGGTAGGTCCCATCGCCCCAGTACGGGACGGTGAGCCGCTCCCCGGTGTGGGTGTGGACGAGCGAGAGCACCCGCTCGCCGCGCGCGCCGGCCGGGGCCGCGGCCGGGAGGGTGGCGCCGGACTCCCCCGCGATCGCGTCCAGCGGCCCGAGCAGGGCGGCGCCGGCGAGCGCGCCCAGGCCGCCGAGGAGGCGGCGCCGGGTCATGCCAGGTGGGGGTGCACCGTTCTGGGGCCAGGGAGGGATCACGGCGGAGGGGTACCGTGGTAACCGGGCCGGCGCGGCAGCGCAACCCCGGAGGGGCGGGAGCGGGAGGATGGCCATGGGCGATCCGCGTCGGAGGGCCGTGCCGGTGCTGCTCCTCGCTTCACTCCTGGTCACCGGGGTGGCGCACGCTGACGACGCCGGGATCGCGTCCGCCTCCGCCGCCGTGGCCGCCGGGGGACGCCACCCCTGGCTCACCCGGCCGGACCTGGACGACGTCGCCGCCGAGATCCGCGCCCTCCACCCGCCGGGGAGGGCCGGCCCGCTCTGGCTCCGCGGTGGCCGGCCGGGACCGGTCATGGCCGGCGTCGTCCGGGTCATCTCCGCCGCGGACCTCCTCGGACTCGATCCGGCCGGGTTCGACGCGGACCGGCTGGCGGCCGCGCTCCGGGAGGTTGGAGCCGCGCCCATGGACGACCGCGACCTCGCGCTCCTCGACGTCGCCGTCACCGTCCAGTGGATGCGCCTCCTCTCCGCCGCGCACGGGGGCGTGATCGAGGCCCCGCGGGCCGGACGCGGAGCGGACCTCCCGGACCGCCGCCTGGACCTCGAGCGGCTCGTGCGCGAGACGGCGGGCGGCGCCGATCCCGCCGCGGTGCTCGCGTCGGTGGAGCCGCGCTACCCGAACTACGCGCGCCTCAAGGTGGCGCTGGCCGGCCAGCGGGCGCTCGCGGCCTCCCCGCCGGCGCCGGAGGTCCCCGCGCCGGGGAAGCCCGGGAAGGTCTCGCCCGGGGACACCTGGGAGGGCACCCCGGCGCTCCGCGCCCGCCTCGTCGCGCTCGGGGACCTGGCGGCCGGGTCGGCTCCCCCGGCGGACCCGGCCCGGCTCGACCCGGAGCTGGTGGCGGGCCTGCGCCGGTTCCAGGCCCGCCACGCGCTCGCCGTGGACGGCGTGGTCGGGAAGGAGACCGTCCTGGCGCTCAACGTGCCGGCCGCCGCGCGCGTGCGCCAGATCGAGCTCGCGCTGGAACGGTGGCGCTGGCTGCCCGATCCGGAACGGCGCGTGGTGGTGGTGGAGATCCCCCGGGCCGAGCTGCAGGCGCTCGACGTGGTGCGCGGCACCACCGAGGTGGCCATGCGCACCGTGGTGGGGGCGTCGCGCAGCAACGAGACGCCCATGCTGGCGGCGTCGATCTCCACGGTGGTCTTCCGGCCCTACTGGGTCCCGCCGCCGCGGATCCTGCGGCAGGAGATCCTGCCCCGGGCCCGGGAAGCCCCGGACTGGCTCGCCGAGCACGGGATGGAGATCGTCGCCCGCCCGGAGGAGGAGGCGGAGACCTACCCGCCCACCGAGGACGTGCTCGACCGCGTCGAGCAGGGGGAGCTCACGCTGCGCCAGCGCCCCGGCCCCCGCAACGACCTCGGGGCGGTGAAGTTCGTCCTCCCCGACGCGCAGTGCATCGCGCTGCACGGGACGCCCCACGGGCGGCTCTTCGACCTGCCGCACCGCGAGCGCAGCCACGGCTGCATCCGGCTCCAGGACCCGGGCGCGCTGGCGCGCTGGGTGCTGCGCGGCGAGCCGGGGTGGGACGACGCCCGCATCGCCGAGGCGGCGGCCCGCGAGCGCTCGACGTCGGTGCGGCTGCGCGAGCCGGTGCCGGTGGTCTTCGTCTACGGGACGGCCGCCGTCGATCCGGACGGGACGCTGGTCTTCGTCGACGACGCCTACCGGCTCGACGCCCGGGCCGAGGCGGAGCTGGCCCGGCGGCGCGCGGGCGCGGGGGACTAGCCTTCCACCACGAGGAGCTCGTCGGGCAGCGTGGTGATGCGCTCGGCCCCGCCCTCGGCGACCGCCCAGGTGTTCTCGATCCCCACCGCGCCGCGCCCCGGGAAGACGAACTTGGGCTCGAGGGCGATGGTCTGGCCGGCCCGGAGCGGCTCGTCGAACCCGGGGGCGAGCACCGGCACCTCGTCGAGCTCGAGGCCGATCCCGTGCCCCACGAAGCGGGCCTGCGCGCCCGGGGGGCCCATGAAGCGGTCGCCCAGGCCGGCGGCGGCGGCGCGCTCCACCGCCCGCGCGAAGAGCCGGCTGGGCACGGCGCCGGGGACGAGCGCGGCGGCGATCTCGTCCTGGATGGCGCGTGCGACCCGGAAGGCCTCCCGGAGATCCGGTGCGAGGCTCCCGCAGACCGCGATGCGGGTCATGTCGGTGACGTAGCCGCCGCGGATGGCCGTGTAGTCGAGGAGCACCGGGACGTCGCGCCCGACCGGCTCCACCGACGCGCCCAGCGGGGACGAGGCGGAGAGCCCGCGGCCGGTGACCGGCCCGTCGAAGTAGCTCGGCGCCGTGGCCGGTGCCCCGGCGATGGCGAGCCCCATGAAGAACTCCTGGTTCCAACCCCGGACGCGCGGGCTGCCCTCGTTGCCGGCGCGGCGCATGCGCACCTCGATCTCGGCGGAGAGGTCCACCTCGCGCATGCCGGGCCGGAGGAAGCCGGGCACCTCGCGGAAGACGTCGCCCAGCAGCCGCGCCGTCTCGCGCATCCGCTCGAGCTCCCAGGCGGACTTCACGCTTCGTGCATCGCGGATCGCCCCGGAGACGTCGCTCCACGTCACGCCGGGAAGGGCCCGCCCCCAGAACGCCTGGACCGCCACCGGGACGGTGTCGAGGGTGAGGCCGATGCGCCTCCCCGGGCCGAGCAGCCCCGCCAGCTCGCGCCAGGGCGGGAAGGGCAGGACGCGGCCGAGGGGGCTCTCGTCCCGCGCGCGCTCCACGCTCTTGCGCACGAGGAGGAGCGGCTCCCCCTCCACCGGGACCCAGGCCGCGGCGTTCTGGCGGGTCCCGGAGATCCAGAGCACGTCGACCGCCTGCAGGAGGAGCGCCCCGTCGAGGCGCTCGGCGGCGAGTCGCCGGCGCAGCTCCCCGGCCCGGCGCGTGGACTCCCCGGCGGGGACGGGCGGCGGCGTCATCCGGTCATCCTACCGCGAAGCGCCCCTCCTGGGTGTGGCGCGCACCCTCCGGCCCGCGCGCGTGTTGAAGGCCCCATGATCCCGAACCTCCGCACCCTCGCTTCCGGCGCGCTTGCGTCCGTGGCGCTCGCCTCCCTGCTCTCCGCCTGCGGCGGAGCCGCCCCGTCGGCCGACACCTCGGCCCTCTCGTCCGCCCTCGAGTCGAGCACCGCCGCCTCCGGGACGCTGCTCTGCGCGCCGGCCGACCTCCAGGTCGCCGCGTGCGACGGCAAGGCCGCCGGCGACGCCTGCCTGCTCACCTCGCCCTCCGGCGTCGCGGTCGACGGCACCTGCCGCGCCACCCTCGACGCCTCGGTCGTCGCCTGCGCGCCCAACCCGCCCGCCCCGCCCGCCGAGCTGGTCCAGGCCTGCGCCGGCAAGGCGCTCGCCGACGCCTGCCAGGTGACGGAGCCCTTCGGCGACACCCGGAGCGGCACCTGCGTCACCGCCCGCGACGGAACGACGCTGGTCTGCGGCCGCGACCGGTCGCCCCCGCAAGCCGCCGTCGACGCCTGCGCCTCTCTCGCCACCGGCGCTGCCTGCACCATGGCGGGTCACGGGGGCATGGCTCCGGCCCGGGGGGTCTGCAGCCTGGGTCCGGCCAGCACCGGCCCGCTCGCCTGCTCCATGCAGTGGGACCTGCTCCCGAACGGCCAGGCAGCCTGCGCCGGCATCCCGGCGGGCGCCGCTTGCACGGTCGGGCACCGCCACGCGCAGGTGGCCGGAACCTGCGTGGTCCCCACCGCCGGCAGCGCCGCGGTCTGCGTGGTTCCCTGCGCCGACCTGGGGGGCCGGTTCGCGTGCGGCCCCGTCGGCGGGATGATGGGCGGAGGAATGGGCGGCCACCGCTAGATCGGCTCCGGTCCGTCCCCGGGCGGCGGCTCCGCGCGGCGGGGTCGCCGCCCTTCGCGTATATTGGGGCGAAGCGTTTCCGCGTTCCCGGGAGGACCCACACGTGAACATTCATCCCGCCCCGCGCGTTCCGGCCCTCGCCGTCGCGGTTCTCGCCTCCCTCCTGCTCGCAGCCTGCGGTGGCTCCACGGCGAGCGACCCGGCCCCGGTGATCTCCGCCTTCACGGCGACGCCCGCGACCGTCGCCCTCGGCGACCCGTCCACCCTCGCCTGGACCGTCACCGGCGCCACGTCGCTCTCCGTCGACCCCGGTGTCGGCGCGGTCACGGGGTCGAGCAAGGCGGTGACCCCGGCGGTCACCACCACCTACACGCTCACCGCCACCGGCCCGGGCGGGACCGCCACCCGGTCCGCCACCGTCACCGTGAACGTCCCGGCGGCGGCGCTGGACGTGGCCTGCTCGGGAGCTGGCTGCGGCGCGGCCAGCGCGACCGCCTACGCCGGGACGGGCATCGGGATCTGGAAGTACCGGAACACCTCCGCCTCGGCCCGCCAGATCTCCATCCAGATCACCGGGGTCGCCGCGGGCAAGCAGGCGCTGCTCCTCTTCTCGAACGGGACCGCCCTCCCGGCTCCCACCGTTCCATCGGCCGGGACGCTGGTGTTCCCCCCGGCGGCCGCTCCCGCCCCGACCTCGCTCTCCCTGCTCCCGCCCACGGCGGAGGAGACCCGGCAGGCGGCGCACGACGCCTTCCACGGCGACCTCCTCGCGGCGAACCGGGAGCTCGGGCTCTCGCTCCGGGAGGCGGCGGCCGCCGAGCGATCCGCCCCGTCCACCGCCGCCGCGCCGGTCCCGGCCCAGCCGCTCCCGACGCCGGTGGTCGGGGACACCCGGACCTGGCTCGAGGCCACGGCCAACCCGGTGGTGTCCTACGACACCACGGTGGCCGCGACCTGCGCCCTGCCGGGAGGACGGAACGCCGTGTTCTGGGTCGACCCGCGCTCGACCACGAACGGCACGGTCACCGCCGCCGACGTCGACTACTTCAAGACCACCTTCTGCGGCCCCGCCGGTGCAGGATCCGACGGCGGGTTCGGGCGGCTCCACGCGCTGCTCGGCGACGTCTGGGGCGGCGTGCCGCCGGGCCTCGGCACGCTCCTCATCTCGGACACGCCGACGCTCCAGGACGTGAACGTGGTCTTCCTCGAGGTGCAGACCAGCGTGAACTGGGCCGGCTACTTCTACGGCTGCAACAACTTCCGGCGCGGCGCCGACGCCCGCTGCGGGGCCACCAACGAGGCGCTGGCCTTCTTCATCGATTCCGGGCAGGTGAAGGTGAGCCGCAGCTACATCGGCTCGGCGCTGCTGCACGAGCTCACCCACATGGTGAACTTCTACCAGCGGGCCGTCTCCCGCAACATCCCGAACGACACCTGGCTGGAGGAGACCACCGCCACCATGACCGACGACATGGTGACGCCGCTCGCCACCCCCGACCACGTGACCATCCTGCCGGGGCAGCGCATCCTGCCCTACGTGCGCTCGGGCGGGGCCATCAGCCTCACCTCCTGGCAGTACCCGGTCCAGAACAGCTACGCGCTCGCCGGGGCCTTCGCCGGCCTCGTCGATCGGCGCTACGGCACCGCCATCCTGACCGGGACCATCGGCTGCGCCGGCAGCGGCGTCGACTGCGTCGACGGCCTCATCGCCGCCAGCGGGGGGACGAGCTTCGAGGACGACTTCGGCCGCGCGGGCGCGTCGACCCTGGGCCTCTTCCCGGCCGTGGGCGTTCCGGCCGGCTACGGCTACCCCCAGAAGACCTCGGGCGTCTACACCATCCCGGCCATCGACGTCTCGCAGTACGCCTCGAGCCGCAAGCCCATCGCCACGTCGCTGCTCGCCGGGTTCGAGGGCGGAAGCCACACCTACCAGCTCGACACCATCCCCGCCGGGAGCACGGTCTACACCCGCACCGGGGTGGCCGTGCCCGCCGGCACCTCGGTCCTTCTCGTCATCCAGTAGGGCGAGCCGTGACCCGCGCCGCACTCGTGCTCGCCGTGCTCGCAGCGCTCGCCGGCTGCGCCCAGCCCGCGCCGGCGCCCCCCGCCTCCCCCGGCTCGAGCGCGAGCGCCGGCCCGGTGGAGCTCTCCGGGCGGCTCTCCAGGAAGGGGCCGGACGAGACCTCCTTCTGGGCGGTGACCGGCGCGGACGGGAAGACCTGGCAGATCGTCGACGTCTCGCCCGCCCTGGAGGCCCGCCTGCGCCCGCTCGAGCACCGGCAGGTCGTGCTCCGCGTCGAGCCCGCCGGCCGGTCGCTCCTCGAGCAGGTCCGGGTGGTCGAGGTGGTGACGCCCGCTCCCTGAGGCCGTTCACGCACCGTGACTCGCGCCCGGGCCGCCGCGCAGCCCGAGCGCGAGTCCGGCCGAGCCGAGCGCGAGCGCCACGCCGGCGGCGAACCAGCCGGTCCAGCCCGCCCGGGCGAGCAGGAGCCCTCCCGCCGCGGGCCCGAGGAACGAGCCGAGCTGGACGGCGAACATCATGCGGTTGGCGTTCTGCGGGCGCAGCCCGGGCTCCGAGAGCTCGAAGACGAGCCCGTTCAGCGCCGGGTAGCCGGCGCCGAGCCCGAGCCCGAAGAAGGCGCCCACGACGGGCACCGCGCCGACGGGGACGAGCGGGAGCGCCACGTGGCCAGCGGCGATGGTGGCGAAGGACACCGCCGCGAGCGAGGCCTTGTCGAAGCGGTCGAAGAGCCGGCCGGCCACGAGCCGGATCGCGATCATCACGGCGGTGAGGATCGAGAAGAACGCGCCCACGTTCCCGATCCCCCGCTCGGTGGCGAATCCCTTGAACAGGTAGTAGAGGCCACTCCAGTTGGCGAAGTAGGTCACGCCCAGGGCGAGCACGAGCACGAGGCGCCGGTCCGTGCCCGACCCGGCGGGGCGGGATCGCGCCGGGGCGTCGGCCACGCCCGCCACCGGGGGCGACGCCGGTGCGCCTCCTTCGACCTCCGCCCGGAGCCTCCGCCGCAGCACGAGCACCAGGCCCGCCGCGGGGACGAGGAGGAGCGCCGCGAGCGCCCATGCGGTGGTCGCGGCCATGTGGCGCGGCACGAGCGCGTCCACCGCCGCCGGGACCACGCCGTAGGCCGCCAGGATGGCCACCGAGTAGACGCCGAAGGCCTGCCCGCTCCGGTCGGGCGGGATGACGGTGACGAGCAGCGCCATCGCGCCCGCCCCGAGCAGGAACCCTCCGGCGCCGCAGGCCCCGCGCAGCAGGAGGAGCCCGGGGAAGGACAGCACCACCCCGAAGGCGAGACCGCCCGCCACCAGGATGGCGATGCCGGAGAGCATGGCCGCCGGTGCGCGCCGCGGCGTGAGGTACGGGCTCGCGAGGAGGTACAGCACCATCGCCACGAAGGGGTAGGCCCCCACCACGAGCCCCCGCAGCCCGGCCGGGATCCCCAGCGCCGCCAGGTGGCCGAACAGGTCGTAGTAGGCCGTGCCGTTGGCGATGGCCAGGAAGGCGACGAGGCAGAGGCCCAGGAAGTCGAGGCCGAGGAGATCGCGCCGGGGGGACATGGCCGGCCCCATGTTAGGCATGGGGCGGAGGTCTTCCACATGCGCCCGTCCGAATCGTCCACGCCGGCCCGCCACGCCCTGCTCGGCCTCCTCGTGCTCCTGGCCGCTTCCCCGGCGCGTGCCGAGGGCACCCGGACCGGCGGCGCGCAGGTCCTGCACGACATGAACGCGGCCGTCTCACGCCTGGTGGAGCGGGTCTCGCCCGCGGTCGTCCAGATCCGCGTGACCGGCTACGGCCCCGCCGGAGAGGGCGGGGGGGCGGAGGGGGCGGTGGTCTCGCGGCAGCGGACCATCGGCTCGGGCGTGATCGTGGACCCGGACGGCTTCATCCTCACGAACGAGCACGTCATCCGGGGAGCACAGCGGATCCAGGTGGTCCTCCCGGGCCCCCCCGGCGCGGACGGGGCCGGGCGCGGGGGCAAGCAGCGGATCCACGTGGCCCGGGTGGTGGGCACGCAGGCCAGCATCGACCTGGCCCTCCTGCGCATCGACGCCTCCGGGCTCCCCACGCTGCCCATCGACGCGACGGCCCGGGTGAAGCAGGGGGAGATCGTCTTCGCCATCGGCAGCCCGCAGGGGCTCGCCTCCACCGTGACCATGGGGGTCGTCTCCTCCGCGGCTCGCCAGCTCGACGTGGCCTCCCCGCTCCCCACCCCCATGCTGCTCGTCCAGACCGACGCCCCCATCAACCTGGGGAACAGCGGGGGCCCGCTCGTCGACGTGGACGGGAACGTGGTGGGCATCAACACCTTCATCGTCAGCCAGTCGGGCGGCAGCCAGGGGCTCGGCTTCGCCATCCCCGCTCCCATGGTCCGCTTCGCCTACGACAGCCTGCGCAAGCACGGACACGTGCGGCGCATCGAGGCCGGGATCACCGCCCAGGCCATCTCGCCGACCCTGGCGTCCGGGCTCGGGCTGCCCCGGGACTGGGGGGTCGTGGTCGGCGACGTCGCCCCCGGCTCGGCCGCGGCGACGGCGGGCATCCGGCCCGGCGACGTCATCGACGCCTTCGACGGCATCCCGGTGGACAGCCTCCCGGCCCTCACCGGCGCGCTCTTCCTGCACCCGGTGGGCGTCCCGGTGGAGCTCTCCGTCCTGCGCGGCGACCAGCGCCTCACGCTCACGGTGAACGCCCCCGAGGCCCGCCAGCCCACCGAGGTGCTCGCCAGCCTGGCCAGCACCGAGCAGGGCGTGGTGCCCCGGCTCGGGATCCTGGGGGTCGAGGTCGGCGAGAAGCTGCGGGGCATCGTGCCCCCGCTCCGCATCGGTCACGGGGTGGTGGTGGCGGCGCTGACCGTCGAGGGGGGCGTGAGCGGCATCGGGCTGCAGCCCGGCGACGTCCTCCACGCCCTGAACGGCAAGCCGGTGGAGACGCTCGACGGCCTCCGCCAGTCGGTGCTGGCGGTGAGCCCGGGTGGCGCGGTGGTCCTGCAGGTGGAGCGGCAGGGGCGGCTCAGCTACCTCGCCTTCGAGCTCGAGTAGTCCGAGCCGCCCCGGAGCGCCGTCCCTGCATGACCGTGCCGCAGACGATCGGAGACGGAGCCTGGGGGGAGGTCGCCCACTTCCTGACCCAGCTGGGCGCCGGGCCCGGAGCCGACCCTTCCCGCTCCGTTCCCCGCTTCGTCGTGCCCGCCGTGTCCTGGGCGGTCCTGGCCGGATACGCCTTCCTGGCCGCCTTCCGGGGCCGGTCGCCCGGGCTGCGCAACCTGCTCCTCGCCGGACTCGGCGTCACGGTGGCGCTCTACGTCGCCACCGGCGTCTCCTGGGCGGAATTCGTGTCGAGCGGGCGGGCGGCCCCGGGATCCGGCCCGCGGCTCGAGTTCGCGCTCCACTGGGGTGACCTCGCCTTCCGGGTGGCCGGCGTGGCCGCGCTCGGGGCCGTGGTCGCCGGGCTCGTCACCGCCCGCGGACACGGGATCGCGCCGCGCATCGCCGCGGCGGCCTTCACCGGGTTCCTCCTCGACCACCTGCTCATGCTCGTGAACATCCTCCAGGGCGGGCGCCACGCCTGGATCCTCTCGCCGATCCGGCACAACCTGCACATGTGGGCCGTGCCCATCCTGCTCGGGGTCTACTGGTACGAGCTCACCGAGACCGTTCGGCAGGGCGAGGCCCGGCTGCAGCAGGCCCAGAAGCTGGAGAGCCTCGGGCTGCTCGCCGGCGGCGTGGCCCACGACTTCAACAACCTGCTCACCATCGTGGGCGGGAACCTCGACGTGGCCCTCCTCGACCTGCCCCCCGGCAACCTCCGCACGCTCGTCGCAGAGGCCCGCCAGGGCTCCACCCGGGCGGTCGAGCTCACCGCGCAGCGCCTGGCGTACGCCGGCAAGGGCGCGGTCCACGTCGCCCCGGTGGACGTCTCCGGGCTCGCCGCCGAGACCGCGCTGCTCGTCCGAAGCTCGCTCCCGCGCGGGACGCACCTCGTCCTCGGCTGCCCGGAGCGGCTCCCGCCGGTGCGGGCCGACGCGACGCTGCTCCGCCGCCAGCTCATGAACCTGCTCCTCAACGCCGCGCAGGCCATGACCGGGCGCACCGGGGAGATCGCCGTGCGCACCGCGGTGCGCGACTGCGGCAAGGCCGAGTTCGCGCGCTCCGTGGCGGGGGAGGCGGCGCCCGCCG
>JBBIOL010000057.1:0-21384 GCA_037443385.1 Anaeromyxobacteraceae bacterium
CCGGCGGCCCCGGGCGCGGGCTCGGCCGGGGGCGCCGACTGCGCGAGCCCCGCCGCCGGGACGGCGAGCAGGCACACGAGCGCGACGATGGGGAGGGGGCTCCTCACGAAGCCGCGGAATCTAGTGCATGCCCGGGAAAACCTCAAAGGGTAACGCCCGTCCTTCCGCACCCCTACGCCAGCCGGCCGGCGACGAGCCGCACCCGGCGCCCCAGCGACTCCGCCAGCCGCTCGTTGTGGGTCACCACGACCCCGGTGATGCCCAGGTCGCGGTTGATCTCCCGCAAGAGGTCGTGGATGCCCGCGGCGGTCTGCGGGTCGAGGTTGCCGGTGGGCTCGTCGGCGAGGAGCAGGCGGGGCTGGAGCACGAGCGACCGGGCCAGCGCCACCCGCTGCTGCTCCCCCCCGGAGAGCTCGCCGGGGCGGTGGCCCACGCGGCCCGAGAGTCCCACCCGCTCCAGGCTCTCCTCGGCGCGGCGGCGGGCCTCGGCCCGCGGCAGGCGCCGGACCAGGCCGGGCATCATGGCGTTCTCGAGCGCCGTGAACTCGGGGAGCAGGTGGTGGCTCTGGAAGACGAAGCCCACCGACGCGTTGCGGAAGCGGGCCGTGTCCCCCTCGTCGAGGGTGGCGAGGTCCCGCCCCTCGAACAGGATGCGCCCCGAGGTGGGCACGTCGAGGGCGCCCACCAGGTGGAGGAAGGTGCTCTTGCCGGCCCCCGACGGGCCGGTGAGGGCCACCATCTCGCCGGCCTCGATGGTGAGCGAGACGTCGTCCAGGACCTGGAGGCGGCGGCCCCCGGTGAGGTAGGCCCGGCCGAGCCCCTCGATGGAGAGCAGGGGGGCCATCACTCGCCTCGCAGCCCCTCGACCGGCTCGAGGCGCGCCGCCCGGGTGGCCGGGTAGATCGTGGCGAGGTAGGAGAGCGCGACGGCGGCGATCGCCACCAGCGCGAAGTCTCCCCCGTCCACCAGCACCGGCAGGTGGCTGATGTAGTAGACCTCCGGGTCGAGCGGGATGCCCACCCGCGAGATGAGCGTGGTGGTGCCGAGGCCGAGCAGGAGCCCGAAGCCAGTGCCCACCGCCCCGATGGCCAGGCCCTCGGCGACGAAGATCTTCATGATGCTCGTGGTGGTGGCTCCCATGGAGCGGAGCACGGCGATCTCGCGGGTCTTCTCGAGCACCAGCATGACGAGCGTGGCCACCACGATGAAGCTCGCCACCAGCATGATGAACCCCAGGATCACCGCCATGGCGATCCGCTCCATCATGAGGGCGGAGAACAGGTTGCGGTTCATCTCCCCCCAGTCCTTGGTCCGGAACGGGTAGCCCTGGAGCGCGGCCAGCACCCGCCGCATCACCGGGCGGGCGGCGTTCACGTCCTGCACCTTGAGCTCGAGGCCGGTGACGGAGTCCCCGCTGCCGAAGAAGCGCTGGGCCTCCGCGAGCTGCAGGTAGGCGAACTTGGCGTCGTACTCGTAGAAGCCGCTGTAGAGGAGGCCGGCGACGCGGAAGGGGCGGCTCTTGGGCTGCGGCCCCGCCGGACCCATGTCGCCGAACGGGGAGACCACGTTCACCACGTCCCCCACCCCCACCCGGAGCCCGCGCGCCAGCTCCCGCCCGAGCAGGATCCCCGGCAGCCGCTCCCGCGTCCCCGCGCCCGCCGCGGCGTCCGGGCCCGCGGCGTTCGCCCCGGCGCCCTTCGGGCCCTTGCCCTCGAGGGCCTCCTGCAGGCTGGGCCGCGGCCGGGCCGGGGGGATCTCCTCCGGCCGGTCCAGCCACTCGAGCTTCCCCTCCTCGAGGTTGCGAGGGATGTCGGTCACCTTCCCCAGGGTGGCCGTGTCCACGCCCTTCACCACCGAGCCGGTCAGGTTCTGCCCGGCCGACAGCATCACCTCGGCGTAGAGGAAGGGTGTGGAGCCCGCCACGCCCGGCACCGAGAGGACCCGGTCCTGCGTGGCGCGCCAGTCGGTGAAGTCGTCCTGGCCGTACTTGAGCACCACGCCGTGGGCGTGGGCTCCCAGGATCTTGGACTTGAGATCCTGCTCGAAGCCGCTCATCACCGAGAGGACCACGGTGAGGGCCCAGACCCCGGTGGCCACGCCGCCGATCGAGATCAGGGTCATGAGCATGGTGGCCGGCAGCCGGGGCCGCTCGTGGGGCTCCCCCTGCAGCGCGGCGCGGCGCGCCTTGCGGTCCTGCCAGGCCGACCAGGCCACCCCGGCGAGCAGCCCGGGGACGACCCCGGTGACCACGATGAGGAAGAGGGAGAGCAGGGTCCGCGCGTGCAGGCGCAGGTGGCTGCGGGCCACGAAGAGCTCCCAGCCGACCGACGCGTCGAGCCGGCCCGAGCCGGTGAGCAGGAAGGCGAGCGTCGAGCCCAGGAAGGCGAGCGCGCCCGCCGACAGGCCGACCAGGATGAGCCCCAGGACGAGGACCACGCGCCCCTGCGCCTGCCAGGCGTGCAGGACGAGCCCGATCCCCCGCAGCGACGGGAGCAGGAGCACGAGCGGACCCAGCGCCACGCCGAGCAGGAGAAGCGTGGCCGCGACGATCTCGTAGAAGGCGATGCGCCGCCCGGCCACCGCGGCGGCCGCGCCTCCCAGGAGCGCCCAGGCCCCTCCGGCGGCGAGCGCCAGGCCCGAGGCGGTCCCGGAGGGGAGCCCCAGGCGGTCGCCGAGGAGCACGTGCCCCATCCCGGCGAGGAGCGGGCCGCCCGTCACGGCGGCTGCGGCGAGCGCGAAGGACAGCCAGGAGAAGACCGGCGCCACGCTCACTCCCGCGGCTTGAGCAGCGGGAACAGGATCACGTCGCGGATCGACGGGGAGTCGGTGAGCAGCATGGCCACGCGATCGATGCCGATGCCCTCGCCGGCCGTGGGGGGCATGCCGTGCTCCAGCGCCCGGACGAAGTCCTCGTCGAAGGGCATGGCCTCCTCGTCCCCGGCGGCCCGGGCCGCGAGCTGCGCCTCGAAGCGGGCGCGCTGGTCGGTGGGGTCGTTCAGCTCGCTGAAGGCGTTCGCCACCTCCATGCCGGCCACGAACATCTCGAAGCGGTCCACCAGGCGGGGGTCGGCGTCGCGGCGCCGGGACAGGGGGCTCGTCTCGATGGGGAAGTCGACCACGAAGGCGGGCCGGTCGGCGGGGAGCTGGTGCTCGCAGAAGACCTCGAAGGCCAGCGCGATGGCCTCGCCCGGCGAGGCGCGGGAGGCCTTCTCGAGCTTCCAGGCGTCCTCGCTGTCCCCCTCGCGGGTGGCGGCACGGGAGAGCGCCTCGTAGAGGCCGCGCCCGGCGAGCGCGTCCCCGGGGGAGAGCCCCAGCGCGCGGGCCCCCATCTCCAGCATGGAGAGGCGCGGATAGGGCGGGGTGAAGTCGATGGCCTGGCCCTGGAACGTGACCACGGGGGAGCCGGTCACCCGGACCGCCAGCTCGTGGAAGAGCTGCTCGGTGAGGGCCATGAGGTCCTCGTGGGTGGCGTAGGCCTGGTAGAACTCGATGCTCGTGAACTCCGGGTTGTGGCGGCGGTCGATGCCCTCGTTCCGCCAGATGCGCCCGATCTCGTAGACCCGCTCGAGCCCGCCCACCACCAGCCGCTTCAGGTGCAGCTCGGTGGCGATGCGCAGCTTGAGGTCCATCCCGAGCGCGTTGTGGTGGGTCTCGAAGGGACGGGCCGCGGCCCCACCGGCCTCCTCCGGCTTGTGGAGCGTGGGGGTCTCGACCTCCAGGTAGCCCCGGTCGTCGAGGAAGCGCCGGATGGTGGAGACGATGCGGGCCCGCTTCTCGAAGGTCTCCTTCACCCCCGGGGTGGCGACGAGGTCGAGATAGCGCTGGCGGTAGCGCTGCTCCACGTCGGAGAGCCCGTGCCACTTCTCCGGCAGCGGCCGGATGGCCTTGGTGAGGATGGTGAAGGTGGCGGCCTCCACGGTGAGCTCCCCGGTCTTGGTGCGGGTGGCCGGGCCGCGGGCCGCCACCACGTCGCCCACGTCGAGCAGCTTGAAGACCTCGAAGGCCGGGTCCCCCACGCGGTCCTTCTTCACCCAGACCTGGATCTCGCCGGAGCGGTCGCGGACCCGGAGGAAGGCGGCCTTGCCGAAGCTGCGGACGGCGAGCACCCGGCCGGCCATCGACCAGTCGCCCGGGTCGCGCGCGATCTCCTCGGCCGGGGCGGCGCCGTAGCGGGCGTGGAGGTCCCGGGCCAGGTGGGCCGGGACGTGGCCGTTTCCGAACGGGTTCACCCCCAGGGCACGCAGCTGCTCGGCCTTCTTCAGGCGCTGCGCGACGATCTCCCGCTCGGTGGATCCCAGCTCCTCGGACATGCCTCTCCTCGCCGCTTCCGTGTGGGCCGCGCCCCCGGACCGGCCCGGGCGTGCGGCCGAGGCAGGCTAGACGGAGGGGGGCCCGGGGTCAACGCGCGATGACCCCGGGCGCTTCCCCGCCGGGGGCCCGGGTCAGAGGGCGGGGCTGTAGACCCGGTAGTCGATCTCCGGGAACAGGTTGTCGCGGCTCTCGACCTGGGAGAGCCAGGTCTCGTCGATGGTGCCGGACCGGATCTGGTCGTGGAGCCGGGTGAAGCGCAGCACGTGCTCCCGGGTGCGCCGGATGGCGTAGTCGACCATGGTCCCGGTCTTCATGATGAAGGCCCAGTCGGAGGACTGGGCGAGGAGCAGCTCCCGGGCGGCCTGGTTGAGGGCGCGGCGGGTCTCCGCGTCGGGCTCGGGGTAGTCGCGCGCCAGCGCGATCATCCGCTCGGCGGCCTTGTGCAGGTGCCGGTAGATCCAGTCGTTGGAGCCGTCGAGCCAGACGCCGGCGTAGCCGCCCGCGCCCCAGGAGCAGAGCGGCGGCGTGGCCACCTGCTGCTCCGGGTTCTCGCGCAGGTAGTCGCCCGGCGTGGCCAGCCGGAACACCCGGGTGTCGAAGGCGACCTTGCGGACCAGGAAGTCGATGAACTGCGGTCCCTCGTACCACCAGTGACCGTAGAGCTCGGCATCGTACGGGGAGACCACGATGGGGCGCGTGCCGGGCATGTTGCCGGCCAGGTGCTCGATCTGGCGCTCCCGGTTGAAGAGGAAGTTGCCGGCGTGGGCGGCCGCCCGCTCCCGGGCACGCCACGGGTCGTAGGGCTCCTTGTAGCCGCCCTTGCCGGTGATGCGGAAGTACTTGATGCCGACGTTCTTCCGGTTCCCGTCCGGCTGGATCCAGGGCTTCACGTACTCCCAGTCGAGGTCCCAGCCGATGTCCCGGTAGAACTCGCGGTACTCGGGGTCGCCGGGGTAGCCGTGCTCCGAGCTCCAGACCTGCTGGGACGACTCGGCGTCGCGGGCGAAGGCGGCCGGCCCGGTCGGGGTGAAGATGGGGGCGTAGGCCCCGTGGCGCGGGCGGGGCGAGGCGTCGGCCACGCCATGGGTGTCGGTGAAGAAGTAGCGGATCCCCTGCTCGGCGAGCAGGTCGTCCACGCCCGGGTAGTAGCCGCACTCGGGCAGCCAGATCCCGGCCGGACTGCGCCCGAAGTGGCGCCGGTGGCTGGCGACCGCCACGGCCACCTGTGCGCGGGCGGCCTCCGGGTACTCCTGCATGAGCGGCAGGAACCCGTGGGTGGCGCCGCAGGTGACGAGCTCGAGCCGTCCGGCGTCCTCGAGACGGCGGAAGGCGGCCACCAGGTCGCGCTCGTAGCGGTCCTCGAAGAGGCCGTGAAGCTCGTGGAACTCGTGCTGGTAGTACTGGGCCAGCCCGTGGAAGGTGGGGTCGTGGCGAGTGCGGCGGACCTCCCGGTCGGTGAGGTCGCAGAGCCGCTCGAGCCGGGTCGCGTAGCGGGAGAGGAGCAGGTCGTCCCGCAGCATGGCGACGAGCGGCGGCGAGAGCGTCATCGAGATCCGGAAGGGGATCCCCTCCTCGGCGAGGCGGTCGAAGACCCGGAGCAGGGGCAGGTAGGTCTCGGTGATGGCCTCGTAGAACCAGTCCTCCTCGAGGAACTCGGGGTGCTCGGGGTGGCGCACGAACGGGAGGTGCGCGTGGAGGTGGAGCGAGAGGTAGCCGAGCACGTCCCGGGCCATGCTAGGTCCACGCCTTCCCGCGTCCGCGCCGCCGGGAGGGGGGCTTCCCTCCGCCCCAGGGGCGGGTGGGCGAGGACGGGAGCGACGGCTCGGAGCGTACCTCCCAGGCCGGACGGCCGGGCTTCGCGCCGCGCGAGAGCCGGGAGAGCATGGCCCGGACGTCCTCGGGGAAGGCGCCGCCGGCACGGACCTCGCGGAGCCAGCCCTCGAGCGGCAGCTCCCACGGGATGGTGGCGAAGCGGTCGTCGACCACCGGCGACGGTCCCTGCGAGGGCAGGGCCACCTCGTTCGACGGCTCGCCCACCATCCGCTCCCGCCCGTCGGTGGAGACCGCCACGATCACGCCGCGGTAGGTGCGGCCCGGTTCCAGGTCGTGGACGTAGAAGCCGCGTGACTCGAGGGCGAACTCGGCCACGCGCACCGTGTCCCACTCGCCGTCCTTGCGGAGCGCGAGGACCCGCAGCTGGGCGCGGGGGCGATCGAGCCACTCGAAGCCGCGGCGGCGGGTCTCCTCCGTGTGGTCCCAGTAGAAGAAGAGGGTCCGCGGGTCGCGGGGGAGGCCCACGAACACGTCGTCGCCGTAGCTCCAGGGCAGGTCGCCGAGCCCCTCGTCGTCGGCCGGGACCGGGACCTCGGCGAGCGCCCGGAGCGCCATGGGGTCCTCCCGCTCCTCGCCCTCCGTCATGGGGTGGGGCGCCGAGCGCGCCGCCGCCTCCCCGCGCACGCGGGCCACGAAGTACCCGTCGGGATCGAGACCCTCGACGTCGGGTGGACGGGCCGGGACCTTGCGCCGGGGGGATCGGGGCGCGGCCCGCGCGGGTGCCTTCGTCGCGGGCTTCCTCGCCTTCTCCCCCTTCTCGGCCTTCTCCGCGGCGGCCCTCGGACGGGCCCGCGCGGCGCCGGCCTTCGCGGGAGCGGCCTTGCGGGCCGTCGCCGCACGGGCGGGGGCGGCGGGCGCCTTCGGCTTCGCCGCACGGGCCCCCTTGCCGGTTCCGCCCGGGGCCGCCGCACGGGCAGGCTCCTTCGGGGTGCGCTTCGCGGGAGGCTTCGCTGCCGGCTTCTTCGTCGCCATGGTGATCGTAGGAAAGGCCTCCCCCGGCGGCGCGTCAAGCGGCACGTCGACCCGCCCCACGAAAAGGGGTCCGAAAACCCGGGGACCGTCGTCCTTCCTCCCGAGGGGCTGTGTCCGCCGGGCGGCCCTGCTAACGTGTGGGAGGACCCGATCGCGTGGAACCGAGAGAGCCCAAGACCCTGGAGCCGCTGCCCCTGTGCGGGACCTGTGGTCACCCGCACCTCCCCGGGGACCCGTGCACCTCCGCGCGCCTCGCCGGCGCCGGGACCGGGACGCTCGCCATGGAACCCGAGGAGCTGGGCACGCCGGCGCCCCGCCCGGTGGACCCGCTGGTGGGCTCCTCGGTGGGAAGCTTCCGGGTGATCCGCGCCCTCGGCCGCGGGGGCATGGGCACGGTCTACCTGGCGGAGCACCCCGTCATCGGCAGCCGCGTCGCCATCAAGTTCCTGCACGAGTCGATGGCGGCCAGCCCGGAGCTGGTGGCCCGCTTCTACGACGAGGCCCGGGCGGTGAACCGAATCGGTCACGAGAACATCGTCGGCATCTTCGACCTCTCGATGCTGCCGCCCAACCGGTACTACATCGTCATGGAGTACCTGGACGGCGAGGTCCTCTCGGCCATGCTGCGCCGGGGCGCCATCCCCATCGGCGAGGCCGTCGCCATCCTGCTGCAGCTCTGCGACGCCCTGCAGTGCGCGCACGAGCGGGGCGTGGTCCACCGCGACCTGAAGCCGGACAACGTCTTCGTGCTGCGCCGCCGCGGCGCGCCGTTCGTGAAGCTGCTCGACTTCGGCATCGCCAAGCTGCGCGACGCCCCGGCCGGCGCGCAGACCGCCGCCGGCATGATCGTGGGCACGCCCGAGTACATGTCCCCCGAGCAGTGCGAGAACGCCCCGGTGGACGCGCGCGCCGACGTCTACGCCCTGGGCGTCATGGCCTACCAGCTGCTCACCGGCGTGCTCCCCTTCACCGGGAGCATCACCCAGCTGCTCGTGGCCCACGTGAAGGAGACGCCGCGCCCTCCCCGCTCGGTGAATGGACTCCTGCCCCCGGCCCTCGACGACGCCCTGCTGCGGGCGCTGCGGAAGCGGCCCGAGGACCGGTTCCCCGACATGGCCTCCTTCGCCGCCGCCCTCTCGGCGGCGCGCGAGACTGCCCCACCGGGGCGCCCGGCGACGCGCGAGGCCGCCCCGGGGCCGCTCGAGCTCCGGGTCCACCTGCCGGGCGAGGCCGCCGCCCGGACCCTGCCGGCGACCGACCTCACCCGTGCCGGCGTGTACCTCCAGGGCGAGCCTCCCCTCCCCGCCCCGTTCTCGCGGGCCACCGTGACCGCCCCCGGCGCGCCTCCCGGCACGCCGCCCATCCCCGCCGAGGTGGTCCGGGTGGTCACGCCCCCGGAGGCCCACGCCTGGGGCATGGCGCCGGGCTTCGCCCTGCAGTTCCTCCCCGCCAGCCCCGCCGAGCGCGCCGAGATCGAGCGCCTCACCGGGGCCTCCTCCCCCACCCCGAGGCCGGGGTCCGGCGACGACGCCGCCGCGGCCCTCCTCGAGGCGCTCTCGGCGCGCAGCGGGCTCTCCCACTACGCGCTGCTCGAGCTCGCCCCCGACGCCGAGCTGAAGGAGGTGCAGAGCCGCGCCCGCGCGGTGCGCGTCCAGCTCGAGCACCTCCGGGACCGGAAGCTCTCGCCCCGGCACGCGGCCATGGTGGGGCCGCTGCTCGCCCGCGTGACCTACGCCGCCGACGTGATCGGCGTGGCCGCCGAGCGGCTCGCCTACGACGCCCGGAGCGGCAACCACCTCGGCGTGGCCCGCTGCATCGCCGCCGGGCTGCCCGAGGCGCTCGTCGCCCAGCGCCGGCAGGAGTTCCTGCGCGAGCGGCCGGGAGCCGAGGAGCGGGCGCGCCTGGCCCTCTCCCGGGCCAAGGTCGCCCGGGCGGTGGGCAACCTGGCCTTCGCGCGGGAGCGCTACGAGGAGGCGCTGGCCGCCGACCCGCTCGGCCTCGAGATCCACCGCGAGTACTGGTCGCTCCGCCGCGAGATGGAGGGCGCTTCCCGGTGAGCGGTCCCCGCACCGTGCTCGTCACCGGCGCCACCGCCGGCTTCGGCGAGGCCACCGCCGAGCGCTTCGCCCGCGACGGGGACCGCCTGGTCGTGGCCGGCCGCCGCGCCGACCGGCTGGAGGCGCTGGCACGCCGGCTCTCCGCGTCGGCCCCGGTGCACCCCCTGCCCCTCGACGTGCGGGACAGGGCGGCCGTGGAGCGCGCGCTCTCCTCCCTGCCGCCCTTGTTCGCCCGGGTGGACGTGCTCGTGAACAACGCCGGGCTGGCGCTGGGCCTCGAGCCCGCCCACCGCGCCGACCTCGACGAGTGGGACCAGATGATCGACACCAACGCGCGCGGCGTGGTGGTGGTCACCCGCCAGCTGCTCCCGGGCATGGTCGAGCGCGGACGCGGCCACGTCGTAAACGTGGGATCGGTGGCCGGGGCCTACCCGTACCCGGGGGGCAACGTCTACGGGGCCACCAAGGCCTTCGTGCACCAGTTCTCGCTCAACCTCCGCGCCGACCTCCTGGGGACCGGCGTCCGGGTGACCTGCGTCGAGCCCGGCATGGCCGAGACCGAGTTCTCGCTGGTCCGCCTCAAGGACGCGGAGCGGGCCCGCGCGGTGTACCAGGGCGTGACCGCGCTCTCGGCCGGCGACGTGGCCGACGCCATTCACTGGGCGGTGACCCGTCCACCCCACGTGAACGTGAACGTGATCGAGCTCATGCCCGAGCAGCAGGCCTTCTCGCCGTTCGCCGTGAAGCGGCGCCCGCCCCCGTGAGCGGCTCCGGCGAGGCGCTCGTCCCCGGGCTGGGAATCGCCCCCGCCCCCTTCCGCGCGCCCGACGCGCCGGAACGCCTGGCCCGGCTGGCCCGGCGCCTGGGCCACCGCGCCGACGGGGTGGTGGGGCTGTGCCGGCTGGCCCCCGATCCCGACCTGGCGCTGGCCGGGGTGGAACGCTACCTCGACGCCGCCGACCTTCCCCGGGGCAGCGACCTCCTCGAGGCGCTGGTGCTCCTCGCCGGGTCGTCGCGCCTCGCGACGCACGACCTGGCGCGCGACCCCGGGCTGCTGCGCCGGACCGCCCGCTCCCCCTGGTCGCGCCGGGAGCGCCCCGAGACCTCGATGCGCGCCACGCTCGCGCGCGCCGCCCGCCGGCTCGACCCGGAGGACGTGCCCGGCCTGCACCGCCTGCTGCGGCGGTTCGCCGCCCGCGAGGTCCTCCGCATCGCGCTGCGCGACCTGCGGCGGGCCCGCGTGGACGAGGTGACGGGCGCGCTCTCCTCGCTCGCCACCGCGTCGCTCCACGCCGCCATCGCCTTCCACGATCGGCGCCTGCGCGCGCGGCACGGCCCTCCGGCCGGCCTCGAGGACCGGGAGCCCGGCGCCGGGTTCTGCGCCATCGCCATGGGGAAGCTCGGCGCGCGGGAGCTCAACTTCTCGTCCGACATCGACCTCGTCTACGTCTACGGCACCGACGGGACCACCACCGGCGAGCGCCCGCTCACCCACTTCGCCTACTACGCGCGGCTGGCCGAGCTCGTCACCGAGTGCCTGTCCCGCGTCACCGAGGACGGGATGGTCTTCCGGGTGGACCTCAACCTGAGGCCCGACGGCCGCAGCGGCCCCATCGTGAACAGCGTCCGCGCCGCCGAGCTCTACTACCAGTCGTTCGGGAGGTCCTGGGAGCGCAACGCGCTCGTGAAGGCGCGACCCGCCGCGGGCGACACGTCGGTGGGCGAGGAGCTGCTCACCCAGCTCGAGCCCTTCGTCTGGCGCCGCTCGCTCGACCTCGGGATCATCGAGGAGATCCAGGCCATGAAGGCGCGCATCGACGCCCGGGCCGGCGCCGAGGGGCGCGAGGACCTCAAGCTCGGGCGGGGCGGCATCCGCGAGGCCGAGTTCTTCGTCTCCGCCCTGCAGCTGCTGCACGGGGGCAAGCTGCGCGACCCCGGGATCCGGGAGCGGGCGGTGCTGCGGGCGCTCGACCGGCTCCTCTTCGCGGGGATCGTGCAGGCGCGCGATCGGGACGCGATCTGCGACGCCTACCTCTTCCTGCGCCGGGCCGAGCACCGGGTGCAGATGGTGGACGGCCGCCAGACCCACCGGCTGCCACCCCCCGCCGAGCGGCTCGGGCTGGCCCGCTCCATGGGCTACGCCGAGGTGGAGCGCTTCGAGTCGGTGCTGGCCGCCCACCGCGACCGGGTCTCCGCCCTCTTCGCCGGGCTGCTCGGCTCCACCGCCGGCTCCGCCCCGCTCGACCCGGAGCTGGCGCTCCTCGCCGACCAGCAGGTGGAGCCGGGGCGCCGGCAGGAGATCGCGGCGCGTCGCGGGTTCGGGCAGGCCGAGCAGGCGGTGGCCGCGCTGGACGCGCTGGCGCGGCGGGCCACCCCGTTCTCCCGCCTGGGCGACCCCGCCGCAGCGGTGGCGCTGCTCTCCGAGGTGGTGGCCACGCCCGATCCGGACCAGGCCGTCGCCCACCTCTCCGAGTTCGCCGCGGCCCTCAAGTCCCCCGAGCCCTACTTCCGCCTGCTGCGCGACTCGCCGCGGGTGGCGCGCCAGCTCGTGTCCCTGTTCGGCACCTCCGACTTCCTCTCGAAGCGCTTCCTGCGCCACCCCGAGCTCGTGGACCAGCTGCTGCGGGACGACCAGGTGGTGCTCGAGAAGGGGCTCCCGGCCTACCGGGACGAGATCGCGGGGCGGCTGGCCGCCGTGCCGGCCGGGACGCCCATCGACGAGGCCATGGAGCGCAAGCTGGGCGAGCTCCGCCGCTACAAGAACGAGGAGGTGCTGCGCATCGCCATGCACGACATCGCCGGCAGCATCCGGCTGGCGAGCGTGGCCGAGCAGCTCTCCGACCTGGCCGAGGCGCTGCTCGCGGCGGCGCTGGAGCTCGCCGAGGAGGAGGCCGGGGCCAAGGGGCGCCTGCCGCCGGGACGGCTCACGGTGATGGCGCTCGGCAAGCTGGGCGGGCGCGAGCTGGGCTACCACTCCGACCTCGACCTCATCTTCCTCTACCCGGCCTCGGAGCCGGGCGCCGCCGACGCGCCCGGCCAGACCCCGGCCCACATCCTCTACGCGCGGCTCGCCGAGCGGTTCCTGTCGTTCCTGCAGATGCCGCTCCGCGAGGGCTACCTGTACAAGATCGACACCCGCCTGCGCCCCTCCGGCAACCAGGGCGCGCTAGTCTCCTCGGACCAGGGCTTCGCGCGCTACCACCTAGCCCCGGCCGACGGCCCGCAGGCGCGCAGCCAGCTCTGGGAGCGCCAGGCGCTGCTCCGCGCCCGCCTGGCCGCCGGCGACCCCGCCCTCTACGAGAAGGTGCGCCGCGAGGTGCTCGACCCGGTCCTCTTCGGGCGCCCCGCCGACGCCGCCGCGCTGGCCGCCGAGGTGCGGCGCATGCGCGACCGGATGGAGAGCGAGATCGGGAAGGAGGCCGCCCGGGGCAAGAATCCCAAGGTCGGCCGGGGCGGGATCGTCGACGTCGAGTTCGCCGTGCAGTACCTGCAGCTCGTGCACGGGCACGAGCACCCCGCGGTGCGATCCCCCTCCACCCCGGTGGCGCTGCGCCGGCTGCGCGAGGCCGGGCTGCTCCGCGACGCGGCCTTCGCGGCGCTCTCGGACGGGTACGCGTTCCACCGGCGCCTCGCGACGCGGATGCGGATCGTCCACGACTACGGGATCGACTACCTGCCGGCCGGCGGGCACGCGCTCGCCCAGCTCGCCCGCCGGCTCGGCTACCACGGCGAGGACCCGGGCGCCCGCCTCCTCGCCGAGTACGCGCGCACCACCGAAGCGGTCCGGGCGGCGTTCGACGAGGTGGTCTCGGCCTGAGCCCGGGCCGGCGTGGACGGGCCGGACCGGGCGGGCGGACCCGGGGGCTTCCCTTCCCGCCGCCCCGCCGTTATGGGTGGAGTCGCCCCGGAGGCGCCCCCAATGGAAATCCGATTCGACCTGAAGCCCCGCCTGGAACGCCGCCGGAAGCCGTTCCACCCGGACGGCCCGCTTCCCTTCGGCCAGCTGCGCACCGACCACATGTTCCTCATGGACTACGAGGACGGCCAGTGGATCGACCCGCGCATCGTGCCCTACGGACCGCTCTCGCTCGCCCCCGGCGCCGTGGCGCTGCACTACGCGCAGGAGATCTTCGAGGGCGCGAAGGCGTTCCTCCACGACGACGGGGAGATTCACGCCTTCCGCATCGACAAGAACGCGGCCCGCCTCAACCGCTCCGGCGCCGGCGTGCTCATCCCGCCCGTCCCGGAGGACGACCAGGTGGCGGCCATCCTGGCGCTGCTCGACGTGGACCGCCTCTGGGCGCCGCACCAGGAGGGCGCCTCGCTCTACATCCGACCCTTCGTCTTCGGCACCCAGGACTCGCTGGGCGTGAAGCCGAGCTCGCGCTACACCTTCTGCCTCTTCCTCTCCCCGTCCGGACCCTACTACCCGGCCGGCTTCCGCGAGCCGGTGAAGCTGCTCGTCACCCGCCGCTTCCACCGGGCGGCCCCGGGCGGCACCGGCGCCTTCAAGACCGGCGGCAACTACGCGGCCTCGCTCATGGCCGGACACGTGGCCCACCAGCACGGCGCGAGCCAGGTGCTCTTCCTCGACGTGCACGACACGCACATCGAGGAGGCGGGGGCGATGAACCACTTCCACGTCACCCGCAAGGGCGAGATCGTCATCCCCACCTTCACCGAGACCATCCTCCGGTCCATCACCTCGGAGTCGGTGATCGAACTGGGGGAGCGGCACCTGGGCGTCCCGGTGCGACAGGCGCGCATCCCGGTCGATCCGTTCCTGGACGACGTGCGTTCCGGCGCCGTCACCGAGGCGGGCGGGTTCGGCACCGCCGCGGTGGTCTCCGCGGTGGGCTCGTACGTCTTCGACGACGGCACCGAGCTCCGCGTGGGCGATGGCCACATCGGCCCCCACACCCGCAAGGTCTACGAGATCCTCACCGGCATCCAGCGCGGCAAGCGGCCCGCGCCGGAGGGCTGGCTCTTCCAGGCGCACAGGCTGGAAGGCTCCGGCCGCGTGAAGGCGCCGCGGAGCGTGGCGAAGCGCCCCGCCCGGCGTGGGCCCGCCCGGTCCCGGGCCGGACGCTCCGGGCGAACCCGGGCTCGGCGCTAGCAGGCGAGAGGCATCGGGCGTGCCGGAGGCGGGAATAGCCCGCCGGGCGGCGCGTTCGCCCTTGCGACGGCCGATTGCGTCGTTTAGATCTCCCGGGGCGCCGCCACGTGAAATATTTTCGTGTTTATCAATACTTGACCGGAGTCAGACCCGAGATGCGCACCCGGTTCCTCGACCTCGACGACCGCACCCAGGACCTGAACCAGCGGATGCGGGAAGACCCCGAGACTGCTGGAGATTTCCTGCAGAAGTACGAACTCTCCTGGCTGTATCACGAGAACGCCCTGGAAGGGGTCATTTACACCGTCCAGGAACTCGTGGTCGGCATGGCGGCACCGGCCCCCGTGGCCGACGCGATGGTCATCGGGGTCCTGCAGGAGGTCCGCAACCACAAGGCGGCCGTCGACCTCATCCGTTCCGAGGCCGCCGCCAAGAAGCCGCGGGTGAACCTCAGCCTCGTGAAGAAGATCCACGAGACGCTCCACAAGGGAATCCAGAGCAAGGGCCCGAGCGAGTTCCGCAGGGACATGCCGCTCCACCGGGCCTACTTCCACGAGATCGCCCAGCCCGCGCGCATCGCCCCGGTACTCGCCAAGGTGCTCGACGCCACCGACACGGCCGACTTCCGCAAGTCGCACCCGGTGGTCCAGGCGGCCCGCGTGCAGCACGGGTTCATGCAGGCCTATCCGTACGCGGATGGCTCGGGCAAGGTGGCGCGACTGCTCGCGAATCTCTACCTGATCCACGCCGGGTTCCTGCCCTGCGTGATCCACTCCATCGACCGCCAGCGCTACTACGACTCGTTCCGCATGCCCGAGACGGTGCTCCGCGACCTCATGACCGAGGCGCTCGACAACGCCCTCGAGCACGCCGAGAAGCACTTCGCCGAGACCCCGCCCGTGCGGGTCCGCCGCCAGGCCCGCTAGCGTCCTCCCCCTCCCCGTGGCCCCCCCTGCCCATGGCGGCGGGAGGGACCATGGTGTATGAGGTGCCCGCCATGATCCTGGGCGCCCACGAGGGCATCGCCGGCGGACTCTCCCGCGCCTTCGGGCGGGCGGAGGAGGATACCGCCCGGGCCGTCCAGATCTTCGTCCGCAACCCGCGTGGATGGGCCTCGAAGCCCATCGAGGACGACGAGGTCGAGCGCTTCCGGGAGGAGGCGCGGCGAACCGGGATGCCGTCCGCCGCCCACTCCATCTACCTCGCCAACCACGCCGCCGCCGACCCCGACCTCCGCGAGAAGTCCTGGGCGGCCCTCGCCGACGAGCTCGGACGCTGCACCCTGCTCGGCATCCCGTTCCTCGTCTTCCACCCGGGCAGCAACCCCGACGTGGACCAGGGGCTCGCGCTGGTGGCCGAGGGCATGGAGCGCGCCCTCGACGCCGTTGCAGGGAAGACGCGGCTGCTCGTCGAGATCACCGCCGGCCAGGGGAAGTCGCTCGGCTGGCGATTCGAGCAGGTGGCGGCCATCCGCCAGGCCGTGCCGGGCGCCGCCCGCCGCCGCGTGGGGGTCTGCTTCGACACCTGCCACGCCTTCGCGGCGGGCTACGACCTCTCCACGGCCGAGGGCCACGAGCGGACCTTCCGGGAGTTCGACGACGTGATCGGCCTCGAGCACCTGAGGGCCTTCCACCTGAACGACTGCAGGAAGCCGCTGGGGTGCCGGGTGGACCGGCACGCCCACATCGGCGAGGGCACGCTCGGCAAGGAGCCGTTCCGCCGCCTGGTGAACGACCCGCGCTTCGCCGACCACCCCGCCTTCCTCGAGACCGAGATGCGGTTCCGCGAGAACCTGGACGTCCTCCGGTCGCTCCTCCGATGACGCGCGAGCAGGCCACCCGGCGGCGCACCGCGGGTGCGCGCGCGCGGACGCGCGTCCGCCTCGGGGGAGGCTCGGCCCGCGAGATCCGGGAGCGTCTCGACCGGCTCATCGCCTTCGCCCGCGGCCACCGGCGCGCCCTGATCCTGACCCACGACAACCCGGACCCGGACTCGATCGCATCCGGCGTGGCGCTGGCCTGGCTCATGGAGCGGCTGGCCGGGGTGGAGGCGGTGGTCGCCTACGGCGGCATCGTGGGGCGGGCCGAGAACCGCGCGCTGGTGCGCGTGCTCAAGCTACCGGTGGTCCCGCTCTCCCGCGTGGCCCTGAAGGACTTCGACCTCATCGCCATGGTCGACACCCAGCCGGAGCAGGGGAACCACTCCCTGCCCGAGGCCCACTTCCCCGACGTGGTCATCGACCACCACCCCGAGCGGCCCGAGACGCGGCTGGCGGTGGTCTCCGACGTGGGGCGCGACACCGGGGCCACCTCCACGGTGGTCACCGACTACCTGCGCGCGAGCGGGCTCGACATCCCCTCGCCCATCGCCACCGCCCTCTTCTACGGGATCAAGTCGGACACCCGCGACCTGGAGCGCGAGACCACCGCGCCCGACGTGGCCGCCTACCTCTGGCTCTTCCCCATGGCCGACACCGAGGCCCTCTCGCGCATCGAGCGGCCCCGGCTCCCCGAGGACTACTTCCGGCTCTTCCACACCGCGGTCGAGAAGGCACGGCTCCACGGGGACGCCGTGGTGTGCGTGCTCGGGAGGGTCTACTACCCGGACCTCGTCGCCGAGGTGGCGGACCGCTTCCTCTCCATGGGCGAGATGAAGTGGTCGCTCGCGGTGGGGGAGTACCGGGGCAGCCTGTACTTCTCGGTGCGCACGCGCGACCGGCGCATGAACGCGGGCCGGATGATCCGCGACGTCATCGAGCGCGAGGGCGGCACGGCCGGCGGCCACGGCTCGATGGCCGGCGCCCGGCTGCCGGTGCGGGGCCTCCCCCTGGCGGCGCGCGAGCGCCTCCTCCGTCGCGTGCTCCGCGCCTTCCTGCGCGAGTTCGGCGTGGCCGGCCGGCGCGCCCGCCGCCTGGTGTGACCTACCTCGACCACAACGCCATCACGCCCGTGCGCCCCGAGGCCGAGGCCGCGGTGATGGCGGCCCTCCGCGCGTTCGGCAACCCGTCGTCGGTGCACGCCGCCGGCCGGGAGGCCCGCGCGATCCTCGACGACGCGCGGGCCCGGGTCGCCGCGGCGCTCCGCGTCCACCCGCGCGACCTCGTGTTCACCTCCGGCGCCACCGAGTCCGCGACCCTGGCCGTCCGCGGGGCGCTCGGCGCGGCGCCGGCCGGGCGCGGCGGGCTCGTGGTCACGGCCGTGGAGCATCCCTGCATCCTCGACCTCGCGCACGAGCTGGCCCGGGGTGGAACGCCGGTGACGGTGGTCCCGGTCGACGCCCGTGGCGTGGTGGACCTCGACGCGCTCGGGCGGGCGGTGGGGCCTGGGACCGCGCTCGTGGCCTGCATGCGGGCGAACAACGAGACCGGCGTGCTCCAGCCGGCGGCGGAGGCCGCCGACCTGGCCCACGCCGCGGGCGCCCTCTTCCTCTGCGACGCCGTCCAGGCGGTCGGGAAGATCCCCCTCGAGGTCCCCGCGCTCCGGGCCGACCTGCTGCTCCTCACCGGCCAGAAGTTCGGCGGGCCGCGGGGCACCGGCGCGCTCTGGATCGCACCGGGAGTCCGCCTGGCGCCGGTGTCGGGGGGCCACCAGGAGCGCGGCCGGCGCGCCGGCACCGAGAACCTTCCCGGCATCGCCGGCATGGGAGCCGCCCTCGAGGCCGCGGTGGGCGCGCTGCCCGCCGAGGGCGAGCGGCAGCGGCGCCTGCGCGACCGGATGGAGGCCGGGCTCCTCGCGGCGGTCCCGGGCGCGCGCGTGAATGGGGCCGGGGCCGGACGGCTTCCCGGCACGATCTCGGTCACGTTCCCGGGCTCCGACGGCGAGGCCATGCTCATGGCGCTGGACCTCGAGGGGATCTGCGCCAGCGCGGGCGCGGCCTGCACCTCCGGCTCGACCACGCCCTCGCACGTGCTCTCGGCCATGGGACTCACGGTGGACGAGGCGCGCGCCACGCTCCGGCTGTCCCTCGGCTGGACCTCCACCGACGCCGACGTCGACCACCTGCTCCGGGTCCTCCCGGATGTCGTGCGCCGGGTGCGGGCCGCCCTCGCCGCCCCTTGACCCCGGACGGCCGGCGTGCGGTGCCGCGCAGGTCGATTTCGCCGCTATCGCTTGACTTCGCGGTCCCCGGCTCCTACGATCATGCCATACAAACCTCTCGTGATTTCGAGAGGTTATCGCTCTTTCATCGAATCGATCTGCCCCCTGCTGGGTTCGCGATTGGCTTCGCGTCGTTTGGGCCGACTCTGAACAAAGAGGAGCACCCGGCATCGCTCATGTGCAAGCTCCCACGCAGCAAGGGAGAAGCCTACGCGCGGTGCTTCGACGTGCCCCACCTGTAGCAATACAGGTCCAAGCAACCGAGCCACACGGCCTGCGCGGGGGGCTTTTTTTCGTCCCTGTGTCCTCGAACGAGCCCATCCCGGCGAAGGACGCGATCCGACAGCGCATGCTCGAGGTGCGCGCCGCCCTCCCCGCCTTCGCCCGCGAGTCGGCCTCCCGGGCCGCGGCGGCGCGCCTGGCCTCCCTGCCGGGGTGGCGGCGGGCACGCACGGTGGCGCTCTACTTCCCGCTCGGCGCCGAGGCGGACACCGCCGAGCTCGCCCGGCGCGCCCTGAACGACGGAAAGCGTCTGGCCTGGCCCCGCATCGCCGCGGACGGGGCTCCGGGCCTCGAGTTCGCCGCCTGCGCTCCCGGCGAGCTCGTCCCCGGTCCCGCCCGCGCGCTCGAGCCGCCCGCGTCCGCGCCCGCGCTTCCGCCCGGAGCCGTCGACCTGGTGGTCGTGCCCGGCGTGGCGTTCGACGCCGGCGGCCGCCGGCTCGGCCGCGGGCGAGGCCACTACGACGTGACGCTGACGCGCCTGCCCCCGGCCGCGTCGCGCGTCGGGCTGGCGTTCGACGAGCAGGTCCTGGACCGGGTGCCGGTCGAGCCGCACGACGTCCGGCTGGACGCCGTGGTGACGCCCACCCGCGTGCTCGTGGCACCGGGCCGGCCGGGCACGGTCCCCGTTGACACCGTGCCGGACGCGTGAGCGAGATCCGGCCCCCTTGAAGCTCCTCTTCCTCGGCGACGTCTTCGGAAAGCCCGGCCGCACCGCGGTGAAGCGCCTCGTGCCGCGCCTCATCACGCGACACGGGGTGGACCTCGTGGTGGCGAACGCCGAGAACTCTGCGAACGGCATCGGGGTGAGCCCGGAGACCGCCAACGAGCTCCTGTCCGCGGAGGTGGACCTGCTCACCAGCGGGAACCACATCTGGTCCAAGCGGGAGATCGTGCCGTACCTGGAGGCGCGTGGGTCGAGGCTGCTCCGGCCGGCCAACTACCCCGAGGGTGCTCCCGGCCGCGGCCACGCCGTGGTCGAGACGCCCGACGGGCGGAAGCTCGGGGTGCTGAACCTCGAGGGTCGGGTCTTCATGAAGGACCTCGACGACCCGTTCCGCACCGCCGACCGGCTGGTGGCCGAGCTGCGGGCGCAGGGGTGCACCTGCATCCTCGTGGACATGCACTGCGACGCGACCAGCGAGAAGAACGCCATGGGCTGGTACCTCGACGGGCGCGTGTCGGCGGTGCTGGGGACCCACACCCACGTGCAGACCGCCGACGCCCGGGTCCTGCCCGGGGGGACCGCCTTCGTCACCGACGTGGGCATGTGCGGCCCCTGGGACTCGGTGATCGGCGTGCGGAAGGAGCTCGTGCTCGAGCGCTTCCTCTCGCAGCGTCCGGTCTCCTTCGAGCCGGCCCGGCGCGAGGTGTGGCTGCAGGGTGCGCTGGTGGACGTCGACGAGGCGACCGGCAAGGCCCGCTCCATCGAGCGGATCCAGGAGAAGGACGAGGAGCAGTGACGATGGCACAGGGAGACCCGAGGCTGCGCAGCGCCACCCCCGACGAGCAGTTCCGCGAGGTGACGCGCGGGATGGTGGACCTGCACGTGGAGAAGGAGCTTCGCGAGCGGCTCCGGAAGGCCTTCGACACCGGGGTTCCCATGCGGGTCAAGGCGGGTTTCGACCCCACCGCGCCCGACCTGCACCTCGGCCACACGGTGCTCCTCTCCCGCATGCGCCGGTTCCAGCAGTTCGGCCACACGGTGATCTTCCTCATCGGCGACTTCACCGGGATGATCGGCGACCCCACCGGCCGCAACGCCACCCGCCCTCCGCTGACCCGCGACCAGATCCTGGCCAACGCCGAGACCTACAAGAAGCAGGTCTTCAAGATCCTGGACCCGGCCGAGACCGAGGTCCGCTTCAACTCGGAGTGGCTCGGGCCCATGGCCTTCTCCGACGTGGTGCGGCTCGCCAGCCGGCACACGGTGGCCCGCATGCTGGAGCGCGACGACTTCCGGAAGCGCTACACCGGCAACACGCCCATCTCCATCCACGAGTTCCTCTACCCGCTCGCGCAGGGCTACGACTCGGTGGCGCTGAAGTGCGACATCGAGCTGGGCTCGTCCGACCAGCTCTTCAACCTGCTCGTGGGGCGCACGCTCATGGGGCAGTACGGCCTCACCCCCCAGGTGGTGCTCACCGGCCCCATCCTGGAGGGGCTCGACGCGAAGCTCGATCCGGCCACCGGGAAGGTCGCCGGCGACAAGATGTCGAAGTCGCTCGGCAACTACGTGGGGGTGGCCGAGGCGCCCGAGGAGCAGTTCGGGAAGCTCATGTCGGTGACCGACGACCTCATGTGGCGCTACTACGAGCTGCTCTCGGCGCGCACCACGGCCGAGATCGCGACGCTGCGCGCCGGCCACCCGAAGGCGGCCAAGGTGGCGCTGGCGAAGGAGATCGTGGAGCGCTTCCACGGGGCCGCGGCGGCCCGCGCGGCGGAGGCGCACTTCGAGCAGGTCCACGCCCGGCGCGAGACGCCCGAGGACGTGGCCGAGGTCGCGCTGTCGCTCGGCGGCCAGGCCTCGCTGCCGCTCGCCGCGGCGATCGCCGACGCGAAGCTCGCCTCGTCCCGGAGCGAGGCCCGCAGGCTCGTGGCCCAGGGCGGCGTCACCGTGAACGGGGAGCGGGCCACCGACCCGCAGGCGCCGCTCGCCGCCGGCGAGCACCTCGTCAAGGTGGGCAAGCGCCACTTCGCGAGGCTGAAGATCGCCTAG
>JBBIOL010000058.1:0-21348 GCA_037443385.1 Anaeromyxobacteraceae bacterium
TTCCGGGGGGTTGCACAGGGCTCGTGTCGGGGTTTCCCGACCGAGCGTCCCGGGACGCCGACGGACGCCCTAGGCGGTGATCCCCGCCAGGGCCCAGGAGCGGCTGGGGAGCGCGCTCGCGATCTCGCGACGGATCGCGACCGGATCGCCCGGCCGCTCGATGAAGCGGAATCGTGCGCCGTGACCGGACGCGACGTGCACCAGCTCCGCGAGCCCGGGCAGGACGTGATCGGCGACGACGACGTCGATGCCGCCCGAGCGAACCAGGTGGAGCGCACGCGGCACGTCGGGCGCGCTCACGATCCGGTTCCCCGGCCCGGAGAGCGCCAGCGCCGATCCGAGGAAGCCTTCGTCGTCCACCACGAGGATGCGCATCCCGCCCATTCCCGTCCTCCCGCCCTTCCCCCTCGCGCCACCCAGCGACGACCCGGATAGCGATATCACCTCGGCGGGCGATTCTCCCCTTCCCTCCCGGTCCACGTTGGGTCTGTGGGAGCGTGTGGGACGACGGGCGACGCGCGAGGCGTCAGCGCTTGCCGTGCTTCTCGTAGGTGCCCACGAGCTCGGCGCGGGCCAGCACGTGCCCCTCCATGGCCTTCTCCAGATCGGCCTTGGTGGGCGCGACGAGGTCGGGGAGCCGGGTGTCGAGCGCGTACAGCTTGAAGAAGTAGCGGTGACGGCCGATGGGCGGGCACGGACCGCCGTAGCCGGTCCGCTTCCAGTCGTTCGTTCCCTCGCGCGTGCCGGGCGGGAGATCGGCCGGTGCGACGCCGGACGGCAACCCGGTCGCTGACGGCGGGATGTCGTGCAGCACCCAGTGGACGTAGGTGCGGAGCGGCCGGGCCGGGTCGGGCGCGTCGGGGTCGTCGACGACGAGCGCCAGGCTGCGGGCGCCCTCGGGGACGCCGGACCAGGCGAGCGCGGGCGACCGGTCCTGCCCCTCGCAGGTGTGGACGGTCGGGATCTCGCCGAGGTGGAGGAAGGCCGGGGAGACCAGGGAGAGGGCCATGCCGGGTCGTTATCCGCGACGGACCGGCCGCGCCACGCTCGCTTCCCGGGAGCGGAGACGACGCCGGTGCTCAGCGCCCGCGCCGTTCCAGCTCGTCGAGGATGCGGGACAGGTCCTCGTCGCCGGACGGGATCTCCAGGATGCCGTCGGGGGCGGGCGGCGCGGGCCGGTCCCGCGCGATCGCCTCCCGCGCCCGCGGAGGGGGAGCGGGACGGGGCGCGGCGGGCTCGGTCGCCTCCGCTCCGGCGCTCCCCTGTCCCGGCGCCGGGGGATCGAGCGCCGGGACGTGCCAGTCGGTCCTCCGGTCGAGCCACTCCCGCCAGCGGGCGAACGTCCAGCACCCCTCCGCGGCGCCGGTCTCGAGCGCGGTCGGGATCTTGAAGAACTGGGACTGGCGGACCATGGCCCGTACGGGCTGGCTCCCGACGAGGACCTCGCACTCCGGCGCGCTCAGTCCGCGGTCGGGGAGCCAGCGCAGCCGCTGGCAGACCACGCCGACCAGGCAGTCGGCGAGCTGGGCCGCGATGCCCGACTGCACCTCGGCCGGGAACGCGCCCACGATCCGCTGCAGCGCCTCGGCGCACGACGACGAGTGCACCGTGGTGAGCACGAGGTGGCCGGTCTCGGCGGCCTGGAGCGTGAGCCGCATGGTCTCGGCGTCGCGAAGCTCCCCCACCACGAGGACGTCCGGGTCCTCCCGCATCGCGTCGTAGAGCCCCTGCTCGAAGCTGGGGGTGTCGCGCCCGACCTCGCGCTGGCGGATGAACGACTGGCGGGGGGCGAGCACGTACTCGATGGGGGACTCGAGCGTGATCACGTGGCGCGCCTCGCGGACGTTGATCTCCTGCACCAGGGCCGCGAGCGTGCTCGACTTGCCCGAGCCGGTCGGTCCGCTCACCAGGACCAGCCCGTGGTGGGGCTCGACCAGGCGGGCGAGGTCGCCCCGGAGGTTGAGGCGCTCGAGCGTGGCCTGCGCGGCGGGGAGGAACCGCACCGCCAGCCCCACGCCCCGTGCGGTCTGGAGCGCGTTCACCCGGCAGCGCACGCCGGCGACGGTGCGGGCCACGTCGGCGGACCGGCGCGACAGGAAGTCCTCCCAGCGATCCTCCCCGACGACCTCGCGGGCCATCGCGAGCAGCTCGCGCGCGCCCACCGGCGGCCCCAGCGGCTGGAGCCTGCCGCGCACCCGGACGCTCGGCGGCAACCCGGCCTCCAGGTGCAGGTCGCTCGCCCCGGCGTCCCGGGCTGCGGAGACCAGCCCGGGCAGGTCCGTCGGGGATGGAGCCGGTCGCGCCATGGGGCCGGCTCAGCGCGGCCTTCCGTGGAAGAGGAGGTCCCCGAGCTTGCCCGGGCCGAGCACCCGGCCCACCTCGCGGAAGGCGAAGAACGGGACGAAGGCCACCAGCATGAGCTGCATCCGCGCCAGCGCCTCGTCGGCCCGGCCGCCCGAGAAGTCGAACTCGGCGCCGACCGCGCGGTGGTGCCACAAGGCCTTCACCACGTGCTCGAGGACGACGAGCCCCACCGTGAGGAGCGCGAACACGAACGACTTCCAGAGCGCGGCCAGGATGAGCGGCCGGTTCTCGAAGCGGGTGCCGAGCCGCAGGAACTGGCCGATGAGCACCACCTTGCCGAGGATCATCGCCTGCAGGATGGCCCAGCCGAAGGCCTCGTAGTCGATGCCGTACTCGGCCATCACGAGCTTGCGGTAGGTGGTGAGGGACAGCAGGAAGATCGCGAAGTACGACGCGTTGAGCGCGTACTCCCTCATCTCGGTCTTGAATCGCTTCGGGAACGTTTCCCTGGAGTGGCCGTCGGCGGGCATGTCACCCCCGACGCTACCACCGGTGGCCTATCCGTGCAGCGCCTGGGCGAGGAGACGCTCGTGGTGGCGGTCCTGGCGGGCCAGCGAGGAGAAGAATCCCCGGACCACGGGGTCCTCGCTCCGGGCCAGCCCCTCGGCGTGGATCGACTCGCACCTGCGCTCCACCTCGAGCACGCGGCGGAGGACGGGACCCGCCACCGTGGGGTCCCCGGCGCGGCCCACGTCGCCGGCCATGGCGGTGAGCTCGGCCACCACGGCGACGAGGTCCCGGGCGAAGCGCTCGATCGCGTCCTCGCTCCAGGTCACCCCGCGCCGGTGGAGCGCGAGCAGCCGGATGCGCAGCGCGTGCTGCTCCTCCTCCTGGGCGAGCCCGAAGAAGCTCTCGCGGAGCCCGGGATCGGCGCGGAAGCACCCGGCCAGCCCGGCGTAGAGGTCGCGCAGGAGGATCTCGATCCGGACGGCGGCCTGGAAGCACTCCTGGACGGTCATCGCCTCGACCCCGTCGCCGCCACGGCCTCCCCGCCCGGCGGTTCGCGTCCCCAGATTACGGGACAGGAGCCGCCCTGCAAGGGGGAATCGCAGCCGCCCGGACGTATGAGTCAGGGCTCATCCGTCCGCGGCGCTGGCGGGCTCGACGGTCACCGGGACGCCGCCCAGGTCGGCGTTCCCGCAGAGTTCGTCCACGCGCTGGTCGTCGGCGAGGTCGTTGTAGCTCGCCCCGGCGCGACCCCCGGCCACCCGCAGGCTCGTCCCCTCGCGGTCGTGACCCCACCCGTGCGGGAGGGACACCACCCCGGGCCGCATCTCCGCGGTCACCGAGACCGGAACCCGGACCTCGCCGACGCGGGACCGGACCCGCGCGAGCGACCCGTCGGCGAGCCCGCGGGCCCGGGCGTCGTCGGGGTGCACGAGGAGCGTGCAGGCCGGCGGACCCTTCACCAGCCGTGCGCTGTTGTGCATCCAGGAGTTGTTGCCGCGCAGCTGCCTCCGCCCGACGAGCGTGAGGGTGTCCGGCGCGCCGGCAGCGGCGCCGGCCTCCCGCGCGGCGTCGACGTCGGCCTCCACGCGGGGCAGGTCCTCCTCCATCACCGCCGGGACGAGCCGGATCCGCCGGTCGGGCGTGAAGAGGCGATCCGGGAGCCGCGGGCGAAGCGGCCCGAGATCCACCCCGTGGGGCGCCCGCAGGAGCGAACCGATGGAGAGCGGGTGGGGCCCGAAGCGCAGGAGCAGTCCGAGGATCCGCCGCGGCCCGAGCGCCCGCGCCACCCGGAGCGTGGCGCCCAGGTTCCGCCGGTTCCCTCCCCCGCCGCGCTCCCGGAGCGCGAAGGCGAGCCCGAGCAGGATGTCCCAGTCGTCCCGGACCCCGGGAGGGGGATCCACCGCTGGCTTCACGTACCGTGCGACGTCGCGGACCGAGAGCGCGTGGAAGACGAGGTCGTAGTGGTCCCGCTCCGGGCCGAAGCTGGGCGGGAGCAGGAGGTGCGCGT
The DNA here is from genome assembly GCA_037443385.1 of Anaeromyxobacteraceae bacterium. Lineage (GTDB taxonomy): Bacteria > Myxococcota > Myxococcia > Myxococcales > Anaeromyxobacteraceae > CAIOAK01. Next base: position 4,322 of record JBBIOL010000058.1, read on the forward strand.
GGCGGGTGGTCTCGTTCCGGTAGAGGTCGATGGAGAGCTGGAAGTCGAGCCCGGCGAGGGCCCGGTCGAGCCGCCGCCCGTTGGGCGTGGAGAGGACCGGGTTGCCCGCGAAGGTGACGAGACCGCGGATCCGGCCCTTCCCGGGCGTCTCGATCTCCTCGGCCAGCGTGGCGACCGGCAGCTCGCCCCCGAACTCGGGCAGCCCGCGCACCCGGCTCCGCCAGCGGCCGAAGCTCCCCCGCGAGCCGATGCGCGCGTTCAGCGCGACCACGTCGGCCGCCGGGGTGGTGAACATGGCGCCCCCGGGCCGGTCGAGGTTGCCGGTGACGACGGCGAGCACGTTCACGAGCCACGAGGCCACCGCGCCGAACGCCTGGGTGGAGATCCCCACCCGGCCGTGGCAGGCGGCGGTGGGCGCGTCGGCGAGCTCGCGGGCCAGCGAGCGGATGGTGTCCACCGGGACCCCGGCCCGCGCGGCCACCCGCTCGGGCGGGAAGCGGCCGGCGATGGTCCGGATCCGCTCGAGACCGTCGGTGAAGCGGGCGAGCCGGCCGGGACGATCCCGGCCCTCGGCCAGGATCACGTGCAGCATGCCGAGCAGGAGCGCGGCGTCGCCTCCCGGCCGGATCGCCACGTGCCGGTCGGCCACGGCGGCGGTCTCGGTGCGCCGGGGGTCCACCACGACCAGGCGCCCTCCCCGCGCCCGCAGCGCGGAGAGCCGGTGGCCGATGGCCGGCGCGGTCATCAGGCTGCCGTTCGACACGAGCGGGTTGGCGCCGATCACGAGCAGGTGGTCGGTCCGGTCCACGTCCGGGACCGGCAGGAGCAGCTGGTGCCCGAACATCTCCAGCGCCGCCAGCATCTGCGGGAGCTGGTCCACCGAGGTGGCCGAGAAGCGCGAGCGACCGCCCAGGGCCCGGGAGAGGAGCGGCACGCCGAGCAAGGCCCCGTACCCGTGCACGGTGGGGTTGCCGGCGTAGAGCGCCACGGCGTCCCGCCCGTGCTCCCGCTGGATGGACGCGATGCGGTCGGCCGCCTCCGCGAGGGCCTCGTCCCAGCCGATGGGCTCCCACCGGGACCCGACCCGGCGCATGGGCTCCCGGATCCGGTCCGGGTCGTCCACCACGTCGGGGATGGCCGCCGCCTTCGGGCAGACGTGGCCGCGGGAGAAGCCGTCGTCGCGATCGCCCCGCACCGAGACGATCCGCCCGCCGTCGACCTCCAGCACGATGCCGCAGGTCGCCTCGCAGAGCGGGCAGGTGTGGATCCGGGTCTGGCTCACGGGGCGCGCTCCCGGACCAGGGCGGAGAGCGCCCGGCGGACGCCGGGGGGGATCGGCGACGGCCGGCCGGTGGCGCGATCCACGAAGACGTGCACCACCTCGCCGGCGGCCCGGGCCGTCTCGTCGCCCCGCGCGAGCAGCGCGACGCCGTAGTGGGCCGAGCTCGTGCCCAGGCGGTCCACGCGCAGCCCCACCTCGAGCTCCTGGGGATAGGCCACCGGGCGGAAGTACGCGCAGGCCGATCGGACCACGAAGCCGACCACCGGCCCGGAGTGGATGTCGAGGCCGCCCTCCCCGACCAGGTACAGGTTGATGACGGTGTCGAAGTACGCGTAGTGGTGGGCATTGTTGACGTGGCCGTAGACGTCGTTGTCCATCCAGCGCGGCGTCACCGGCCGGAACCAGGCGTACTCCGCTCGCCCGGGAGCCTTCTGCCTCTCCTCCATGGCCGTGCCTCCGTCCGCCGGTCGAGCGTCGGTCATACCGTGCCCCGCGGCGGTGCGCCCCCGCAACGCGCGCCCCGCTCCCCGGCGCGCGCACGCACGAGGAGCGTGGCCGCCGCCCCCAGCGCGGCCGCCCCGGCCATGGCCCGGATGGCGCCGTTCCAGGCCACGCCGCCCTCCCCTGCCTCCCGGCCCCGGTCGAGGAGCCAGCCCACGAGCGGCTGGAGGACGCCGGCCCCCAGGAAGACGCCCACGTTCACGACCGAGGTGGCCATCCCCGAGTGCTCCGGGCGGTTGACCTCCTTCGCCACCACCCAGGTGAGCGAGAAGCCGGGCACGAGCAGCCCCATGGCGAAGAACCAGCCGACCGTGACCCCCGGCGGCCACCGCACGCCGAGCAGCCACGGGGCCCAGGAGAGCGCGTAGAGGAGGGCGCAGGCGCGCATGAGACCCGCCCGGCTGCCCAGCCGGTCGGAGAGCGCGCCCACGCCGAGCGCCCCGCCGGCCACCCCGAGCAGGAGCGCGCTGGCGTGGAGCGAGGCCGCGACCGGGGTCATGCCGTGGACCTCGGTGAGGTAGGGCACCGCCCACAGCCCGGCGAAGGCCAGGAAGCTCCCGCCCACGCCGGCGTTCACCAGGAACCCGGGCCAGGTGGCGAGGTTGCGGAGGACCTGGCCGAGCGCCGCGGTCCAGCGCTCGCCGGAGGCGGCCCCGGCCGCCGCCCCGTTCACCGGCGGGAAACCGGCCTGCTCGGGCCGGTCGCGCACCACCCGCCACGCCGCGGCCGCAGCGCCGATCGAGAGCAGGGCGAGCGCCGCGAACACCGTGCGCCAGGAGGCCTGGCCGACGAGCCAGGCCAGCGGCGCACCGGCCAGGACCGCACCCAGGTTCCCGGCGAACATGGTGGCGCCGTTCAGTGTGGCGAACCGGCCGGAGGGGAACCAGACCGCGTTCACCTTCAGGACCGAGATGAACGCGACCGAGACGCCCACGCCGACGAGCGTGCGGCCGACGGCCGCCACCTCCCAGGCGGGCGCGAGCGCGAAGAGGAGCGAGCCCGCCCCGGCCACGAGCGATCCCCAGGCGAGCAGCCGGCGCGGGCCCCAGGTGTCGGCGAGGACGCCCACCGGCACCTGGAGGACGGTGTAGACGTGGAAGTACGTGGCGGAGAGCGTCCCCAGCACCGCGCGGGGGATGTCGAAGGCCCGGGTCAGCTCCGACGCGATGGCGGCCGGCGCCGTCCGGTGGAAGAACGAGAGGACGTAGGCCGAGAGGACGACCGCCAGCACCAGCCGGCGGCGGCTCCGGAAGCGGGCATCGACCGGGGCGATCGTCTCTCCCTCCCTCGCGGAGCGGCAGTGTCGACGCCCGCGGGCGGAAAGGCAACCGCCCGGCGCCCGCGTCCCGCTTCCCCTGCCCGGCGGACCGGTGGGATGATGCGCGCCCGTCATGAAGATCGCGGTCCAGCTCGTGGAGGTTCTCGCGGTCTTCGTGGTGATCTTCTACCTCTATTGCCGCTCGCCGGCGTTCACGCCGCTCCTGCCGGACTGGCCGCAGTCGCGGGGCAAGGTCCGCCTCTACCTGGTCTTCTCCGGCATCGCCATCCTGGGGAACCACCTCGGCGTGCCGGTGGTGGAGGGGCAGGCCATCGTCAACGCGCGCGCCGTCGGGGCGGTGCTGGCCGGCCTGCTCGGCGGACCCGTGCTCGGGATCCTGGTCGGGGTGACCGCCGGGATCCACCGGGTGACGGTGCTGGGCGGCGCCGCCGCGCTGGCGGGAGCCGTCGCCACCACGCTGGAGGGCGGGCTGGGCGGCCTCGTGCACCTCGCCCTGCGCCGCAGGCCGGAGCTGCTCCTCACGCCCCGTGTGGCCTTCGTCACCACGCTCGTCGGCGAGGTCCTGCACATGGGGATCGTGCTCGCCCTCACCCACCCGTTCTCCCGGGCGGTGGCGGTGGTGGAGGCCATCGGTGCGCCGATGATCGCCATGAACCCGGTCGGGTCGGCGCTCTTCATGATGGTGCTGGCGGAGCGGCAGCGCGAGGAGGACCGCGTGGCCGCCGCCTCGTCGGAGCGCGCCCTCAAGGTGGCCGAGCGGTCGCTCGAGCTCATGGCCCGCGGCTTCCGCCCCGCGGTGGCCGGGGAGCTGGCCGAGATCGTCCGCCAGGAGACCGGCGTGGGCGCGGTGGGGGTCACCGACACCGAGCGCATCCTGGGCTGGGCGGGGCTGGGCGGCGACCACCACCGGCCGGGGCGGCCCATCGCCTCGCCCTACACCAAGCAGGCCATCGCCTCGAACGGCGTGGTCTTCGCCGACGGCGTCCACCACGCGTACGACTGCACCGTGTCGCCCGCCTGCCCGCTCAGCTCGGTGCTCATCACGCCGCTCCAGCTCGACGGGACGGTGGTGGGCACCGTGCAGCTCTTCGAGCCCCGGGGGCGCCGGTTCCTCAACATGAACCGGTCGCTCGGCGAGGGGCTCGGCGCGCTGCTCTCCAGCCAGCTGCTCATCTCCCGGTACCAGGAGCAGAAGAGCCTGCTCGTGCTCTCGGAGCTGAAGCTGGCCCGCGCCCAGGTCAACCCGCACTTCCTGTTCAACGCGCTCAACACCATCATCGCCATCCTGCGCCGCGACGCCGACCGCTCGCGCGAGCTGCTCATCCACCTCTCCAACTTCTTCCGCAAGAACCTGAAGCGCTCGAGCGACGTCTCGTCGCTCACCGAGGAGCTCGAGCACGTGGGCGCCTACCTGGAGATCGAGAAGGCCCGCTTCGAGGGGCGCCTCACGGTGGAGACCCACGTCGATCCGGCGCTCGTCGCCGTGGACCTGCCGTCCTTCACGCTGCAGCCCCTCGTGGAGAACGCCTTCAAGCACGGCCTCTCGGGCGTGCTCGGGGAGGCGCGCGTCTCCATCCGCGCCCGCCGGGACGGGGGGGCCGTGCTGGTGGAGGTGGAGGACAACGGCGGGGCCTGGAACGGCCCGGCCGACGGGGCCGGCCTGGGCATGCAGATCGTCGACAAGCGGGTGAAGAACCTCTACGGACGGGACTACGGCCTGTCGGTGGAGTGCACGCCCCATGAGTTCACCCGGGTGACGCTGCGCCTGCCCGCGGACGGGGCCACCGCGCCGTGATGCGCGCCATCGTGGTGGACGACGAGATCCACGCCCGGGAGGAGCTCTCCTCGCTGCTGCGCGAGACCGGCGCCTTCGAGCTCCTCGGCGCCTGCGCCGACGCGGTGGACGCGCTGCAGGCCGTCCGCGCGCTGCGCCCGGACGTGCTCTTCCTCGACATCCAGATGCCGGCCATCTCCGGGTTCGAGCTGCTCTCCATGATCGACGACGAGGTCCTGCCCCGGGTGGTCTTCGTCACCGCGCACGACGAGCACGCGCTGCGCGCGTTCGAGGAGAACGCGGTCGACTACCTGCTGAAGCCGGTCTCGCGGGAGCGGCTCCAGAAGACCGTCGAGCGGCTCCGGCTGTCCCCCGCCGACCCCGGGGTGGCCGCCCAGCTCCGCCCCGCCATCCGCCGCATCCCCTGCCTGGTGGGCCGGGCCATCAAGCTCCTCGACGCGGCCGAGATCGAGCTGGCCCGCTCCAGCGAGGCCGGCGTCTACGTGGTGAGCCCGAAGGGCGAGTTCTTCACCGAGCTGACGCTTCGGGTGCTGGAGGAGCGCGCCGGCCTGGTCCGCTGCCACAAGCAGTACCTGGTCCGGATCGAGCAGGTGGAGGAGGTCCGGCTCGGCGAGGGCGGGGCGACGCTGCGCACCCGTTCGGGAAACGAGGTGCCGGTGAGCCGGCGGCTCCTGCCCGAGATCCGGGAGCGCCTGGGCGTTTGACGCGCTGCGCCGCGGGTGAAATTCGCCGATCATCCCTTGTCCCCGACCGATCGCCCAGATAGGGCCCCGGGATCGCGCCGATCCGTGGCAATCCATCGGCGCGGAAACGTGCCCAGGCGCACGCCCCAGGAGGGAACACCCCATGGTCTGGACGCAGATCTACTCCCCCGTAGCCAACAACCTGTTCCTCTCGGCGCTGGTGGCGGCCATCCCCGTCATCCTGCTGCTCGGCGCGCTGGCCTTCTTCCACGTGAAGGCCCACTGGGCGGCGGTGCTGGGCCTCGTCTCGGCCTGGGTCGTCGCGGTCTTCGTGTACGGGATGCCGGCCCAGATGGCGACGATGTCCGCGGTGAACGGGGCGCTCTTCGGGCTCCTCCCCATCGGCTGGATCATCCTGAACGCCATCTTCGTCTACGACATCAGCGTCAAGACCGGGAAGTTCGAGGTGGTGAAGGACACCATCGCGGGCATCGCCGCCGACCGGCGAATCCAGGTGCTCCTCATCGGCTTCGCCTTCGGCGCCTTCATCGAGGGCGCGGCCGGCTTCGGCACGCCGGTCGCCATCTCGGCGGCCATGCTCATCGGCCTGGGCTTCAAGCCGCTGGCCGCCGCCGGGCTGGCCCTCATCGGCAACACGGCGCCGGTGGCCTACGGCGCCCTCGGCACCCCCATCGTCACGCTCTCGAAGGTGACCGGCCTCGACGTGAACCTGCTCTCGGCCATGACCGGCCGCCAGCTGCCCTTCTTCTCGGTGATCGTCCCCTTCTGGCTGGTGTGGGCCATGTCCGGGTTCAAGGGGATGATCGAGGTCTGGCCGGCCTGCCTGGTCGCCGGCGTGTTCTTCGCCATCCCGCAGTTCATCGTCTCCAACCACTTCGGGCCCGAGCTCGTCGACATCGTGGCCGCCATCGTCTCCATCGGCGCCACCTACGCGCTCCTCAAGTTCTGGCAGCCGAAGCACATCTGGCGCTTCCCCGAGGAGCGCGAGGAGCCGCACGCCGTCGTGAAGAAGCACTCCTTCGGCGACGCCTTCCTGGCCTGGTTCCCCTGGATCGTCCTCACCGTCTTCGTGTTCATCTGGGGCCAGCCCAAGATGAAGACCTGGCTGAACGGCATCTTCGCCCCGGCCTTCGAGATGGGCGGGCTCCACAAGCTCGTGCAGAAGGTCCCTCCCGTCGCGAAGAAGCCCACCGTCGAGGAGGCCAAGTACGTCTTCAACATCCTCTCCGCCACCGGGACCTCGCTCATGCTCACCGGCATCGTCTCCGGCCTCGTGCTGAGGATGAAGGTGGGCGATCTCTTCGCGACCTACGGAAAGACGCTCTGGCGCATCCGGTACTCGCTCGTGACCATCGCGGCCATGCTGGCGCTGGGCTTCGTGACCCGCTACTCCGGCTCCGACTCCACCATGGGCCTCGCCTTCGCCTCCACCGGCGCGCTCTTCCCGTTCTTCTCCCCGCTGCTCGGCTGGCTGGGCGTGGCGCTGACCGGGTCGGACACCTCTTCCAACGTGCTCTTCGGCAACCTGCAGGTGGTCTCGGCCGAGAAGCTGGGGATGTCGCCCATCCTGGCCGCCGCCTCCAACAGCTCCGGCGGCGTCATGGGCAAGATGATCGACGCCCAGTCCATCGTGGTGGCGGCGGTGGCCACCAACGAGCACGGGAAGGAGGGCGAGATCCTGCGCTACGTCTTCTGGCACAGCCTCGTGCTCGCCTGCCTGGTGGGCGTGCTGGTGTTCCTGCAGCACAACTTCTTCTCCTGGATGATCCCCCACTAGCCCGGGAGAGGGCGCCATGTTCGACGCGTTCCGGACGCGGGCCGAGGCGGTGAGCGCCGAGGTCCACCGGGCACCTGCGCCCGCCGCGGCGCTCGACCTCGTCCTCGCGGTGCTGGCCCGCGAGGGCGTGGGCGACGCGAAGGGCGAGCGGGCGGTCTGGTGCGACGGGCCCATCCTGGGGCCGCTCCTCGACCGGGGCGCCCTCGAGCACCGGTTTCCCGGGCTCTCCTTCCAGGTGACCCGCGAGCGGGCCGCGGAGAGCCGGGTCGGGGTGAGCGAGTTCGAGTGGGGGCTCGCCGCCACCGGGACCATCGCGCAGGACGCCACCGACCCGCGGCTGCGCCTCGCCTCCATGCTCCCCGAGGTCCACGTGGCGCTCTTCCCCACGGGTCGCCTGCTCCCCGACCTGGACGCACTGCTCGAGCGGGTCGATCCATCGCGGGCGCGATACCTCGCCTGCGTGACCGGACCCAGCCGGACCGCCGACATCGAGCGGGTCCTCACCATCGGCGTCCACGGGCCGCGCAAGCTGGTCGTGATCGCCGTGGACGGCGTGGAGGTGGCGTGATGGGCGCGCCCGATCTCAAGGCGCGCGTCACCGAGGCGCTCGAGAACGGCTCGCTGGCCGGGGCGCTGGGACGGTTCAACGAGGCCTACGTGGCCTCCCGGGCCCGCGCCTACGAGGGCATCGACTTCGAGGCGCTCCGCGACACGCTGGTGGGTGTGAAGGGCCGGGCGGCCGCCCGGCTCGACGAGCTGGCGGAGCGGTTCGAGGAGCAGGCCACCCGGGCCGGCGCCACGGTGTTCCGGACCTCGGACCCGGCCCAGGTGAAGGCCTACCTGGCGCGTCTCTGCCGCGAGAAGGGCGTCCGCCGGGTCGCCAAGTCGAAGTCCATGGCCACCGAGGAGATGCACCTCAACGCCTTCCTGGAGGAGCAGGGGGTGGAGGTGGCCGAGACCGACCTGGGCGAGTGGATCGTGCAGCTGGCCGGGCAGCGCCCATCCCACATGGTCATGCCCGCCATCCACCTCTCCAAGGAGCAGGTGGCCGGGATCTTCTCCCGCGAGGTGAAGGAGGAGCTCGCCGCGGACATCCCGGCGCTGGTCGCGGTGGCCCGGCGCGAGCTGCGCCAGAAGTTCCTCGCCGCCGACCTGGGCATCACCGGCGCCAACGTCGCGGTGGCCGAGACCGGCACGCTCGTGGTGGTGACGAACGAGGGCAACGCCCGGCTGGTCTCGACGCTGCCGCGCATCCAGGTGGCGGTGGTCGGGGTGGAGAAGCTGGTGGAGCGGCTCGCCGACGTGGGCCCCATCCTGAAGGCGCTGCCCCGCAGCGCCACCGGCCAGCTCCTCACGAGCTACGTCTCCATGTTCACCGGTCCCGCACCGGCGGCCGACGGCGGCCCGAAGGAGCTGCACGTCGTCCTGCTCGACAACCGGCGCACCCACATGGCGCGCGACTCACGCTTCGCCCAGGCGCTGCGGTGCATCCGCTGCGCCTCCTGCGTGAACGTGTGCCCGGTCTACCGGCTGCTCGGCGGCCACGTCTTCGGCGGCGTGTACACCGGCGGGATCGGGGCCATCCTGGCGGCCTGGTTCGACGCGCTGCAGGCCTCGAAGGACATCCAGTCGCTCTGCATCCAGTGCGGGGCCTGCACCCCGGTCTGCCCCACCCGCATCGACATCCCCGAGATGATCGTCGAGCTGCGGGGGCGCCTGGCCCGCGAGGAGGGGCACCCGCTCCTGCAGCGGGCCGCGCTGCGGGTGGTGAACGACCGGCGCGTGTTCCACGGGCTCCTGCGCGCGGCCTCCCGGGCGCAGAGGCCCTTCGCCCGGAAGGGGATGATCCGCCACCTCCCCTTCTTCCTGTCCGGGATGACCGAGCACCGCTCGCTCCCGGCCATCGCCGACGAGCCCTTCCGCGACCGGTTCCGGGCCATCCGCCAGCCGGCCGCGACCTCCGACCGGGCCGCCTTCTACGCCGGATGCCTCGTCGACTTCGCCTACCCCGGCGTGGGCGAGTCGGTGGTCCGGGTCCTGAACGCGGCCGGGGTCGAGGTGACCTTCCCCGAGGGCCAGACCTGCTGCGGCGCCCCGGCGCGGTACGCCGGCGCCATGGACGTGGCCGCGCGGAACGCCATGGACAACGTGCGCGCCCTGGAGGACCCGGCGGTCCGCTGGATCGTCTCGGCCTGCCCCACCTGCACGGTGGCGCTCCGCCACGAGCTCGCCGCCTCGCTGCGCTCGGAGGGGCACGCCGACTGGGCCGCGCGGGCCGACGCCGTCGCCGCCAAGGTGCGCGACTTCTCCTCGCTCGCGAAGGAGCTGGTCGACGCCGGGCGCCTCTCCATCGCGGCCGGCCGGGATCTCGAGGCGGTCACCTACCACGACTCCTGCCACCTGAAGCGCCGGCTCCAGGCCCACGCGCCGCCCCGCGAGCTGCTCGCCCGGGCCGGCCACGCCATCCACGAGATGAAGGACAGCGACACCTGCTGCGGGATGGGCGGGAGCTACTCGCTCAAGTTCCCCGAGATCTCCGCGCCCATCCTGGCGCGCAAGCTGGAGAACGTGCGCGCCACCGGCGCCTCGACCGTGGCCATGGACTGCCCCGGATGCATGCTGCAGATCGGCGGCGGCCTCCACCGGTCCGGCTCGGAGGTGCGCACGCGCCACGTGGCGGAGCTCCTCGCCGATCGGCTCCGGCCCGCGGATCCGGCGGCCTGAGACGGGGCGGGGCGCCGCCGGACGCGCTTGCGCCGCGTCCCGGCCTCCCCTACGATTCGCCGCCTCGCCCGCCTCCGCGGGCCTGGGCTCCCGCGTCCGAGGGGAGGGAGGACACTCGATGCGTTCGGTCGTACGCGCCGTGACGTCGGCGGTCGCGCTCCTCGCGCTCAGCGCGTGCACCGGCACGAAGATGGTCGAGGTCTGGCGCGATCCGCGCTACCCGACCACGCCGGTGAAGCGGATCTTCATCGCCTGCATCATGCCCAGCGACTCCGCCCGGGTGACCTTCGAGAACACCCTGGCCCAGGCCCTCCTCGACGCCGGCTACCTCTCCGCCACGTCCACCGGCGTCTTCCAGTACGCCCCGGTCGACAAGGAGAAGGCGGTCGCCTGGGTGAAGGAGAACGACGTCGACCTGGTCATCGTCCAGCGCTTCATGAAGGAGACCGAGCTCGCCTACATGCCGCCCACCATCGACTCGACCATCCCCAGCTCGCCCTTCTGGGGAAGCTACGGCACCTGGTACGGCGCCTACGGCTACGGCGGGACGGCCTACTCGCCCGGCTACATGGAGGAGGACACCCGGGTGAAGACGGAGACCACCGTCTTCTCCACCCGGACCGACCCCGAGCGGCTGGTGTGGAGTGGAGCCTCGAGCACGCTCAACGCGCGCAGCGCGCCGGACGCGGCGCGATCGCTGGCCGAATCGCTGGTCGGGGCGCTCCAGAAGGCCGGCATCCTCGTGAGGTAGGAGGCACCGTGCGCTCCCGATCCGCCCTCCTCGTCGCCCCGCTCGCCGCGCTGACGCTCGCCTGCGACACCGGCGGCGCCGGCAGCCAGGGGACGAGCTGCTCCGGCCAGGACGGGGCGATCTGCGTCGACCTCGTCGTGGTGTCGAACAACGTCGTGGCGCAGCAGATCTGCGTGGACGTCGTGGGCGCCACCGTCGCCTTCTTCAAGGCGCCCTGCACGCAGGTCGGCACGGCCGGCACCTGCGAGGTGGAGCAGCCCGACCTGCGCCTCACCATCCGTTACGAGGCCCCGGCCTACACGCCGGAGACCGCGGCCGCCGCCTGCGAAGCGCAGGGCGGCCGCTACCAGGCTCCCTGACTCGTGGACCCGACCGGACCCCGGCCGCCGGATCCGGAGCGGACCTGGCTCGAGACCACCTGGCGGCCCGGCCAGGCGGAGCTCACGCCCCGCGCCGTCGTCGTCGGCATGCTGCTCGGCGGCGTGATGTGCCTGTCGAACCTCTACGTCTTCTTCAAGACCGGCTGGTCGATGGGGGTCACCATCACCGCCGCGATCCTGGCCTTCGCCCTCTTCCGCGGGCTCGGCGCCGCCGGGCTGGTGAGGCGGCCGCTCGGCGCGCTGGAGAACAACGCGCTCACCACGGTGAGCTCCGGCGCCGGGTACATGACCGGCGGCGGGAACATGGCGGCCTTCGGCGCGCTCATGATGGTGACCACGGTGCGCCCCGACTGGCTCCCCATGATCGCCTGGTTCGGGGCCATCGCCGCGCTGGGCGTGTTCACCGCCATCCCCATCAAGCGGCAGCTCATCAACCGGGAGGCCCTGGCCTTCCCCACCGGGACCGCCACCGCCGAGACGCTGCGGGCGATCCACGGGGAGGAGACCGGCGCCCCGCCCGCTCCCGGCGACGCCGCCACCGGGGCGGCCCCGTCGGCGGGCTCCCGGCAGGCCGCGGCACTCGGGATCTCCGCGCTGGGAGCGGCGCTCCTCACCTGGCTGCGCTCCGGCAAGGTCTCCTGGATGCCGTGGAACGTCCCGGAGTCGTTCGCCATCCCGCTCACGCTCGCGGGCCGCGCCCTCAAGGACTGGACGTTCGTCCTGAAGACCGAGGTGGTGCTGGTGGGCGCCGGGGCGCTCGTGAGCTTCCGGACCGGGTGGTCCATGCTCCTCGGCGGCGTGCTCACCTACGCCGTGCTCGCTCCCGCGCTGGTGGCGCGGGGCGTCCTCTCCAGCGTGAGCTACAAGTCGATCGTGGGATGGACGGTCTGGCCGGGAGCGGCCATCCTGGTGGGCGCGGGCCTCACCTCCTTCGCGCTCGACTGGCGGAGCGTGGCGCGCTCCCTCTCCGGGCTGGGGCGGCTCCTGGGCGGAAGCCGAGCCGGAGCAGACGGGTCGGGCGCCATCGACGCGGTCGAGTGCCCGGGCTGGTGGTTCCCCGCCGGCTTCGCGGTGCTCGGCCCGGTGGTGGTGGTCCTCATGGCCTGGCTCTTCCAGATCCCCTGGTGGGCGGGCGTGATCGCCGTGCCGCTGGCGGTGGTGATGGGCTTCGTCGCCTCCCGCGTCACCGGCGAGACCGACGTCACGCCCACGAAGGCGCTCGGCCCGGTGACCCAGCTGCTCTACGGCGTCGTCACCCCCGGCAACCTCTCCGGCAACATCATGAGCGCGAACGTCACCGGCGGCATCGGCCTGCACGCCGCCGACCTCCTCACCACGCTCAAGACCGGCTGGCTCCTCGGCGCCAGCCCCCGGGCCCAGTTCCGCGCCCAGCTCTTCGGCGTGCTGGCCGGCGCGGCCATCGTGGTGCCGGCCTACTACCTCGTCATCGGAGGCGATCCCGCGGCCCTGGGATCGGAGGAGTGGCCGGCGCCCTCGTGCCTGGTCTGGGCAGGCGTCTCGCAGGCCTTCGCCGGGGGCGTGGGCGGGCTCACGACGCTGGCCCGCTCGGCCATCGCGGCCGGGCTCCTGCTCGGCGTGGCGCTGGCGCTGGCGGAGAAGCTCGCCCCGGCCCGCGTCCGGGACCTCGTCCCCTCCCCCTCGGGGCTGGGCATCGCCATGGTCATCCCGGGCAGCAACTCCATCGCCATGTTCGCCGGCGCGCTCGGGGCGCTGGCCTGGCGGCGCCTGCGCCCCGCCGCGGCGGACCGCTACGTGACCCCCATCGCCTCCGGCCTCATCGCCGGCGAGAGCCTGATGGGGGTGGCGGTGGCGCTGCTCGTCGCCGCCGGCGTCCTGGGGCGCTGAACGGGTTGCGCCGGCCGGTCGATGCGGGTAGATGCCCGGAATGGACCCGATCGCCTGCCTGTGCACCAACGCCCGCCGCGCCGCGCTCGCCCTGACCGCGCGCTACGACGCGGCGCTCGCCCCCCATGCCCTCAAGGTCACCCAGTTCTCGCTGCTGCGCGCCGTCGAGCGGCACGGGTCGCCCAACCTGACCGGGCTCGCCGCGGCCACCGGGCTCGACCGCAGCACGCTCGGGCGGAACCTGCGCCCGCTCGCCGCCGCCGGGCTGGTCCGGGTCTCCCCGGGCGACGATCAGCGGGACCGGGTGGTGTCCCTCACCCCGGCCGGGAAGGTCCGACTGCGCGCGGCGGTGGCCTCCTGGGCGGCGCTGCAGGCCAGCCTCGCAGACACGCTCGGCCCCGACGCCGGCCGCCTCGTCGCCGTCTCCCGGCGGGTCGCCGCCCGGCTCTCCCCGGAGCACGCGCAGGAGGCCGCATGAGTGCCGCGATCGGCCCCGCCCCCCGCGACTGGAGGACGCCCACGCTCGTGCTGGTGGCGGGCGCCCTCCTGCTCGCCCTCTCGCTCGGGACCCGGCACACCTTCGGCCTCTTCCTCGCTCCCATGTCGAGGGACAACGGGTGGTCCCGGGAGGTCTTCGGCTTCGCCATCGCCCTGCAGAACCTGGTCTGGGGCGCGGCGCAGCCCTTCGCCGGGCGCATCGCGGACCGGTGGGGATCGGGCCGGGTGATCCTGGGCGGGACCGTGCTCTACGTGCTGGGCCTGGTCCTCATGGCCTTCGCGCACACCGGGGCCATGCTGGTGCTCTCCACCGGGGTGATCTTCGGCGTGGGGCTCGCCGGGGTGAGCTTCCCGGTGGTCTTCGGCGCGATCCTGCGCAGGACGCCGGTCGGGGGCCGCAGCGTCGCCATGGGCGTGGCCATGTCGGTGGGCTCGCTCGGCCAGTTCGCCTTCCTGCCCGCGGCGCTCCAGGCCATCCAGTCCATCGGCTGGTCCCGGACGCTGCTCGCGCTGGCGGCGCTGTCCCTCGTCATGATCCCGCTCGCCGCGCCGCTCGTCGAGAACCACCCGCCCGGGTCGCGGCCGGCGCCCATGCCGCTCCGCCAGGTGCTCGGCGAGGCCGTGCGGGTCCCCGGGTTCTGGCTCCTCTGCTTCGGCTTCTTCGTCTGCGGGTTCCACGTGGTCTTCATCGCCACCCACCTGCCCGCCTACCTCGCCGATAGGGGGCTCTCCCCGTCCACCGGAGCCACCGTGCTCGCGCTGGTGGGCCTCTTCAACATCGGCGGCACCTACGTGGCCGGCCGCCTCGGCCAGCGGTGGAGCAAGCCGGCCCTCCTGGTCGGGCTCTACGGCGCGCGCGCCCTCGTGATCTCGGCCTTCCTGCTCGTCCCGCTCACCGAGACCTCGGCGTGGGCCTTCGGCGCGGCCATGGGCTTCCTCTGGCTCTCCACCGTGCCGCTCACGAACGGCACGGTGGCCTCGGTCTTCGGGGTGGAGAACCTGGCGCTGCTCGGCGGGATCGTCTTCTTCTTCCACCAGGTCGGCGCCTTCCTGGGTGGCTGGCTGGGCGGGAGGCTCTACGTGGCCACCGGCAGCTACGACCTGGTCTGGTGGCTCTCCATCGGGCTCGCGGTCGTGGCCGCGCTCCTCAACGTGCCGGTCCGGGAGACGCCCGTGGCCCGCCTGCGGGCGCCGGCGGAGGGGGCCGCGTGATCCTTCGGGCGGTCCTGCGGGACATGGTCCGGCCCACGGTGCTGGGCGCGCTCGCGCTCGTCGCGCTGTGGGCCTTCGTGTCCTACCTGGCCCCGGCCTTCAGCGGCGAGACGGTGGCGGCGCTCCTGCGCTGCAACTAGCCCGGCTTCTTGCCGTCCATGGAGAAGTCCGCCAGCGCCTCGAGCGCGCGCACCATGGCCGAGTGATCCCAGGCCTTGCCCCCCCGGGCCGCGCAGGCGTTGAAGAGCTCCTGTGCGGTGGCGGTGTTCGGCAGCGAGAGGCCGAGCGCCCGGGCCCCCTGCAGGGCGAGGTTCAGGTCCTTCTGGTGGAGCTCGATGCGGAACCCCGGGTCGAAGGTGCGCTTGATCATCCGCTCGCCGTGAACCTCGAGGATGCGCGAGGAGGCGAAGCCGCCCAGCAGCGCCTGCCGGACGCGGGCCGGATCGGCGCCGGCCCGGGAGGCGAAGAGCAGACCCTCGGCCACCGCCTCGATCGTGAGCGCGACGATGATCTGGTTCGCCACCTTGGCGGTCTGCCCGTCCCCCACCCCGCCCACGCGGGTGATGTTCTTCCCGAGCAGCTCGAGCAGCGGCCGGACCCGGTCGAAGACCGCCTCGTCGCCCCCGACCATGATGGAGAGCGCGGCGTTGCGTGCGCCCACCTGGCCGCCCGACACCGGCGCGTCGAGCCAGTGCGCGCCCAGCCCGGCCAGGCGGGCGGCGAGGGCCCGGGTCTCGATGGGGGAGATGCTGCTCATGTCCACGATCACCTGGCCCGGCGAGATCCCCTCGGCCACGCCGCCCGGCCCGAAGACCACCGCTGCGACGTCGGGCGTGTCGGGGAGCATGAGGAAGACCACGCCGGCGCGCTGCGCGACCTCCTTGCCGTTCGCGCACGCGACCACGCCCGCCTGGGCCAGATCGGCGGGGACTCCGGACCGCGAGTGGACGAAGAGCCGGTGCCCGGCCCGGGCGAGGTGGCCGGCCATGGGGGTGCCCATGATGCCGAGGCCGATGAAGCCGAGGTCGAGGGGGGTGGGGGTCACGCGGTCCTCCCGGTGAGGCGTTCGCGCCAGCCCAGGCCGGCGTCGGTGGTGGTGGCGGGCTTGTACTCGCAGCCCACCCAGCCGGCGTACCCCAGCCGATCGAGGTGGGCGAGCAGGAACCGGTAGTCGATCTCGCCGGTGCCGGGCTCGTTCCGCCCCGGGTTGTCGGCGATCTGGACGTGGCCGATGCGCGGGAGGAGCCGCGTCAGCGTCCCGGCGAGCTCTCCCTCCATGCGCTGCGCGTGGTAGGCGTCGTACTGGAGCAGCGCGTTCGGCGCCCCCACCTCGTCCAGGATGGAGACGGCGTCGGCCGTCCGGCTCACCAGGAAGCCGGGGATGTCGAAGGTGTTGATGTTCTCGAGGAGCAGCGTGATCCCGTGGCGGCCCAGCTCCGCGGCGGCGAACCGGAGGTTCTCCACCAGGGTGCGCCGCAGGACGTCGGCCGGGACGCCCGCCGGCGCCTTGCCGGCCAGGCAGTTGAGCCGGGGGACGGAGAGCGCGCGGCCGTAGTCGACGGCGCGGCCGACGCCCTCCCGGAACTCGGCCACCCGATCGGGATGGCAGGCGATCCCGCGCTCGCCGGCGTCCCAGTCCCCGGCCGGCAGGTTGTGGAGCACGAGCTCGACCCCGCATGCGTCGAGGCGCCGCCGGATCTCTCCGGCCGGGTGGGCGTAGGGGAAGAGGAACTCGACGCCCCGGAAGCCGGCCCGGGAGGCCGCCTCGAATCGGTCGAGGAAGGGGATCTCGGTCCAGAGCATGCTGAGATTCGCGGCGAGACGGGGCATGCGGGCAGGGTATCATCGGCCGGTGATCCCCATCGTCCTCCACGCCACCGGCTTCGGTTGAGGACCGGTCACGGGCCTCGGTTGAGGCACCGTGCTCGCGCCCGTGCTGGCGCGCCTCGATGCCCTGCCGGGCGTGGCCGGCAGCCGCGTGGACTCGTCCGGCCGGCACTTCTGGGTGACCACCGCGCGCGGCGCCTCCCCCGACGCGGTGGCCGCGGCCGCGCTGGCCGCGCTCGGGAAGGGCGCCCGCCGGCTCCCGGGCGCGGAGGCCCTGGCCCAGCTCGCCTCCCGCGACCGCGGCGATCCGTCCGGCGAGGTCCATCAGGAACCCGCCCTCGTAGACCAGCCGGTTCATGTCGATGTTGCCGATCTCGTCGTCGACGGTGTGGTAGCTCTTGTTCTGGCCGTCCGAGAGGAACAGGAAGGGG
>JBBIOL010000059.1:0-21301 GCA_037443385.1 Anaeromyxobacteraceae bacterium
GGTCCGCCGGCTCCTCGCGACACCGCGGTCCGGGGCCTCCCCCAGACAAGACGGGCCGCGACCGAGAACGTGACCGGAAATCGAGTCCGATATTCACTGCGTGGAAGGTCACGGACAGTCAAGCACGATCCCACGGCGGCGCGCGTCACGCCGTGTTCACTTGACTTTCGGGCTCCGAGTCGCGCCATCTCCGGAGGACGCACGCCATCGTCTCCAAGATGTCTCCAAGCCGGAGGCGGATCCCGGTCGACTGGCGCGGCCTCCCGCGGACTTTGCCACGGGGTCGAAACCACCGCCCCGCAACGCTTCCCCGACGAAAGGCGTGCCCCGTCGGCAGGTTGGCTTGCTGCGGTTCGGCAGTTTCGATTCCCGGCGCCTCCACCATTTCAACGACCTCGCTCCGACCGCGTCGCCACCGGGCGCCGCCCGTCGTCGTCCCGCGACCCGCGAGGTGAGCCGGTCCAGTTCACGCTCACCCTTCCGAGGGTCAAGACGACCAGGAGCGAGGCGAGGCCGATGGCGAGCGCGCGGCGGATGTTCGTGAGCACGCCTCGGATGCCAGGTCTTCCGGGACACGAAGCAATCGACGCGGTGCCTCACGAGCCGCGTGCCGCCTCGGCGTCGGTGCAGACGAAGACGAGGTCGACCACCTGACCGGGAATCCGGGGCGGGATCCGGCCGGCCGGCCCGCCGTACCCGGCCACCCAGACCCAGCTGCTGTTGTCCTTCTCGGCGCTGGCCCCGCCGGGCGAGGCCTCCCGGACGGCGATGTCCACCACCCGCCAGGCCCGACCGCCGCAGGCCTGGACCATGAGCTCCTTCGCCCGGAGCTGGACGTCCGCGTCCGGAGGATAGGTCTCGCTCGTGATCCGGACCGTCCCGCCGGGTGGCTCCCGCCGCACGAGCGACGCCGTGGACACGAACGGTCCCGCGCAAGCGGAGGACAGCAGGCTCGCGACGACCAGGCATCGAACGGCGCTCACGCTGGCGATGATCTCCTCCGGAAGCTGCGGGTCGCTCCGGTCCAGCGACGGCCGGTGACGATCCCATCCTACGTCATGGGACGAGCGGCCCCGCCCGACGTGACCGCGGGCCCCCGACGGGGCACGTCTCCCGGGCGCGGCCCACGTCGCCCCGCTAGGCTCGCCTCCATGGGTCAGGCGTTCGGGGCCAACCACCTGGGCCGGCCGGTCGACGACGCGTCGGACCACGTGCTCGGCCTTCCCACGGCGCCCATCACGCTCGTGGAGTACGGGAGCTACGCCTGCCCGCACTGCCGCGCCGCCACGGACACCATCGCCGACCTGCGCGACGAGCAGGGAGACCGGCTTCGCTACGTCTTCCGGAACAAGCCGCTCGCCACGAGCCTGGCCCGCCGCGCCGCCGAGCTGGCCGAGCGGGCACCGGACGCGGAGCGGTTCTGGCGGGCCCACGTGGCCCTCATGACGCGGTCGGCCACGCTCACCGAGGGCGATCTCGTGGCGGTGGCCCGGGACCTCGGCCTGGAGGGGCCGGACGGGCCGGGGCCCGGGCTCGATCCGGAGCGGGCGCGGGCCCGGGTGGCCACGGACGTCGCCAGCGCCGAGACCAGCGGCGTCGTCGTGACCCCCACGTTCTTCATCAACGGCCGGCGCTACGAGGGCCTCTGGGATCGCCCCGCGCTCTCGGAGGCGCTGCTCGGCACGCTGGGCCACCGGGTGCGGTCGGCCGCGCTCGACTTCGCGCGCTGGGCGCCCTCCGCCGGCCTGCTGCTCCTCGTGGCCACGGTCGTCGCGCTCGTCCTCTCGAACACCCCCGCCGGCCCCTGGTTCCAGGGACTCTGGGCCCGGAAGCTGGGCCTGACGCTCGGCGACGGCGCCTTCACGCTCTCCCTGCTCGAGTGGGTGAACGACGGCCTCCTCACCGTCTTCTTCCTCGTGGTCGGTCTGGAGATCAAGCGCGAGTTCACGGTCGGTCACCTGGCCAGCGCGCGCTCCGCCGCCCTGCCGGTGGCCGCCGCGCTGGGCGGGATGGCGGTGCCGGTGATCCTCTACCGCCTGGTGCTCCCCGACGGCCCCTGGGCACGCGGCTGGGGGGTGCCCATGGCCACCGACACGGCCTTCGCCGTCGCGCTGGTGGTGATGCTCGGCAGCCGCGTCCCGGTGGAGCTCCGCGTGTTCCTGACCGCGGCGTCGATCGCCGACGACATCGGCGGCATCCTGGTGGTGGCGCTCTTCTACTCGGGGCCGCTCCACGGCCGGGCCTTCGTCGCGGCCGGCATCGCCATCGGACTGCTCGCGCTCCTCAATCGCGCCAACGTGCACCGCGCCACGCCGTACGTGATCCTGGGCGTGGCGCTCTGGTCCTGCGTCCACGCCTGCGGGCTCCACGCCACGCTGGCCGGGGTGATCCTGGCCTTCTTCATCCCCACCCGGCGCCCGCCCGACCTGCGCGTGCTCACCGCGCAGGCGACCGCCATCGTCACCACCGAGGCGCGACGCGGGGCGGAGGCGCTCCGGCACGGGCTCTCGCCGCAGGCGCTCAGGAGCCTGGACGCCATCCACGACCGGCTGGAATCCCCCGCCGACCGCATGCTGCGGACGGTCTCCCTGCGGTCGAGCTACCTCGTCCTCCCGGTCTTCGCGCTGGCCAACGCCGGCGTGGCCCTGGGGCCGGAGCTTCTCCGCGGCCACGGCCCGCTGCAGCTCGCCATCGTGGTCGGCCTGGTGCTGGGGAAGCCGGTCGGCGTGCTCGGGGCGTCGTACCTCGCGGTGCGCTCCGGACTCGCCGTGAAGCCCGCGGCGTACACCTGGACGCAGGTGCTGGGCGCCGGTGCGCTGGCCGGGATCGGATTCACCATGTCGCTCTTCATCGCCGGGCAGGCCTACCCGGTTCCGGCCGACTTCGCCGCCGCCAAGGTGGCGGTCTTCGCGGCCTCGATCCTCTCGGCCGCCCTGGGAACGGCCATCCTCGGGTCGGCGCGGGGCCCGGCCCGCTGATCCCCGCGCGCGGCGCTACGGGTGGGCCTCACCGGACGCCGTTGCGCCGGGCCGGAGCAGGGCCGGCCCGGGCGCGTGCTCGACCTCGTGGTCGAGGTACTGGTGGATCTGCTGCACCACCGCCGCGCCCTCCCCCACCGCCGCGGCCACGCGGGGCAGCGCCCCGAGACGCACGTCGCCGGCGGCGAAGACCCCGGGCATGCTGGTCTCGAACCTCCAGGGGCTCCGGGAGAGCGGCCAGCCGTCCGGGTCGATGTCGGGCCCGGTCCGGAGGAACCCGCGCTCGTCCCGCTGCACCACGCCGTCGAGCCACCCCGTGTGCGGGAGCGCCCCGATGAGCGCGAAGACCATCCGCACCGGAACCACGTCCACCGCGCCGGAACCGGCGTCGCGCACCGAGATCTCCTCGATCCGGTGCCCGCCCCGCGCGCCCACGACCTCCGAGCGGACCCGGACGTCCACGTTCGGGGCGTGCCGGATCTGCTGCACGAGGTAGTCCGACATGCCCGCCGCGAGCGATCCGGCCCGCACCACCAGCGTCACCTTCCGCGCGAACCGGGAGAGGTGCACCGCCGCCTGGCCGGCCGAGTTGCCGCCCCCCACGACGGCGATGTCGAGATCCTGCAGGACGCGGGCCTCGCCGAACGTGGTGTAGAAGACGCTCCGGCCCTCGAACTCCTGGACTCCCGGAGCCTCCAGGCGCCGGTAGCGGGCGCCGGTGGCGATGACCACGGCCCGCGCCGCGATCTCCCGCCCGTCGGACAGCTCCACGATCCGCTCGTCGCCCTCGGCCCGCACGCCCACCACCTCCCGCGCGAAGACGTAGCGGGCCCCGAAGAGCCAGGCCTGCTGGTACGCACGCTGGGTCAGCTCGGCGCCGCCGATCCCCCGCGGGAAGCCGAGGTAGTTGCGGATGAGCGAGCTCGCGCCCGCCTGTCCCCCCACGACGTAGCGCTCGACGACGAAGGTCTTGAGGCCCTCGGACCCGGCGTACACCGCGGCGGCCAGTCCCGCGGGCCCGGCGCCCACGATGGCCACCTCGCAGCGCAGCTCGTGCGGGCCGCCCCCGATGGCGTCGGCGATCTCGGCGTTGGAGGGATCGTGGAGCGCCGACCCGTCGAGCAGGATCACCACGGGAAGGGTCCGGTCGCCGATGCCGTGCTCCGCCAGGATCCGCTCCGCGCCCGGGGAACCCACCGCGTGGAACCCGTGCGGCACGCCGTTCCGGCCCAGGAACTCCCGCATCTCGTGCACCCGGGGTGAATCCTCCTCCCCGATCACGCGCACGAGCTCCATGGCCGGACGGTGCAGACGCGTCCACTCGGCCAGGAACTCGCTGACGAGCGGGTAGAGGTGGACCTCGGCCGGCGCCCAGGGCTTGTAGAGGTAGTTGTCGAGCTCGCCGAAGGCGCAGGCCTGGAGGATGGTCCGGGACGCCGAGCGGTCCCCCCAGCCGACGAGGAGGGCCCGCTTCGCCTCGGGCGCGAGCACGCGGATCCGTCCCAGGAACTCGTTTCCCGCCATCCCCGGCATCCACTGGTCGGCCACCACGAGGGCGATCTCCTCGCCGTCCTTCTGGATCCGCTCCACGCCGGCAAGCCCCTCTGCCGCCGAGAGGAACGGCGCCACGCGGTAGTCCGCACCGAAGCGCCGGTTGAGCGCGTCGAGCATCGCCGCCAGCGCGGCGGGCTCGTCGTCCACGATCACGATGACGGGTCGGTCGGCCATGGCCCCTCCCTCTTCGTCGTCGCGCTCCCCATAGGCCCGTGCAGGGATCGGGCGCGTCACCGATGGGGCGCCGGCGAGAAACAATTCCTTTTACGCTCCGCGGATGGCGC
This sequence comes from Anaeromyxobacteraceae bacterium, assembly GCA_037443385.1. Classification (GTDB taxonomy): domain Bacteria; phylum Myxococcota; class Myxococcia; order Myxococcales; family Anaeromyxobacteraceae; genus CAIOAK01. Next base: position 4,817 of record JBBIOL010000059.1, read on the forward strand.
GGCGTGGATGGCCGATTAGTTCCCGGGCTCGAGCCACCCCATGCCTCCTCCCCCTCCCTCCGCCGCGACGGCCAACGTGAACCCGGTCCCGGGGGTGGAGCGCGCGCACCCGGAGTTCCTGCGCGACGTCGTCACCGGCCTCGCGCTTCCTCGAAAGGAGATCCCGTCGCGCTGGCTCTACGACGCGCGGGGAAGCCGGCTCTTCCAGGAGATCATGGCGCTCGACGCCTACTACCCGACGCGCGTCGAGCACGAGATCCTCGAGCGACACGCCGGTGCGATCGCCTCCCGCCTCCACGGCGACGCCTGCACCGTCGTCGACCTGGGCGCCGGCGACGGGGTGAAGACCCGCCTCCTCCTCGCCGCGCTGGGGCAGCGCCGGGCGAGGACGACCTACACGCCCATCGACCTCTCCCCGGAGGCGCTCTCCGAGGCCACCCGCCGGATGGAGACCGACGTGCCCGGCGTGAGGCTGGCGCCCGTGCAGGCCGACTACCTCGAGGGCCTGCGCTCGCTCGGCCCCCGCAGCGCGGGCCCGCTGCTGGTCCTCTTCCTGGGAAGCAACATCGGGAACCTGGAGCCGGCCGACGCCATGCGCTTCCTCCGCTCGCTCCGGAGGTCCATCCGCGCCGGAGATCACCTGCTGGTCGGGTTCGACCTGCTGAAGGACCGCTCGACGCTGCAGGCCGCCTACGCCGACGAAGCCGGCGTGACGGCGGCCTTCAACCTGAATCTCCTCTACCGGATCAACCGGGAGCTGGACGGCGACTTCGACCCCATGACCTTCGAGCACGTCGCCACCTTCGACCCGGTCCGCCCGGCGATGGAGAGCTGGCTGCGCAGCCGGCGCCGGCAGCTCGTCCGGGTGGCGGGCCGGCCGTTCCGGTTCGAGGCGGGCGAGCGCATCCACACCGAGATCTCCTGCAAGTACCGGGAGCGGGACGTGGGGTTCCTCGCCCGCCTCGCCGGGCTCGAGGAGGTGGAGCGCTTCCGGGACCGGCGGAGCTGGTTCGTGGACGCGCTCTGGCGGCTGGGAGCCGCTTGAGCCCGCCTCCCGACGTCGCGGGCCGCCTCGTCGCCGTCCGCGACTTCACCGTCGGGCTGTGCGACGGGCTCGACCCCGAGGACATGGTCGTGCAGTCCATGCCGGACGCGAGCCCGGTGAAGTGGCACCTGGCCCACACCACCTGGTTCCTCGAGACCTTCCTGCTCGCGCCGCGGATTCCGGGGTTCCGGCCGCACGATCCGCGCTGGGGGCACCTCTTCAACTCCTACTACGTGGCGACCGGCACCCGTCACCCGCGCCCGGAGCGCGGGATGCTCACCCGACCCACCGTGCGCGAGGTCCTCGCGTGGCGGCGGGAGGTGGACGATCGGGTCCAGGCCCTGCTCGCCTCCGACCGCGGGCGGGAACCCGACGCGCAGGCGGTGGCCGAGCTCGGGCTCCACCACGAGCAGCAGCACCAGGAACTCCTCCTCACCGACCTCCTCCACCTCCTCTCCCGGAACCCGCTCGAGGTGGCCTACCGCCCGTTCCCCGCCGCCGGGGGGGGTGCCGTTCCCCCGCTCCGGTGGACCGTCCACCCCGGCGGTCGCGTCCTCGTGGGTCACGACGGAGGCGGCTTCTCCTTCGACAACGAGGGTCCGGCGCACGACGTGCTGCTCCGCCCCTTCGCGCTGGCCGCGCGGCCGGTGACCGCCGGCGAGTACCTGGACTTCATGGCGGACGGGGGCTACGCGCGACCCGAGCTCTGGATGTGGGAGGGCTTCCAGGTGGCGCGCGAGGAGCGCTGGGAGGCGCCGCTCTACTGGGAGCGCCGGGACGGCCGCTGGACGCGGTTCACGCTCCACGGCCGCATCCCGGTGGACCCCGCCACGCCGGTCTGCCACGTGAGCCACCACGAGGCCGACGCCTACGCGCGCTGGGCCGCGGCCCGGCTCCCCACCGAGGCGGAATGGGAGACGGTCGCCCGCGACGCCGGCCCCGGCGGCCAGTTCGTGGAGGACGGCTCCCTCGCGCCGCTGCCGACGGGGACCGCCGCACCGCTCCTCGGCGGGGCCTGGACCTGGACGTCGAGCGCCTACGCGGCCTACCCCGGCTACCGCCCTCCGGCGGGCGCGCTCGGCGAGTACAACGGCAAGTTCATGGTGAACCAGCTCGTCCTGCGTGGGGGCTCCTGCCTCTCGCCGCGCTCCCACCTGCGCGCCACCTACCGCAACTTCTGGCACGCCCGGGATCGCTTCCAGATGACCGGCATCCGCCTGGCCCGAGACGAGGACGCGTGACCCGATGACCCTGTCAGGGGTCCGCTGTACATCCGTTCCGTACGCGGACGTCCGGGCCATGCGACTCCTCTTCCTCTCCGACACGCACCTCGGCCACGACCTGCCGGCCCGCCCGCGCTCCGACCGGCCCCGGCGCGGAGGCGACTTCTTCGAGAGCTTCCACGCGGCGCTGGCCCCGGCCCGGTCGGGCGAGGTGGACGTGGTGCTCCACGCCGGGGACCTCCTGTACCGCAGCCGGGTCCCGGTCAGGCTCTCCGAGGCCGCCCTCTCGCCCCTGCGGGCGGTCGCGGACGCCGGGATCCCGGTCCTGCTCGTGCCGGGGAACCACGAGCGAGGCCGTCTCCCACACCCCCTCCTCGCGATGCACGGCGGCCTCCACGTCTTCGACCGCCCGCGCACCGTGGTCCTCGAGGCCGGGGGCGTCCGCGTCGCGTTCATCGGGTTTCCCCACCAGCGGGAGGTGCGCGACCGGTTCCCGGCGCTGCTCGAGTCCGCGACCGCGGGAGCGCCCCGGGCCGACGTGCGCATCCTCTGCCTGCACCAGTGCATCGAGGGGGCCACCTGCGGCCCGGGCCACTTCACCTTTCGTGACGGCTCCGACGTGATCCCGCGGTCGGCGCTACCGGACCGGCTGGACGCGGTGCTCTGTGGGCACGTGCACCGCCACCAGGTGCTCCGCGCCCCGGGGCTCCCGCCGGTGATCTACGCGGGCTCGACGGAGCGGACCTCGCACGCCGAGGCGGGGGAGACGAAGGGGATCGTGATCCTCTGGCTCTCGGACGCGGGGGTCGAGCGCTACCAGTTCCGGGCCCTGCCCGATCACCCCGTGCCCGCGCGACGCCTCGCCCGCGGCGAGCGATCTAGTCCAGGAGCCCCGGCCGGCCCTGCACGGTCATCACCGTCGCCAGCATGGTGACGACGTGGCGCTCCACGCCGCCCGACACCACCATCCCGTCTCCCTGGCAGGTGGTGATCGTCCGGCCCGCCTTGAGCACGCGACCCCGCGCACGGAAGAGCTCCCCCTTCCCGGGCGCGAGGAGGTTCACCTTGAACTCCACCGTGAGCACCGCCGCACCCGGCGGCATGAGCGAGAAGGCGGCGTACCCGCAGGCGCTGTCCACCACGGTGGTCATCGCCCCCGCGTGCAGGAACCCGTGCTGCTGGGTCAGCGCGGCGCGGAACGGCAGGAGGACGTCCACCTCGCCGGGCGCCACGCGCTCGAGGATCGCCCCCAGCGTTCCCATCATGGCCTGCCGGCCGAAGCTCTCCCGGACGCGGCGCTCGAAGTCCGGGTCCGCGGGCGTGAAGGGTGTCATGGCGACAGTCTAGGGGCCGCCGGCCGGCTGCCTAAATTTTCGCTTGCCGTCACACGGCGACCCGTCCGCGGTCCTGGACGTCTGCAGGCCGGAACCGAACGTCGCTTCACCTGGAGGAACCCATGAGAAGGATCCCGCTGTGGGCCGTGGCCCTGGCCCTCGTCGCCCTGTCCGTGCAGGCCCCCGCACCGACCCTCGCCGACGATCGCTCCCCCACGAACGTCACCTTCCGCGGCAGGCTGGGCAACGACGTCGAGGCCATGACGTCACTCTCGCCCGGCGTCGTCGCGCTCATCGACGGGTACGACGTCATCGCCATCCCGGTTCCGGCGACGAGGGCCGGGGCCTCCGCGCGCACGTCCGTCACCCGCCTCTTCGACGTCCGGTCCATGGGACAGGTGCCGCGAGGCCTAGCCTTCGATCCCGGCCGGGAACGCTTCTACTTCGGACCCGTCTCGCTCTCGTCGCCCCCGACCATCCTGGTCACGGACGAGCACGGCCGGCCGCGTCCTCCGATCCCGCTGACGCTGCTCCCGGGCCAGGTCACGCCCGTCCAGTTCGAGAGCCTCGCCTACGTCCCTCCGGACGTCCCGGTCATCGGCGACCGGATCGCCGCGGTCCTGATCGGGGAGGATCTCGTCGGCCGCATCTCCATCATCCGGATGGACGGCACGGTCGAGCGGGAGATCCCGGTCGCGCCGGGATCCCCGGCCGAGAGCTACGTCACGGGGATGGCCTTCCTGCCGCCCGATCGCTTCCTCATCGCCCCCCTCTCCGATCCCGGGGGCCTCGTCTACCAGGTGGACCTCGCGGGAAACCTCTCCGGACCCGTGATCACCGCGGACCCGTCGTCCGACCTGGAGGGCATCGCGGTGCTGTCGGGAGGGCGGATCGCCGTCGCCGAGTACGGGAGCGGAACGGTCCAGGTCCACGACGCGAACGGAGTGCGGCTCCCCGGCCAGGACCGGCACTTCGAGATCGGCCCCGGAGTCTCGAACCCCGTCTCGATCGCCTGGGATCCACCGAGGGGCCGTTTCCTCATGAATGCATCGGTGCGCGGCCTCCTCGGCGCCCGTCACGCCTACGCGGTCGCGCCACCCTTCCGGTCGGCCGTGGCCGCCACCCGGGACGAGCCGCTCGTGTCCGCGATCGGGGGCGTGTCCTACTTCCCATCCACCGACCAGATCGCCCTCTGCGTGAACGCCGCCTTCCCGCCTCCGCGGGGGATCTGGCTCTACGACGCGGTCACCGGCGTCGGGGAATCGCGGCTCGCCCTGGGCTCGTTCCCGGCCAGCGCGTTCCGGCCGGTCCGGGCCACCGAGCTTCCGGACGGACGCGTCGCCGTGAGGGCCCAGCAGCACCCGGAGCTGCTCCACCTCTTCACGGGCACGGGCGCGCCCGACCCTTCCGACCCGGGCGCCTTCATCCCGACCCTGCTCGAGACGGTCACCCTCTCGGCGCCCCAGGTCGTCCGCGGCAGCCTCGACCTCGACCCGCGCTCCGGGCTCCTGCTCGTGGGGAGGTGGTACTTCGACCTTTCGGGGAACGCGGTCCGGCCTCTCACCGGGATCCCGGCCGACTTCCAGGGAGACGACTTCGTCCACGTCACGACCGGTCCCTGGGCCGGCCAGGTCGCCGGGATCGACTCGACCTCGAGCGAACTCGTCGTCTTCCGGCCCTGAGCGCGACCGCCGGCGGCGATCGCCGTCCTCGCCGCCGGCCTCACCGGGGGGCGATGCGCGCGGCGATCGCCGCCAGGACCGCCTCGGTGTCGGGCCATTCGTCGGTCTCCAGCTTGGAGTGAACCGGGTCGCCGCCCACGGCGACCTCGAAGGAGCCCCGCCTACCTCCCCGGAGCTCGACGGCGACCTTGCCGCCGAACCTCTCCGTGATCGCTTGCCCGAGACCTCGGGCTCTCGGGAGGTACCCTCAGACGGTGCAGTACTCGATGGTGACCATGCCTGCTCCGTTCCGGTCGTCCTACGGTCCGTACTGGACGAACCGCACGGCCACGGCCCAGACCGCCATGGCCGCCACGACCAGGTAGGTGAGCCCGGCTCCGAGCCGGGACAGGCCGTTCTTACCGTAGAAGCCGGCGGCGTGCAGCGCGCGCCCGAGGAGCAGCGTGCCCCCGCACAGGTGGAGCGTGAAGCGGCTGCCGGCCCCGGAGAGCTCGAGCACGAGCAGCAGGAGGAGCCCGAGCGGTACCCACTCGGTGGCGTTCGCGTGGGCGCGGACCGGCCGGACCAGTTCCACCGGCAGCGGGCCCTCCGGTCCCACGCGGTGCCGGCCGCGAAGCCGGCTCACCTGGAGGCCCAGGCCGGTGACGAGCAGGGTGGTGAGGCCGCCGTAGAGCAGCGTGACCGGGACGGGGACGGCCATCGAACCTCCGGGCTGGGTTGGTATCAGGCGGCGGCGGAAGTCGCCGTCTCGAGGAGCTGCTTGTGGTGGACGTCCTGGCGCGCGAGAGACCAGAAGAGCATCTGGACGTCGATCTCGGCGGTGCGGGCCAGGACCTCGGCGTGGATGGCGCTGCAGCGTTCCTCGGCCTGCATCACCCGGTGGAGGACGTTGCGGGCCGCGCCGCCCTCCCAGTCCTCCTCGAGGTCCTTCACCATGTCGAGCAGGTCGCCCGACATCTCGTGGAGGTCCTTCGAGATCCGCCGCGCCGTGTCCTCGGCCCAGGTGCCCTGGCCCTGGCACTTCGCGAGGAGGCGGATGCGGTGCGCGTGCTGCTCCTCCTCCGCGGCCAGCCGGAGGAAGGTCTCGCGCAGGCGCGACTCGACGGCGTAGCGGTCGGCGAGCCGGACGTACACGTCCCGCATGAGGTTCTCCACCTGCACCGCCGCCTCGAAGCACTCTTCGCTGGTCATCGCCCACCCCTTCGGGTGTCTGGATCATAGCAACTCGTTCAGATCGCCTTGACCGGGGATCGAGGGACAGCCCCGCTTTTCCGTTCCGGATCCCACCGCTCCGCGCCGGGCGCGCCTGCCCGTGGCCGTCGTGCCGCCGCGGGGGTTGATCCGGATCACGGGTCGCGGCGCGGGTCGCGCCGCGGACTTAGGATGCATCGCCATGACGCCCGTCGCCCCGCTCGCCGCGCTCCTGCTCCTCGCTCCCGCGGTCGAACCCGCCGTCGTCCCGGCCCCGCACCCCACGGCCCTGGAGCTCATCTCCCTTCCCGACACGCGGTCGGTCGCGATCTCCCCGGACGGCGGCCAGGTGGCCTACACGGTGCGGACGAGGCGCCTCGATCCGGCCGCGCGGGCTCCAACCGACTTCGACCCGGGAACGGCCTCCGCGGCCGACCTGCGGGCCGGGTGGACGACGGCCGTCCAGATCTTCGTCGCGCCCGTCGCCGGAGGCGCTCCCCGCCAGCTCACCTTCTCGGGCGACCCGTCCACGGGGCCCGTCTGGTCGCCGGACGGCTCCACGCTCGCGTTCCTCCGGAAGAAGGACGGGAAGCCGCGCATCCACCTGCTCGCGCTCTCCGGGGGAGAGGCGCGCGTCCTCGAGACCGGCGCGCTGGAGCCCCAGTCGATCGCCTTCTCACCCGACGGGCTTCGAATGGCCTTCGCCGCGACCCTTCCCCTCCGCGACGAGGAGCGCCGGGAGAAGTGGGCGAGCGGGGGGGCCATCCGCTGGGAGCGCGAGTGGCGTCCCACCGCGATCCACGTGATCCCGATCGACGGCGGGAAGCCGGTCGCCGTGACCGGCCCCGACGTCAACGTGGTGGAGTTCGACTGGTCACCCGACGGGAAGCGGTTCGCCGCGCTCCTCTCCCGCACGAGCGACCCCTACGAGGTCTCGAACCACCTCCGCCCGGCGGTCCTCGAGCCGCGGGACGCCGCCCCGGCCGCCGTACGCTGGCTCGAGGAGCACGCCTCCGTCGCCTCCGGGATCCGCTGGTCGCCGGACGGGCGCCGGATCGCCTACGCGCAGGGCGTCGAGACCCTCTCGCTCCCGAACCACCTCACCGTGCGCGAGGCCGAAGGACCGGGCCGGTGGAACGCCGCGGCCCGGCTCGACCCCACCCTCACGTCGTTCGCCTGGAGCGGGGACGACGCCCTGCTCGCGCTGGTGGCGGACGGCACCGTTTCCCGCGTCGTCCGCCTGGCCGCGGACGGATCGACGGCGAGGGATTCCGGCTTCGCCGGCCGGGTGATCCGCCCGCCGCTCTCGGCGGACCGGGCCGGCTCCCGCCTGGCCTTCGCGTCCTCCACGCCGGCCGAGCCCTCGCGCCCGACCGTGCTGGACGCCCGCACCGGCCGCGCCACCGTGCTGGTCCGGGTCGGGCCCGAGGCGGACGCCTGGCCCCGGGGCCCGACCGAGGTGGTCTCGTGGACGAACGCGGGCGGCCAGCGCATCGAGGGGATCCTGACGCTCCCGCCCGGCCTCGCCCCGGGCGCGAAGCCGCCCCTCTGGGTCTTCCCGCACGGCGGGCCGGACGACGTCTCGCAGCTCTCCTGGTCGCTGTGGACGCCGTCCATCGTGGCCCGGGGCTACGCGGTGCTCATGCCCAACTACCGCGGCAGCACCGGCTACGGGCGCGCGTTCTACGCCGCCAACCGGGGCCGGCTCGGGGAGGTGGAGCTCGACGACATCGAGAGCGGCGTCGACGCGCTGGTCGCGGCCGGGCGCGTCGCCCCCGCGCGCCTCTACTACGGGAGCTGGTCCTGGGGCGGGTACCTCACCGCGTGGACCATCGGGCACACCACCCGCTACCGTGCCGCGGTCGCCGGCGCCGCGGTGGTCGACACCGTGAGTCAATACGCGCTCTCCGACATCAACCACGGCGACGCCGCGGCATGGGAGTTCCTGGGCAACCCGTGGCAGCAGGACGGGCACGCCCGGGCGAACCCGGCGGCCCACCTCCGCAACGCCCGGACGCCGACGCTGGTCCTGCACGGCCAGGCCGACGACCGGGTCCCCTTCTCGCAGGGGCAGATCCTCTTCCGGGCGCTGTCCGACGTGGGATGCGAGGTGGAGTTCCTCGCCTACCCGCGCGAGTCCCACGGCTTCCAGGAGCCGGCCCACTGGGTGCACATGCTCGACGCCTGGGCCGGCTGGTTCGACCGGCACGGCGGCCGCTGAGCCGTCACTCCACCCAGTCGGCCACGAACAGGTTGGTCTCTCCGGGCCTCGATCCGTTCCGGTTCGACGCGAAGACGAGCTTCTCCCCGTCCGGCGAGAACATGGGGAATCCGTCGAACCCGTCGTAGGTCGTGACCCGCTCGAGCCCGGTCCCGTCGTCGTTCACCACGAAGAGATCGAAGTTCCGTCCCTTCGGGTCCCCGGCGTTCGACGAGAAGATGATGCGCCGGCCGTCCGGGAAGAAGAACGGCGCGAAGGAGCCGGCCCCGAGACGGGTGACCTGGCGGACGTTCCCCCCGTCGGCGTCCATGACCATGATCTCGAGCTTCGAGGGACGGACCAGCTTCCGCGCGAGAAGCGCGCGGTAGTCGTCCATCTCCTTCCCGGGAGCGGGGCGGCTCGACCGGTAGACGATGCGCCTGCCGTCAGCGGAGAAGAACGCACCGCCGTCGTAACCCGGCTCCCGGGTGAGGCGGGTCAGGCCGGATCCGTCGAGCCGCATCTTGTAGAGGTCGAGGTCGCCGTCGCGCGTGGAGGTGAAGACGATCCAGCCGTCGGACGAGACGGTGGCCTCCGCGGTGTAGGCGCCCGGGCTCGGGGCGAGCACCTTCCGGTCCGATCCGTCGGGGCGGGCCGTGTAGATCTGGTAGTCGGAGAGCGGCCAGACGTACCCCATGCTCATGTCCGGCTGCGGCGGGCACGCGGCGCTCGCCTCGTGCGTGGACGCGTAGAGGATGCGGCTCCCGTCGGGGAAGAAGTAGCCGCAGGTGGTCCGACCGGTCCCGTCGGAGACCCGCCGGACGTCCGACCCGTCGGCGTTCATCACGAACTGCTGGTCGCAGGGCGCGCCGTCGCGGGTGGACTGGAAGATGAGGAGCTTCCCGTCGAAGGACCAGTAGGCCTCCGCGTTCTCGCCCCCGAAGCTCAGCTGCTTCACGTTGGCGAGGTGTCGCTCGCCCGGGAGCGCCAGCGACGGGGCGGATCGCGACGGGGCGGCGGGTGCGGCCGGGGTCGCGGCGGGCGGGGACGCCGGCATCGACGCGCAGGAGGCGAGCAGCAGGGCCGGGAGGGCGTGCAGGGTTCGCATGGTTCCCCATCCTGTCGGGGGCCCGCGCCCCGCGCACGGGAATGGGCGCTTGCCGGCGCCCTCTTGGGTCGTGCTCCCATCGGCGACTTCCCGGTCCCGGGCACCGGGCCGACCATGCCGTCCGGAGGCAAGATCATGGAATCCTTCGAGACCCCCCAGCGCTCCGCCGCCCGGAAAGCCGCCGACGGGCTCCAGTCGCTCGTTCACGTCGACACCGTGTTCGCCGACCTGTACCTGCTCCGCGCCCGGGAGCTCCTCGCGCCGCACCTGGGCGAGGCGGACCATCGCGCGCTGTCGCGGGCGCAGACCGAGGCCGACATGCTCCCGGATCGCATCCGGGGAGCCATGGGCATCCAGGACTGGAAGGTGGTCCAGGACCTCTCGGCCCGGCTCTCCTCGCTGAAGCGCAGGCTCCAGGAGACGCAGGAGCTCCGGAGCGTGGCCCAGCGGGTCTACGACATCGACGAGGTCCTGGTGGACCCGTTCTCCCCGGGCCTGCGCGCGCTCGCCGGGGTACCGGCGGGCGGGCTGCCGGCGCTGCGAGACTCCGGACTGCGTGGCCTGGAACTCGTCCGGGAGGCCGATCCCGCCTGGTCCGCGTTCTACGCCGCACGGGAGCAGTCGCTGCGCGCCGCCCCGGTCGACGGCGGCGAGCCGGCGCCCAACGATCCCGGCGCCGGCCCGGTGATGCTCGAGTCGCAGGCGCTCCAGGCGCTCGCCCGGGGCGATCTCCAGGCGGTCCAGGAGATCTCGGCCCGCCTGCAGCGCGGCGAGGGTGCCGCCGAGGCGCGCGGCGGGAAGGGGGCGCCGGGACGGGACGGGGATCCCGGCCGGGACCCGCGTGCGCACGGGCTCACCCTGGTCTTCCCCGACGAGGTGATCCGCACCGCCGGCCGGCTCGGGCTCGCGCCCGTCCACATGGAGTCGATCCGGGGCGACGTGGAGGAGCTCTTCCGCAACGCCTGGCGGCCCCGGGGCACGGGCGAGGAAGGCGCGGGGGGGGCACCGGTCCGCATCTCGATCTCGGTGCCGGCCGACCTGCCCGCGGCACTGCGCGACCAGCTGGAGATGTACCTCGATCGACCCTTCGTGAACTCCGCCGGCGCGCGCTACCTGCCCCCCCTGGGCGACGAGGACCTCCTGGTGGAGGACTTCGACGAGCCCGCGCCGGGCGCCCCGCCCCCGAACCGGCCGCTCCTCGAGGCGCTCGGCCTGGACCGGAGGGCCGGCCTGGGGCGAAACCGGATCGAGCGGGCCCTGCGCGAGAGCGGTGTCGCGGTGGTGCGGGCAGCCGGGCTCGACCCGCACCGCTTCCGGATCGTCTGCGTGCCGCCGGACGTCTACGTCCGGGTCGGCGTGCGCCGCGGCTGGGGCAACCAGCCCCAGTGGACCCACCTCGACGGATACATGCTGCAGAACCGCAAGTGGCTGGCGCTGGCCGGCGGCGACACCCGCTTCGGCGGCGTCTTCGACCTCGTCGGGCTGGGGCGGGACAACGACCTCGACAACCTGGTGGCCCGGTTCGCGGTGGTGCAGCGTCGTCGCCTCTCCGCGTGGTCGGTGACGGAGCCCCGCGTGGGCTAGAATGGGCCATGCGCGCCCGTCCACTGGCCCTCCTCCTCCCCCTCCTCTGCTCCACCGCCCTGGCGGCGCCCGTGCAGCCGCTTCGCCGCGGCCAGCCGCTCGACCAGCTCACCCGCTTCAGCTGGCTCCACGAGCTCTCCGGGGCCTGCTGGGCGGGCACGGACGACGACGGAAAGCCCGTGGACACCCGCTGCTGGACGGCCCAGTTCGACCAGTTCCTCCGGGAGACGACGCGGGAGAAGGTGCCCCGCGGGGAGAAGGTGGTCGACCTCGAGATCGACTCGGTGATCGCCTGGGACCGCGACACCGGGAACCTGGAGGTGTTCGCGTGGGCCAGCGACGGTTCCTGGCGCCGGGCCGAGGGCACGCTGTGGAAGCAGGCCTACCGCTTCCAGGACCGCACCGCCGACGGGTCCCCCCCGATGAAGCGCACCATCTGGCGGCGGCTCGGCAACGACGCCTACACGGTCACTTACGAGCGGCGCGAGGGCGATCGGTGGGTCGACTACCGCCGGGTCACCTACGAGCGCGTGAAGGGCTGACGCCGCCCGCTGCCATCAGCCGCGAGGCCACATCCGGATCGAGCAGTCCGGGCAGACGCCGTGGCTCACCCGCGCGTCGCTGTGGGCCGAGATGTACGAATCCACCTGGGCCCAGTAGCCCTCGTCGTCCCGGACGCGCTTGCACCAGGCGCACATGGGGAGGAGGCCGGTGAGCGTCGCCACGCTGGCGTGGGCGACCCGGAGCTCCCCCAGCAGGGCCTCGTTCTCGGACACGGCCCTGCGCAGGAGCTCCCGCTCCGTCGTCTCCACCGTGACGTCGCGGATGGTCAGCGCCGCCATCAGGGGGACGCCCGCGGGGTCCCGGACGAGGCTCCCTCCGTACTGCCAGGTGAGCGCGCCCTCGCGGTCGAGGCGCCGGACGACCACCTCGAGGCCGCGAATCTCCTCGCCGGCCAGGACGCGGGCGAGCGGCCACTCGGCGAGGGGCAGGACCCTCCCGCTCCGATCCTCGAGGCGGAAGGTGCTCGTGAACTCCGGCAGCAGCAGGCGGCACTCGTCGATGGAGGCGTAGCCGTGCATGCGCAGCGCCGCCGGGTTCCAGTGGAGCACCTGCCCCTCGAGCGTGGAGACCACGACGCCCTCCGCGAGGGAGTCCACCACCGTGCGGAGCCGGGCCTCGGTCTCGCGCAGGGCGCGCTCGGTGGCGTCGACCTCCGACGCGGCCCGGGCGAGATCGGTCGCATCCACCACGGTGAGGACGGCGAGCCCGGTTTCCCCGGGACCGGCCGGGGCGGCCTCCACCAGCACCGGCAGGTCGACCGTGCCGTCGGCCGTCCGGACCGCCAGCCAGGCCCGCGCGCGGGGCCCTGGCCCCACCGCCAGCGCGCGCATCGCCGCCCGTCGGGCCACGCTCGCCGCGCAGTCCGGCCCCCGGGAGCAGGCGCCGTCCACCAGCAGGTGGCGGCAGGCGAACGGGCCGGGCTCCGGCGCGTCCGGCCCGGCGGGCACCGGGTCGGCGCCCAGCAGGTCGCGCGCCGCCCGGTTGGCGCGGAGGACCCGTGCCGCCCCGTCGACGACCAGGGTCGGCGTGGGGTGGGAATCGAAGAGCCGCTCCGCGGGGCCGGCCGCGGTTCGCCCGGTGGGGTCCATGCAGGCGAGGCATCCTCGCACCGCACCGCCCGCAGGAGAACCGGCGAAGGGGGCCCTCCGGCGGCCCTCTTGGGGGGACGCGGGGCCTCGACGCGCTACGCCATGCGCTTCCAGCGCTCGGCGAGCAGCCGGAGCGGGACCTCCACGAGAGGGCTGCCCCCCGCGTCCGCGGCGAGGACCCGTGCCCCGTCCGGCGCCTCGACCCCCATGCCCACCACGGCCAGCGTGGCGAGGCGTCCCTGCACGGCCCGGAGCCTGCCGATCACCACCCGCCCGCCCCGGTGGCTCCACACCGAGCCCAGGGCGAAACGCGACGTCTCCATGCTGCCCCCTCCTGCGAACGACGATGACCCGCAGTGTACGCGGCGTTCACGGACGGGCACGTCCCACGACGGGGGTGCAAGGGGATGTCGCACAACGGCTCCCCCCGTCCCCGCCGCCGCGTTAGACATCCGGGATGCGAACGCTCGCCCTCCTGCTCGTGGCCGCCGTGGCGCTGCTCCACCTCGGGTTCCTGGTCCTCGAGACCTTCCTCTGGCGTACCCGGGCCCGCCGGATCTTCGGCCTGAGCGCGGAGAAGGCCGAGGTCACCGCCCCGCTGGCCGCCAACCAGGGGCTCTACAACGGCTTCCTCGCGGCAGGGCTGGCCTGGTCGCTCGTGTCCGGCCCGGGGCAGCTCCTCCCGCGCGCGACCTTCTTCCTCGCCTGCGTGGTCGTCGCCGGCGTCTTCGGCGCCGTCACGGTGAAGCGCAGCATCCTCTGGATCCAGGCGGCGCCGGCGGCGGCGGCCCTGGCCCTGCTCTGGGCGAGCCGCTGACGTCACGCGCGGCGGGCCCTCCCGCGCGGGGCCATGGCCCACCACGCCGGCCCGGTGGCGGCGAGCAGCCCGGCGATCTGCAGCGCCGAGAGCCCGAAGGCCCCCGGCTCGTCGCGCCCCATCCAGCCGGCCACCGCGAGCATCGCCGCCGGAGGGACGGCCAGCAGCGCGCACCCGGCCGTTCCGCCCGGGATCCGGAACGGCCGGTGGAGCCCGGGCTCCCGGATCCGGAGCGCGACGAGGGCCACGAACTCGAGCAGGAGCGCCGCGCCGTAGAGCAGGACGTAGATCTCGACGAGCCGCCGGAGTCCCAGGCCGAGGAAGAGAGCGGACAGCACGCCCCCCAGGACCACCGACGACGTCGGGGTCCCGGTTCCACCGCTCCGCCGCGCGAGGGTCGCCGGCAGCCAGCCGTCGAGCGCCATGGACTCGGCGAGCCTCGACCAGGAGAGCAGCGCGGCGAGGAACATGCCGGCGGCGCAGAGCATCGCGCCGAGCGCCACCGCCCGGGCCAACGCCTCCCCGCCCATGCGCCGGCCCACCTCGACCCAGCTGCCCTCGTCCCAGGCCGAGGGGGGCGTCCCGCTCGTCGAGGCGGCCAGCACCGCGGCGACGTAGACCAGCGCGATGAGCCCGATGGAGAGGAGCATGGCGCCCGGATAGCTGCGCTGCGGGTCCTCCACCTCCGCGGCGAAGGTCCCCGCGTTGTCGAACCCGGTGTAGTTCCACATGGCGAGCACGAGCCCGGCGATCCAGGCGGAGGCGTCCTCGGCTGGCGCGGCCGCGAACGCCGACCGGGCCGCCTCGAGCCCGCCGCGCGGTAGCGCGATCGCCCCGAGGGCGACCACCACCACGAACGGTGCGAGCAACAGGACGCCGAGGACCTCCGACCCCTGGCCGACGCGCCGGATCCCGAGGGCGTTCCAGGCCGTGCTGGCCGCCACGAGCGCGAGGCAGGCCCACCAGCCCGCCCCGCCGATGCCGACGTCTCCCAGCGACGGCCAGATCCGCGCCAGGTACCCCACCATGAGGGTCGGGTAGATGGCGAGGCCGACCAGGCCCACCACCGCCGACAACCACCCCTCCTGGAGGCCCCAGAATCGCCCCAGGCCGCGGGTGACCCAGACGGTGAAACCCCCGGTGTGCGGGAGCGCGGCGCCGAGCTCGCCGACGAGCAGGCCGACCGGGAGACTCCAGAGCAGGGGGACCACGACGAGGAGCAGGAGCGCCCCGGCGTACCCGTGACCGCGGACGATCTCCTCGGTCCCGTAGGGCCCGCCCGAGACGATGAAGAAGGTCGCGGCGGTGAGCGCGCCGACCCCGATGGTGCGGTTCCCCTCCCCGTTCCGGATCACCGCCGCATCCTAACCTGCCCCGCCCGGTCGGCCGGCGCACGGCAGGGCTCGCCGAAAGGTGCGATAAGGGGGGGCGTGACCACCTTCGCGGAACTCGGACTCTCCCCCGAATCGCTCCAGGCCGTCCAGCGCGCCGGCTTCGAGAGCCCCACGCCCATCCAGTCCCGCGCCATCCCCCCGGCGCTGGCCGGCCGCGACGTGATCGGCACGGCCGCCACCGGGACGGGCAAGACCGCCGCCTTCCTGCTGCCCATCGTCGAGCGGCTCTCGGGCAAGACCGGGACCCGTGCGCTGATCCTCGCGCCCACGCGCGAGCTGGCGCTCCAGATCGGCGAGGAGCTCGAGCGGTTCGGGCGCGGGAGGCGCGTGCGCGGGGCGGTGGTGATCGGGGGCGTGGGCATGGGGGCGCAGTCCCAGGCCTTCCGCGACCGGTTCGAGGTGATCGTGGCGACCCCGGGCCGGCTCGTCGACCACCTGCAGCAGGGGACGGTCCGCCTGCAGGACGTCGAGGTGCTCGTGCTCGACGAGGCCGACCGCATGCTCGACATGGGCTTCAAGCCCCAGCTGACGCGGATCCTCCAGAAGCTGCCGCGCGCCCGCCAGACCCTGCTCTTCTCGGCCACCATGGGCGGCGAGGTGGCCGAGTTCGCGGCAACGCACCTGCGTGACCCGGTGCGCGTGGAGGTGGTGCGCAGCGGCACCACGGCCGAGCGGGCCGAGCAGCAGGTGTTCCTCTGCTCCCAGGAGGAGAAGACCCCGCTCCTGCTCGCGCTGCTCGCGCGCGACGACCTCTCCACGCTCGTCTTCACGCGCACCCGCCGCCGCGCCGACCGGGTCTGGAAGGCCGTGGCCCGCGCCGGCCACAAGGTCGCCCGCATCCACGCCGATCGCACCCAGGGGCAGCGACGCATGGCGCTGGACGGCTTCAAGGACGGGACCTACCGCGTGCTGGTGGCGACCGACATCGCCGCACGCGGGATCGACGTCGCCGAGATCGGCCACGTGGTGAACTTCGACCTGCCTCACGTCCCCGAGGACTACGTCCACCGCGTGGGGCGCACCGCGCGCGCCGAGGCGAGCGGCCGCGCCTCGGCCTTCTCCTCCCCGGAGGAGACCTCGCTCCTGCGGGAGATCGAGCGGCTGACGCGCAGGGCGCTCCCGCGGGCCGAGGTCCCGCGCGAGGAGGAGGCGTTCCGGGCGGAATCGGCCCGGGCGGCGGAGGGGCGAGCCAACCAGGGCGTGCCGCCGCACCGGCGGCCCGGCGGCGGCGGTCCCAGCCGGCGGCCCGAGGCCG
>JBBIOL010000060.1:0-20406 GCA_037443385.1 Anaeromyxobacteraceae bacterium
CCGTCGCCGGCGCCGCCATCGGCGCCCTCACCTCCGCCGCCACTCCCGCGCGCGCGGAGGCGAAGGCCGGCTCGAAGGCCTGAGGCACGACGGACGACGGCGGCCGGGCAGGCGCCCGACCGCGAGACGGCCGCTCCCGCGAGGGGGCGGCCTCGTCGTTTCCGGATTCAGGCGAGCCGGTTGCGTGCCCGGGAACGGGCGGGGACCTCGAGCAGCGCCTGCCGGGCGCACGCCGGACAGGGCGTCAGGATGTCGCCCGTTCGCGGATCGGCCCGCACCGGAACCCGGAACGGGTGGCACGCGTGCGGGTCGCAGTCCTGGCAGAAGGTGGCCGGCGGTCGGGCCGGGCGGAGCGGGATGACGTTGTCGGGAAACGGGCTCGGCATGGTCGGTACCGTCAGGTATCAGACAGGCTTCCGGGCCGAACGTGACGCACCCACGCGAGGCCTACCCAAAAAGGACGTCCCACGGGGACGGTACCTAGAACGTGAAGATCATGCCCACCGTGAGCACCTTCGTGCCGCGGCTCACCCAGGGGATCCACGGGACGTCGGGCAGGAAGTAGCGGGCCACGTCGAGCGCGGCGGTCCCGAGCACGAGCGCGGCATAGAGGCCGTGCGGCGCCCCGAGCGCGTCGAGGCCGTACAGGTCGCCCTGCGGAGGCTCGATCCCGGCCAGGTTCGCGATCCCGTAGGCGACGGAGGTCGCCGTGTTGAAGAGGAGCATCCCCTTCAGGAAGGGCTCCGTCTCGTGCCGGATGCGGGGGTGGCCGGTGAGGATGATCTCGTCGGTGACCTCCTGGCAGAGGATCCCGGAGGAGACGATCCACGCGTACCCCCTCGGGCCCGGCCAGAAGGCCTGCCCGTCGCGCCGGGTGCAGCTGCCGCCGCGGCAAGTGATGTCGGGGGAGACCGCGAAGAAGGGCAGGAAGCCCAGGAAACGGACCGGCGCCAGGGTGGGGACGTTCGCCATGGAGAGGTTCGCGACCGCGTGACAGGCCTCGTGCACGACGAAGGCCGACACGAATCCCGCCGCCGTGAGCCCGACCGAGGTCGCGGTGATGCCGGTGAGCTCGGGAATCCCCTTCGAGGCGGCGCCCGGCGTGGACAGGTCCGGGACGGGCGGGGGCGTCCCGTCCACCGATGCGGGGGGCACGGCGCCGGAAGGGCGCCCGTCGCCGTCCTGCTGCGCCGCCGCCCTTGACGCAGCGAGCCAAGCCGTCGCGGCGAGCACCGCGAGCCACGGCCTCCTCCGTCGGTTCCCCGGAGCCACGCTCGCCTCTACCACGAAAACCTGGGCTAGACTCCGCCCCATGTCCGACCTCTCCGACCTCGAGAAGCGCGCCCTCATCGCGCAGTGGGCCTTCGACACCCGCCCGGTGCTCGGTCGCTTCCACCTGTGGCTCGACGACGTCCACGTGCACCGCTCCCAGGCCGAGCCGGTGTCCTCCCATACCTTCACTCCGCGTGGGATCGCGCGGAACCTGGCGGTGACCGCAGCCGCCACCGCCCTCGGCACCAAGCTCTACGGCGGCTACGGCGAGGGCGCCGGCAAGGACAAGTTCGCCTACAACCAGGTGAAGAAGGCGGCCGACGCCATCAGCGCCTACGTGATGAGCGAGGGCCTCTGGTACCTCACGCGGACCCTGCCCGAGAACCACGCCATGATGGTGAGCCTGGGCGAGGGGCTCATGCCCAAGGCCGGCGAGACCCCCGAGATGGGGGCCAATCCGCTGCTCGGCTTCGGCCGCGTCTACGCCCGGCCCGAGGTCGCAATGACCGTCGACCGGAGGGTCCGGCGCCTCCTGAACGAGCCCGGGCACACCTTCGAGCAGTTCCACGGCTGGCTGAAGAGCCGGGGCATCACCATCTGGGGCGCCGCCGTCGACACGCTGGAGAACACCTCGCGCTTCGCCGAGGGCAAGCCCACCGGACCCATGGTGGTCTTCCACCTCTTCGACTCGCCGCTCACCATCTCCCGGCCCTACGAGTCCTACATGGGCTGCCTCACCGTGCCCCGCCCGGTGGCACGTCGCGCCGAGGAGCTGGCGGTCCTGCTCGACTACCGGACCCCGCGCGCCAAGGTCATGGAGGTCATCCGGGAGACCTATCCCGGCATCCGGCCGGACCACGTCCACGTCTGGACGCTGCGGGGCAAGAGCCGGCTGAAGCGGCTCGGCAAGCTCTGGCAGGAGTGGACGGCGGCCGGCGCCCACCTCGTGGAGGACGGGTGGAAGGCTCCCTCCGGGATCGAGGTCTTCACCGACTCCGGGACGTACGCGCCGTCGTTCCTGGTGGGGAGCTGGAAGGACGGGGCGGGGGCGCCCCACGTCTTCCTCTGCGACGGATACGCCGCCAGCGCCGAGGCCATGCAGGCCTCCAGCCTGGACGAGGTCCTCGAGGTCGCGTCCAGCATGTCGGTCTTCTCCCCCAGCTTCGACCTGCCCTGCGACCAGGAGGCGCGCATCATGCAGCAGGACCCGGACGCGCCCGACTTCGCCGCGCGCGTCCGCGCCGCCGCGCCGGGCACCGAGATCTCCGACGCCGCGGTGCAGGAGTACGCCGAGGCCATCCGGGACGCCCGCGCCTGCAACGTGCCCATCGGCAAGCCGGTGCTGCGCGCCGACGACCTCCTCCCCGAGAAGAACTGGGGCGTGCTGGCCGCCATCGGCTACATGTGCGACGACCCGTACACCGGGACGAAGGGAGTCGAGAAGGTCCGCGACGGCGTCTACAACGTGACCACCCGGCTCGCCACCCGCAACGCCTCGTCCTACATCACCTTCACGTTCCGCCTCATGGAGACCTTCGAGCAGCAGCGGCACGTCTTCAGCCCGCTGCTCGTCCGGTTCCTCTCCGGGGTCGACCATACGAAGCGCGCCGTGAAGATCTCCGACTCGGGGCGCATCCGGAACGAGCTGCAGACCCTCTTCTCCCAGGCCCTCGACCACGACGGGGACACCATCCGGCTCCACTTCGACCGGGTGGACGAGAAGGTCATGCCCCGCGACAAGCAGGAGACGATCCGCCGGGTGCTCGAGTGGTACAAGGCGAACCACCCGGTCTGGTTCCGCTGGCTCGAGATCGCCTGAGCCTTTTCCTGGACGCAGACTGGACGAAAAATTCCCCGTAGTGGCAATATGTTGTGCGTGGCGAGGCTCAGGCCGGCACCCCGTCACCCACGGAAGCGAAAAACCGTGGCACGAATCCCTTCGCTCCGGTGTCAATCGGGACGGGTGGATCCCACTTCGTGACCCGAGCCAACGGACCCTGGGTCCAAGAGGCAAGGGGCGAGCCGGCATGGGGGATGTCGACAGTGGACCACCGCGAGGCGGCAGCCCGGCTCTACCGGGAGTATGGACCTGCCGTCTATCGACGGTGTCTGCGTCTCCTCCGCGACAAGGAGGCGGCGCAGGACGCCACGCAGGAGGTGTTCGTGCGGCTGGTGCGCAACATGGAGCGGCTCGAGGACCGCGGCGACGCGTTGCCCTGGATCTACCGGGTGACGACGAACCACTGCCTGAACGTGCTCCGTGATGCGGGGAGGCACGCGGAGGGTGAGTTGCCCGTCGAGATGGAGGCCGACGAGCGCTCCGCCACCGAGGCCCTTCCGGATCGTCGCCTGGCGCAGGAGCTCCTCGGACGCTTCGACGCGTCGACCCAGGCCGTGGTCGTGGGCGTCTACGTGGACGGCATGGAACGCGAGGAGATCGCCGAGGCGCTCGGCATCTCGAAGCGCACCGTCTCCCGTAAGCTGGAAAGATTCCTCAGCAGTTCCCGCCGATTTCTCGGGAGGACCTCGTCGTGAGCGACCGTTGCCCATCCGACCTCCGCCTGGAGGCCTTTCTGCTCGACCCGGGGGGGTCCGGTCTTGAATCGCACGTGAAGGCCTGCGAGGCGTGCACCGCCCGCATCGCCCGCATGAACGCCGAGGCCGAGGACTTCCGCCAGTACGTCTTCCCCGCCACGGTCGACGCCGTGGTCGCCGCCGCCGCACCCCGGCCTCGCCTCGGGTGGTTCGCGGCGTTCCTGCCCGTTGCCGCGGCGAGCGCCGCCGCCCTGCTCTTCCTCGTGAGGCCGGTCGCGCCCGAGGGGGTGCTGGCGTCCCGTGGAGAGGTGCTCTCGCTCGAGCTCTTCCGCGATTCGGCCGATGCGACGCGGGCCATCGCGAACGGCGAGCTGGTTCCCGAGGACACGCCCCTGCGCATCCGGGTCCACAGCTCGGTGCCCTGCCGGGTACGCGTGGTCGCCATGGATTGCGAGGGGCGGCTCACCGTCCTCCACCCGAAGCCGGGCGAGGAGTCCCCGGTGGTGATGGGCTCGGAGGTCCTGCCCGGCACGGCGAAGCTCGTCGGCGACGAGGGCCCGGAACGCGTCTACGCCATCTGCTCGCGCGAGCCGCTGCCCATGCTGGCGCTGGCCGACACCCTGAAGGACCAGACCGCAGGCGACGACGACCGGGTCCGGCGTGCGGTGCGCCTCTCCGGCCTGCCCGCGGGCACGCTGCAGGCCACCGTGCTCATCGAGCACGGCGAGGAGAAGCCGGGTCACGGTCCCGAGAAGGGCGAGCACGGTGCTCCGGCGCCGGGACACGCCGAGCCGCACCACTGAAGCAGCCCATCCGGGGCGTAAAGGTCCTGTTTCGCGTCGGTGATACGTGGGCTTCCGCGCCTCGCGCGGGTGGTCCACCATGCCGGCGATCTTGGCATCCGAGACCCCGACCCGGCGCCGACGTGCGTCGCCCCGCGCCTCGGCGAAGGACGCGGCCGACGCCGTACCGGAATCCGCGACGGAACTCGAGGCCCTGCGCGCCGCGATGGAGGCGCTCTCGATCGGGGTCGTCATCGCCGAGAGCGTCCCCGGCCACGCGTCCCGGATCGCCTGGCACAACGGCGCCTACACCCGCATCGTGGGCGTGAAGGCGCGCGGGGGGACCCCGTTCGGCGAGCTCCCCTTCGCCCTCTACCTCCCCGATCGGATGACGCGCGTCGAGCCGGCGGACTGGCCCGCGCCCACCGCGGCCCGGACCGGCGACGCCGTCCGGGAGCGGGAGCTCCACCTCCGCCGGTCGAACGGCGAGTGGCGCGTGCTCCTCGTGAGCGCGGCGCCGCTCCAGCGCCCCCCGGGGGAGGCCGGCGGGCGTGCGGCCGGCATCCTGCTCGACGTCACCGAGCGGCGCCAGGCGGAGGCGGACCTCTCACGCCGCGGCCAGCTCCTGCGGGCCGTGATCGAGACCTCCCCCGACCCGATCTTCGTCAAGAACCGGGAGTCGCAGGTGCTCTTCGCCAACCCGGCCACGCTGCGGGTGGTGGGAAAGCCCTCCGACCAGGTGATGGGGCGAAAGGACTCCGAGTTCTACGACGACCGGGAGATCGGCGCCGCCATCGAGGCCACCGACCGTCGCATCATGGAATCGGCCGCCGAGGAGGTGGTCGAGGAGGTCGTGGTCACGCCGGAGGGCCGGCGCCTCTTCCTCTCCACGAAGACCCCGTGGCGCGACTCCTCCGGGCGGGTCATCGGCATCGTGGGTATCGCGCGCGACATCACGCACCGCAAGGCGGCGGAGGAGGCGCTCCGGTCGAGCGAGCGCCGGTTCCGGGCGCTCATCGAGAACTCGAGCGACATGCTCGTCCTCGTGGACGCGCGGGGCGCGATCACCTTCTGGAGCCCGGCCGCGCGCGAGGGGCTCGGATGGACGGCGGAGGAGGCGCTCGGGCGCGACGCGCTCGAGCTGGTCCACCCGGACGATCGCGGGCCGGTGTCCCGTGCGTTCGCCCGGACGATGGACTCCGCCGGCAGGCCGGTGCACCACCGGGCGCGCATTGCCTGCCGGGACGGGACCCACCGCCTGGTGGACGGCGTGGCGCGCGACCTCCGGGACGACGCGGCCATCGGGTCGGTGGTGATGAACCTGCGGGACGTGACCGAGGAGGCCCGCACCGAGGAGCTGCTGCTGCAGTCCCAGAAGCTCGACAGCATCGGTCGCATGGCCGGCGGCATCGCGCACGACTTCAACAACCTGCTCACCGTGATCCTGTGCAGCGTCGAGTCGGAGGGGGAGGCGCTCGACGCCGGGCGCGCGGTGGCGCGCGAGGACGTGGACCAGATCCGGGAGGCCAGCCAGCGCGCCAGCGAGCTCACGCGTCACCTGCTCGCCTTCGCGCGACGCCAGGTGATCGACCCGGTGGTGGTGGACCTGAACGGGCTCGTGGCGCGGAGCGAGCGGGTCCTCCAGCGCATGCTCGGGGAGACCGTCCAGATCACCGTGGAGGCCCGGCCCGGACTGTGGCCGGTGCGCTGCGATCCCGCCCAGGTGGAGCAGGTGCTCGTCAACCTGGCGGTGAACGCCCGGGACGCCATGCCCGGAGGCGGATCGCTCCGGATCTCCATGGACAACGTGGGGGCCGACGCGCTCCCGGCCGATCTCCCCGCCGGCGACTGGGTACGCCTGCGGGTGAGGGACACCGGGGTCGGCATGTCGCGGGACGTCCGGGACCACATCTTCGAGCCCTTCTTCACCACCAAGCCGTCGGGTCGCGGGACCGGTCTCGGGCTCGCCACCGTCTACGGGATCGTCCGGCAGGCCGGGGGACACGTCCGGGTGGAGAGCGAGCCCGGGAAGGGCAGCACCTTCGACGTGCTGCTCCCGAGGTCGGTGGATGTGGAGGCCGGGCAGGCCGACGCCGGCCGGGCCGCCGGGGTCGGGGGCGAGGAGACGGTCCTGCTCGTGGAGGACGACCCGGGCGTCCGCGAGGCCGCGGCCCGGTCGCTGCGCGCGGGCGGGTACACCGTCCTCACCGCCCCCGACGCCGCGAGCGCGATCGAGGTCGCCGGGGCCTCGTCCACTCCGCCCCACCTGCTCGTCACCGACGTGGTGATGCCGGGGACCACCGGCAGGCAGCTCGCCGACCGGATGCGGGCCGAGCGTCCGGGGCTCCGGGTCCTCTTCCTCTCCGGGTACGCCCCCGAGCTGTTCGGCCCGGAAGGCCTGCTGGACCCCGGGACGAGCTTCCTCGCGAAGCCGTTCTCGCCGATCGCGCTGCTCTCCCGCGTCCGCCAGGTCCTCGACGCTCCCTAGAGCCGCCGGCTGCCCAGATCCGGGCACCCCGTGCCCGATCCGCAGGCAGGCGGAGCCCCGACCGCCGTGACTTCGCGCAGGATCGTGCCCGAATTCCCGGCGCGGCCCTTGCACCCGGCCGTCCCCGGAGGTGCGCGGGTGACGAAGATCGAGGCCATCATCCAGCCGTCGAGGCTGGAGACCCTGAAGAACGCGTTCGCGTCCTGGGGAGTCGAGGGGCTCACCGTGACGGAGGTGAAGGGCTACGGCCGCCAGAAGGGGCACGGGGAGGTCTACCGCGGCGCGGAGTACGCCATCGACTTCCGACCCAAGCTGAAGGTGGAGGCGGTCGTTCCCTCGTCGCTCGTTCCTCGCCTCCTCGACGTCCTCCACCGCACCGTGGGAACGGGGCGCATCGGGGACGGCAAGGTGTTCGTGGTCCCGGTCGACGAGGCCATCCGCGTCCGCACCGGCGAGCGCGGCGAGGGCGTGCTCTAGCCGCGCCCCGCGGCGGGCTTGCAACCCCGGCCGCACCCGTGGGATGAGCCGGTGCAGGATGTCCGGCCCGTCCCTGCTCGTCGCCGCCTTTCCTCCGGAGCTCTCGCGCCTGGAGCGGGACCCGCCGCCGGGCTGGATCGTGGCCACGGCGGGCATCGGCGCCGTGCCCGCTGCCGTGGCGACGGCGCGCCTCCTGGCGGAGCACCGCCCCGGGCGCGTGCTCCTCGTCGGGACGTGCGGCGCCTACGACGACCGGCTGGCGGTGGGTGAGGTGTTCGCCGCGTCGTCGGCCGTCGCCGTGTCGGTCGAGGAGGCGGATGGGCGCGCGTACCGACCCGACGCCGAGACGTCCCGCTGGCCCGCCACGTGGCCGCTTCCCCTCCCGGCCCACGACGTGGCCGTCCCACCGGCGATCACCGTCTCGGAGGCGGGTGCGCGGTCCCTCGCCCGGCTCGCGCCTGCGGAGCACCTGGAGCTCTCCGGCTTCCTCGCCGCCTGCGCGGCGGCCGGAGTGCCGGCGGCGGCGATCCTGGGGGTCGCCAACCGGGTCGGTCCAGGGGCGCACGAGGAGTGGCTGCGGGAGAACGCCCGGGTCAGCGCCCGGGTCGCGGAGGCTGCCCGGCGGATCCTGGCCGCCGCCGGGACGGGCCCGGCCACCCCGGCCGCCCCGCGCGCCGGGACGACTCGGGCGGTGGAGGTCGTTCGACTGGAGGCGGGGCGGGAGGAGCGGCGCGACGACGCGGTCGCGGTGGAGGAGCCCCTCGAGATCCGCGTGGACGGCGAGACGGTGGCGATCACGATGCGGACTCCCGGCGCCGACGGCGACCTGGCGCTCGGCTTCCTATTCGCCGAGGGGATGATCGACGGCGCGGGCGACGTGGGGTCGGCGGCGCACTGCGGCCGTCCCGGGGAGGAGGGCTACGGCAACGTCGTCGACGTCCACTCCGCGGGCGGCCACCGCATCGACCCGGAGCGGGTCCTGGAGGGGCGCCGGTGGACCACGACCGCGTCGGCGTGCGGGGTGTGCGGACGCCGGAGCATCGAGGGGCTGCTCTCCCGGTGCGCACCGGTGCCGGAGGGGTCGCCGCTCGCCGCCACCGAGGTGCTCCGGGCCATGGAGCGGCTCGCGTCGCTGCAGCCGGCCTTCTCCCGCACCGGGGGACTGCACGCGGCGGCCGCCTTCGGCGACGCCGGCGCGCTGCTCGCCTCGGCGGAGGACGTGGGGCGCCACAACGCGGTCGACAAGGTGGTGGGGGAGCTCCTCCGCCGCGGCCGGGCCCGGCGGCCGGGACCTGCGGCCGCACGGCTCCTCGCGGTGAGCGGGCGCACCAGCTTCGAGATCGTCCAGAAGGCCGCGGCGGCCGGCATCCCGGTGGTGGCCGGCGTGTCGGCGCCGAGCTCGCTCGCGGTGGACCTGGCGCGCGACGCCGGCATCGCGCTCTGCGGATTCGTCCGCGGGGAGCGGCTCAACGTGTACACGCACGCCGGGCGGGTGGCGCGGGGCCCCGCCTGAGGTGCCGCCTCAGAATCCCAGCTGCACGCCGATCGACGGCAGGACGGCCCAGAGCCCGGGCGAGGCGAACGCCGGCGGGTACCAGGCGACCATGACCTGGAGCCGGAGCAGGCCGGTGAAGGCCACCGCCGCGCCGGTCTCGACCGCCGGTCGCGAGCAGGCCCCGATGGTCACCCGGTCCTGGCCCTCGCAGGGCGACCCGCCGAAGGAGTCGTTCGGGGAGAGGACGTAGCCGCCGCGCAGCAGGAACGACGGCTGGAGGGTCGTGGAGCCGATCGACGCCGGCAGCGCGTCGAGCCCGACCAGCGGGACGAAGGCCACCGGTGGAGGGCTCGATCCGAACGCCGTCACGAGGTTCAGCACCTCGACGGCGCCGGTGAGCCGCAGCCAGGAGAGCTCCTCCGTCGCCCAGTCCCCGCCGAGCTCGAGGGCCCGCCCCAGCGAGAGCCACGCCGTCGCGCGGGGGGGCACGTAGTAGAAGAGGTTCACCCCCATGCGCCCCGCCGCACCCACCGCGACCTTCTCCCCGAAGGTGGGCTGCGCCCGGGCGAGGTGGTCGGTGACGGCCGCCAGCTGGGAGCGCAGCGCGGCGAGGACCTGGTCCTCCGGCGCCCCGCGGGGGACGGGCAGGTCGGTCCAGTCGTAGCCGTAGGCGGCGAGCAGCCGGGTCATCTGCGCCGACTCCGACTCGTCCGCGCCCTTCCGCCAGTCGGGCCGGCCCTCGACGCCCGGGACGCGCGGCGGCGGCGCGCCGGCGAGGGCGGCCTTGCAGCCCGAGAACTCGACCGCCGGCGGGCTCCAGCGCGAGTCGGGCCGGCAGCGATCCCAGAGCCGGTCGAGCGAGACCTGGGCGAGGATCCGCACCGGGCGCAGGTCGTCGCCCGCGCAGAGCCGGGCCGGGTCCCCGGCCCCGTCGAGGACCGCGCGCAGGCAGGCGAGGGGAGCCCAGGACGCGGGGACCGCACGGGCGTCCGGAGTCTCCTCCGGCCAGCGGAACCCCTCGCGCACCGGGGCGGGGACGCGCGGGAGGGTGAACTGGGAGAGCTGGCGCCTCGCCTCGTACATGCCGAGGTCGAAGTCGAACGAGCGGAAGCCGCGGTCGAAGAAGCCGAAGAACGCGTACATCGGCGAGCTGGCGGCCGGGAGGTGGCGCCGCGGGAAGATCAGGTTGTCCGCCGTGGCCGGGTAGTCCTCGATGAGGAGGAAGAGCTCGCGCGAGCGGGCGCTGTTCACGAAGCCGCCGGCCTCCCGGAGGAGCAGGGGCAGGAGAGAGGCGTCGCCCCCCTCCTCGGAGGCGGCCTGGTCCGGAAAGGCGGTGGCGTCGGCCGAGAGGAAGGCGAAGGCCACGTCCTGGGGCGGGGCGTGCGAGGACGAGAGGCGGGGGCCGGAGCCCCAGCGAAGCCCGCGATCCCCGGAGCGGGTGAGCCCCCCGGCGGCGAAGGCGGCCGCCAGGCGGAGCGGGGAGTTGTCGAACACGCCCCCGTCCACGAAGGGGGCCGTCACGGCGTCGGCCTCCGGGCAGAAGGGCGCCGTGCGCCCCTTGGTCCGCACCACGCAGTGCTTCACCGCGCGTGGAGGGAAGGCGACGGGGAAGGAGGTGGAGGCGATGACCGCGTCGAGCAGCGCGGCGAAGGGGATGCTTCCGTCCCGCGCCTCGGGGAGCAGGGCCTGCTCGTCCACGGTGTCCGGGTCGACGTAGTTGGTGAGGAGCGGCATCCGCCCCGCGCCGCGGCCGCGGATGCGCACCACGAAGTGCTCCTCGGTGACCGGGACCTTGAGCCGCCCGTCGGCGGCCTCGAGCAGCCGCGGCGTCAGCCGGGAGGCCACGATCCCCAGCACCACGTCGCAGTCCTCGGGGAGCCCCTTCGCCAGGTCCTCCTCCACCATCGCGCCCACGTCGACGAAGGTCTTCTGGGAGAACGCCGCGACCGCGCTCGTCTCCTCGGGGCGGAAGAGCTGTCCGAGGCCCATGGGCACCCAGACGCGGTGGAACAGGCTCTGCCTCGGGTCGGCGGGCGGCGCGCCGCAGGACGCGCGCAGCGAGAGGAGCGCGTTCACGCTCCCCGCCGAGGCGCCGGTGGCGAGGATCACCCGCCAGACGCCGGGGTTGGCGCGCTGCGCGGCGAGCGCGTAGTACAGGTAGCCGGCCTCGTAGGCCCCGAGCGAGACCCCGCCGCTCACCGTCAGCGAGACCGGGATGTCCCGCCCGGCGGCAGGAGGGGGGGCGGCGAGCACGAGGGCCAGCGCGAGCGATGCGATCACGTCTTCCTCCGGGGGCGCTCCGCGGGCGAGCCCTCCGACCCGGCCAGCTCCTCGGCGCGGGCCACCAGCGGGGGGATGCGCTCGGCGAGCAGGTCGATGAAGGCACGGGTGCGGGGAAAGAGGGAGCTGCGCCCGGGGAAAACGGCGCGGAGCTCGATCTCCGGGCCGCTCCACCCGGGGAGCACCGGGACGAGCGCCCCCGAGCGCAGCGCGTCCTCGACGAGCAGGCGCGTGGACGCCACCACGCCGGTGCCGGACAGCGCGGCGGCGTGGAGCGGCCCGTAGTCGTTCGACACGAGCGCCGGGAAGACGGGGATGGTCTCCGACCGAGGGCCGGACGACAGGGTCCAGGAGTGGCGGGCCGGGCCGCCACCACCGGCGTAGAGCAGCACCGGGTGGGAGGAGAGGTCGTGCGGCGCCTCCGGGCGGCCCTTGCGCTCCAGGTAGGCCGGGCTGGCGAAGAGGCGGACCTGCATGGCGCCGAGCAGGCGGGTCGAGTGCCGGGACGGCGGGAGCGGCCAGGGCGTGAGCGCCACCTCGGCCCCGCGGCCGACCAGGTCCTCCGGCTCGTTCCGCAGCGTGAGGGCGACGCGGACCTCCGGGAAGCGGCGGAGGAACTCGGGGAGGAGCGGCTGGAGCAGGACGCGCGACAGCGTGAACGGCGCAGTGACCCGGAGCGTTCCCCGCGGCCCGGCGCCGAGCCGCCGGACGGAGGCCTCGGCGTCGGAGACCTCGTCCTCGACCCGCTGGCAGCGCTCCAGGAACACCCGCCCGGCGTCGGTGAGGGTCACCTTCCGCGTGGTGCGCTGGAGCAGGCGAACGCCGAGCCTGGCCTCGAGCGCGCTCACCCTCCGGCTCACGGTGGCCTTGGGCAGGCCGAGGTCCCTCGCGGCGACGGTGAAGCTCTGGCGGCGTCCCACCGCCGCGAAGACGCGCATGTCGTTCAGGTCCGGCGTGGCGTCGCGCATGGGGCCGCTTATGAGAGCACACGTGGCGGCGAAGCGGGAACCGAATCCGGAGGCACCTTGCGCAGCGCCCACGTCCTCGTGATCCTCCTCCTCGGCGCGGCGCCCGCGGCGGCGCGTCCCGCGCCGGCCACCGCCTGCCACTGCTTCACCAGCCGGACCTTCGATCCGGCGCGGCCCGCCGCGGCCGACCCGTACATCCTCGCCACCGCCCGGAGCTCGCTGCTCTCGGCGGCGTACGCGGTCCCCAAGGCGGGACTCGTGCAGGAGGTGATGTCCGGAGCCGATCCCGACGACCTGTGGGTGGCGTTCTGGGCGGGGGCCCGGTCCAGCCGCGATCCGCCGGAGCTGCTCGCGGCGCGGAAGCGGGCCGGCGGCTGGAAGGCGGCGCTTTCCGGGACCGACCCGGCACGGCTGCCGCCCGGCTTCCGCGCGGCGCTCGAGCGGGGAGGGAGCGCCGCCGAGCTGGCCGGGATGGCGGTGGACGACGTGCTCGCCTCGCGCATGGCGGCCCGGCCGGAAGACCTCGCGGCGCTCCGCCGCGCCGGCGCCACGAGCCCCGAGACCATCCTGGCCACGCTCCTCGGCGGCCGCACCGGCACCCGCCCGCAGGAGGTGCTGGCGCGCTTCCGGACCGGCACGGTCTCCTGGGGGATGCTGCTCGACGGCGCGGGGATGAAGCCGAAGGACATCGACGCGGTGGTGCGGCAGTCGATGCGGTAGCGCGCCAGGCCGGGCCCGGCCGGACCGCGCCCGAGCGGGTCAGACCCGCGCGAGCCTCTCGCAGGCCCGCGCGAGCGTCTCGTCCGACTTGGCGAAGCAGAAGCGGAGCACCCGGTCCTGGCGGCGGTCGGCGTGGAAGGCCGAGACCGGGATCGAGGCCACGCCCGCCTCCCGCGTGAGCCGCTCGGCGAGCGCATGGTCCGGCTCGTCGCCGAGCCGCGCGTAGCTCGCCAGCTGGAAATAGGTGCCGGCGCAGGGCAGCGGCTCGAGCCGGGTCGCGGCGAGCCCCTGGCGGAAGAGGTCGCGCTTGCGCTGGTAGAAGGCCGGGAGCGAGAGGTACCGCCCCGGGTCGGAGAGGAAGTCGGCGAAGGCGAGCTGGACCGGGGTGTTCACCGTGAAGACCACGAACTGGTGGACCCGGCGGAACTCGTCCATGAGCTCCCGGGGCGCGAGCGTCCAGCCCACCTTCCAGCCCGTGACGTGGAAGGTCTTCCCGAACGAGCCCACCACGAAGGACCGCTCCCGGAGCCCGGCGTGGCGGGAAACGCTCTCGTGCCTCGCCCCGTCGAAGACGATGTGCTCGTATACCTCGTCGGAGAGGATCACGATCCGCGTGTCGCGGACGAGGGCGGCGAGTCGGTCCAGGTCCTCGGCGGTGAGCACGGCGCCGGTGGGGTTGTGGGGCGAGTTCACCAGGATCATCCGCGTGCGCGGCGAGACGAGGCCGGCCACCTCCCCCCAGTCGGGCCGGTACGCGGGCGGGCGCAGGGTCGCGCGCCGCACGCGCCCCCCGGCCAGCTCGACGGCGGGCGCGTAGGAGTCGTAGACCGGCTCGAGGACGATCACCTCGTCGCCGGGGTGGACCACGGCGGTGATGGCGGCGTGGATGGCCTGGGTCCCGCCGGCGGTGACCGTGACCTCCTGCTCCGGGTCGTAGCGGGCCCCGTAGAGCGCCTCCACCTTGGCGACGATGGCCTCGCGGAGAGCCGGGGTGCCCGCCATGGGCGCGTACTGGTTCGACCCGGCGCGCATGTGGTGGGCGACCCGCTCGAGGAGGGCGGGATCGGCCGGGAAGTCGGGGTAGCCCTGGGACAGGTTGATCGCGCCGCACTCCGCCGCCAGCCGGGACATGACCGTGAAGATGGTGGTCCCGACGCCGGGGAGCCGGGTCGTGACCGGGAAGGGAAGGCGCGGCATGGCGCGAGTCTAGGCGATCCGGCCGAGCCGGCGCAGCCGGGGGGCGCGCCAGGCCACGAGCGCCACGGTGACGAGCGTCATCGTGCCGCCGAAGACCACCGACGGCACGGTGCCGAGCAGCCGGGCGGCGACCCCGCTCTCGAAGGCGCCGAGCTCGTTCGACGACCCGATGAAGAGGCTGTTCACCGCCGAGACCCGTCCCATCATCTCCTGGGGCGTGAAGGTCTGGACGAGCGTGCTCCGCAGCACCACCGAGACCGCGTCGAGGGCGCCCCCGGCGGCGAGGAGCGCCATGGAGAGCGCGTAGCTGCGCGAGAGCGCGAAGGCGATCCAGGTGACGCCGAAGAGCGCCACGCAGGCCAGCATGGCGCGCCCGGCGCGCTGGAAGTGGCCGAGGCGTGTGAGCGCGAGGGAGGTGGCCACCGACCCGATGGCCGGCGCCGCCCGCAGCCAGCCGAACCCCACCTCGCCGACGTGGAGGACGTCCTTCGCGAAGATGGGCAGGAGCGCGGTCGCGCCGCCGAAGAGCACCGCGAAGAGGTCCAGGCTGAGCGGGCCGAGGAGCAGCGGCTCCCGGAAGACGAAGCGCACCCCGTCGGCGATCTCGGCGACCGGGTGGCGCCGGGCCGCCACCGGGCGGGGCCGGGGGCCGACGGCGAGCAGCGCGGCCAGCCCCACGCCGAGGAGCCCCATCTCCACGGCGTAGGCGAGGCGCGGGCCTCCGAGGGCGATGAGGGCGCCGCCGGCTGCCGGGCCGGCGATCATCGTGCCGTGGAAGATGGACGACCGCCACGTGGCGGCGTTCTGGTAGTGCTCGCGGGGCACGAGCTCGGTGCCGAGCGACGCCGACGCCGGGCGGAAGAAGGCCCGGCCGAGCCCAGCCAGGGCCTGGGCCGCGTAGAGCGGGAGCGGTGAGCGCAGCGTTCCCGCGC
The DNA here is from genome assembly GCA_037443385.1 of Anaeromyxobacteraceae bacterium. Taxonomy (GTDB): domain Bacteria; phylum Myxococcota; class Myxococcia; order Myxococcales; family Anaeromyxobacteraceae; genus CAIOAK01. The sequence goes on from JBBIOL010000060.1 coordinate 15,147, forward strand.
TGGCCGCGAGCAGCCAGGCCCCGCTCACGGCGATGACGGCCAGGCTCCCGAGCGCGAGGAGCCGCCGGTCCACCCGGTCGGCGGCCCAGCCGCCAAGCAGGGTGAGGGCCAGGAACGGAACGGCCTCCGAGAGGCCGACGAACCCGAGCGCGAGCGGGTCGCCGGTGAGCTCGTAGACCTGCCAGCCGAGGACCGCGGTCTGGATCTGGGTGGCCGCGAACACCGCCGCCATCGCGCCCAGGAAGGCGCGGTACTCGGTGAACCGCAGGGACGCGTAGGGATCCGGCGCCAAGGGGGGAGGAGTCTACCCCGGAGGACGCCCGCCGCGGCTCGCCCGCGGGAGGCCGGTTAAGCACCCGTTCCCGGGGACGGAAGCGACCATTCCCCCGGTCGAAAGGACGAGAACGTGCACCCACTCCGATTCGCCGTCGCCGCGGCGCTGGGGTTCCTCGCGACGAGCGCCCGCGCCGAGATCGTCACCCGGACCGTGGAGTACAGGCAGGGCGACACCCTGCTCGAGGGATACCTGGCCTACGACAGCGCGGGACCCGCACGGAAGCCGGGCGTGCTCGTGGTGCACGACTGGCTCGGGGTCTCGGCCGACACCCGGAAGCGGGTCGAGCAGCTCGCGCGCATGGGCTACGTGGCGTTCGCCGCCGACATCTACGGGAAGGGCGTGCGACCGCCGACCGGGGAGGAGGCGGGCCCGCTGGCCGGGTCGTACAAGAACGACCGCGCGCTCCTGCGGGCCCGGGTGCGCGCCGGCTTCGACGAGCTGGCCCGGCAGCCCAACGTGAACGCCGCCCGGATCGCCGCGATCGGCTACTGCTTCGGCGGGACGACGGTCCTCGAGCTGGCGCGGTCCGGAGCCCCGGCGGTGGGCTTCGTGTCCTTCCACGGAGGGCTCGACAGCCCGGCACCCGCCGACGGCAAGAACATCCGCGGGAAGGTCCTCGCCCTGCACGGCGCCGACGACCCCTACGTGCCGGCCGCCGACCTCGCCGCCTTCGAGCAGGAGATGCGCTCGAACGGCGTGGACTGGCAGCTCGTCCAGTACGGGGGAGCCGTCCACTCCTTCACCATCGTCGGCGCCGGGAACGACAACTCGAAGGGCGCGGCCTACAACGCCGCCGCCGACCGGCGCAGCTGGAAGGCCATGGAGGACTTCTTCGCCGAGGTCCTCTCCGGCGCCTAGGAAGGGGGAGGGAGCCGGGTGGATCGCACGCCGCGGGCCAGCACGGCCGCGGCGAGGGCGAGCCCTATCGCCGCCGCCGCCCAGGGAAGCGCCGCGTGCCAGGCGGGGACGGTGTTCCGGGCGGCCCGCCAGGAGAGCCACGCGGCGAGCGCGCGCCGGTCCTCGTCGGGCCCGGTGAAGGGCTGGTCCATGCGCCGGTTGAGCCGCCACATCTCCCCGATCTGCGCGTACGCCCGGGCCTCGTCGGACCAGACCTCGGGCCGGAGCCGGGGACCGAGGGGGTCCTCCACGGTGCCGCCCGGGGACCCGTGGCAGGAGAGGCAGAACCTCCGCATCACCCGCTCGCCGCGCGCCAGCGTCTCCGGGTCGGGCGCGGCGGTGAGGCCGACGAGGAGCAGGGCGGCGAGGGGTGCGATGCTCACCCGGCCATCCTACCCCGGCGGGCGATCGGGGGCGGCGCGCCCCGCGTTCGACGGAGCCGCCGGGCCGGCGTTGGATTAGGATACGGGCCCGCCCGACCCGGCAGGACCCACGACCACCGTGCGACGCATCGCCCTCATCCCCGCGCGCCTCGGCGCCACGCGCTTCCCCCGGAAGCTGCTCGCCCGGCTCTCCGGCAAGACCGTCATCCGCCGGACCTTCGAGGCGGTCCGGGACACCGGCCTCTTCGACGCGGTGATGGTCGTGACCGACGCCGACGAGATCCGCGCCGAGGTGGAGGCGGCGGGCGGCGAGGCGCGCATGTCGCGGCGCGAGCACGAGAGCGGCACCGACCGCATCGCCGAGGTGGTCGAGGGGATCGAGGCGGACCTCGTCCTGAACGTGCAGGGCGACGAGCCCTTCACCCGGCGCGAGCCCCTGGAGCGCCTGCTCGGCGCATTCGACGGACCGGACGGCGCCGAGGTCGGGGTGGCGTCGCTCATGCAGGAGCTGCACGACGCGGCCCTGGTCCGCGACCCCAACTACGTGAAGGTGGCGGTGGACGGCCGGGGCCATGCGCTCTTCTTCTCCCGCTCGCCCATCCCCTTCGTCCGCGACCCGTCGGCCCGCCCCACGTTCTGGGAGCACATCGGCGTCTACGCCTTCCGGCGGGACGCGCTGCTCCGCTTCGCACGGCTCCCGGCCGGCCCGCTCGAGCGCGCCGAGAAGATCGAGTGCCTGCGCTTCCTCGAGCACGGGATCCGCATGCGCATGGTGGCCACCGACTACATGGGCGTCGAGATCGACACCCCGGAGGACCTGCTCCGGGCCGAGCGGCTGCTGGCCGGGCAGAAGGGATAGGGGAGGACACGTGCACAAGAACCTGAAGCAGGTCGGCGCGGTCATGTACGGTCGCGGGGCCTTCGGGCAGCTCGACGCCATCCTGGCCGACAACCGGCAGGGCTCGGCGCCCATGGTCTTCCTCGTGGACCACGCCTTCCAGGCGCGTCCCGAGGTCGTGGCCCGCGTCCCGGTGCGGGGGCGCGACCGGATCATCTTCGTCGACACCACGAACGAGCCCAAGACCGGCGACGTGGACTCGCTGCGCGACCGGATCCGCAACGAGCTCGGGAAGGTGTCCGGGCTCATCGGCATCGGGGGCGGGTGCACCATGGACCTCGCCAAGGCCGTGGCCCTCATGCTCACCAACCCCGGCTCGTCCCAGGACTACCAGGGCTGGGACCTCGTCCAGGTGCCCGGCGTGTACAAGGCCGGCGTGCCCACCCTCTCCGGCACCGGCGCCGAGGTGTCGCGGACGGCGGTGCTCATCGGCCCGACGAAGAAGCTCGGGCTCAACTCCGACTACACGCCGTTCGACCAGGTGCTGCTCGACCCGGACCTGGTGGAGGGCGTGCCGGCCCGGCAGCGCTTCTTCACCGGCATGGACTGCTACATCCACAACGTCGAGTCGCTGCAGGGCCGGGCCATGAACGCCTTCGCCCGGGCGCACGCCGAGAAGTCGCTCGAGCTGTGCCGCGAGATCTTCCTCCACCGGGACCGCTGGGACGGGGCCGCCGACGAGAAGCTCATGATGGCCTCCTGGCTGGGTGGGATGTCCATCGCCTACTCCCAGGTGGGCGCCGCCCACGCCATGAGCTACGGGCTCGGCTACGTGCTCGGCACCCACCACGGCGAGGGCAACTGCATCGCCATGCAGGTGCTCGAGGAGTTCTACCCGGAGGGCGTGCGCGACTTCCGGATCATGGCGGAGAAGGCCGGCGTGGAGATCCCGCGCGGCGTCGTGGCCGGGCTCCCGCCGGCCCGGATCGACAAGATGATCGAGGTCTCGCTGGGCATGGCGCCGCTCTGGCAGAACGTGCTCGGCGACGACTGGAAGCGCCAGATGACCCCGGAGCGGCTGCGCGCGCTCTACGAGCGGCTCTAGGAGGGGCGATGCCCGGATACGAGATGTGGGGCGCCGAGGAGCGGCGCGAGGTGGAGGAGGTGCTGGAGACCGGCATCCTCATGCGCTACGGCTTCGACGGCCCGAGGAAGGGGCGCTTCAAGGCCCGCGAGCTGGAGGCCGAGCTCTGCCGGCGGACCGGGGCCGCCCACGCGCAGGTGGTGTCGTCGGGCACGGCCGCGCTGACCACGGCGCTGGCCGCGCTCGGCGTGGGCTCGGGCGACGAGGTGGTGATGCCCACCTTCACCTTCGTGGCCAGCTTCGAGGCGGTCCTGTCGGTGGGCGCCACCCCGGTGCTCGCCGACGTGGACGACACGCTCACGCTCTCGCCGGACGCGGCGCGCGCCGCCTGCACGCCGCGGACGCGGGTGATCATGCCGGTGCACATGTGCGGCGCCATGGCCGACCTCGGGGCGCTCGACGCGCTCTGCCGCGAGAAGGGGATGGCGCTGCTCGAGGACGCCTGCCAGGCCACCGGCGGCACCTGGAAGGGCAAGGCGCTCGGGACCGTGGGCCGGGCCGGCTGCTTCTCCTTCGACTTCGTGAAGACCATCACCTGCGGCGAGGGCGGGGCGGTGGTCACCTCCGACGCGGAGGTCGCGCGCCGGTGCGACCAGTTCGGCGACCACGGCCACGATCACCTGGGGATCGACCGGGGCGCCGACCAGCACCCGGCGCTGGGCTACAACTTCCGCATCTCCGAGCTCCACGCCGCGGTCGGGCTCGCGCAGATCCGCAAGCTCGACCGCTTCCTCGCGATCCAGCGCCGGAACAAGGCCGCCCTGCGCGAGGCGCTCTCCGCGGTGCCGGGCGTCACCTTCCGGCGCCTGCCCGATCCGGCCGGCGACAGCGCGTCGTTCCTGTCGTTCTTCCTCCCCGACGAGGGGCGCGCCCGGGCCGCCGCGCGGGCCATGCAGGGCGCGGGCATCCCCGCCATGTACTGGTACGACAACAACTGGCACTACCTGCGCCGCTGGGATCACCTGAAGTCGGCCTCCTCCTTCTCGCCGCTCCCGGCCCACCTGCGCGAGGCGCTCACCGCGCTCGCCGGGCGGCCCTTCCCGGTCTCGGACGCGGTGATGAGCCGGGCCATCTCCACGCCCATCGCGCTCGGGTGGTCGGAGGCCCAGGTCGCCGAGCGGGCCGCGAAGCTGGCCGCGGCGGTCCGGTCCGCCGGCTGACGTCCCGCTCCGCCTGCGGACGGCGCCGGGGCGCGGTCAGGCGGGGTCGCGCGCCAGGAGCTCCTCCGCCGCCGCGAGCACCGTTGCGGCGGGGAGGTCCACCATGCAGCGGTGGTGCCCCTCCGGGCAGGTCCTGCCCCCGTGGTTCGAGCACGGCGCGCAGTCCAGGGGCAGGCGCACCACCCGGCCGGGCGGCACGGGTCCCCACCGGTCCGGGGAGGTGGGACCGAAGACCGCCACCACCGGCGTGCCCACCGCACCGGCCAGGTGCACGGGGCCCGAGTCGCAGGAGACGAGCACGTCCACCGAGGCCAGGCCCGCCGCCAGCCCGTCCACCGGGAGGCGGGTGAGGTCGCCGGCCACCGGGGCCCGCAGCGCGGCGCGGAACCCGGCGAGCGCGTCCGCGTCCCCCGGCCCGCCGGCGAGCACGATGCTCGCTCCCCGGGCGGCGAGGCCGTCGGCCACCTCGGCGAACCGCACGGCCGGCCACACCTTGGTCGC